>JBOGIW010000071.1:0-3694 GCA_050748045.1 Vicinamibacterales bacterium | reverse complement strand
CCCCGGGCTTGGCCTTCGCGGTTTCCTTCCGGACGTCCTGGCGGGTGACCGTGCCCTGGGAGACGATCCTCTCGAGCAGCGCCAGCATCTTCTGCGCAGAGCCCTGGCGGACGATCTGCAGCAGCGTCGAGCGCGACGTGATGTCAGCCAGCCGGCAGAGGTTGCGGACCTCGTCGGGCATGGCGCCCAGCGACAGCGACTCGGTGATCGACGTTCGCGACTTCCCCAGCTTGCGCGCCATGTCCTCGTGCGTGTAGTTGCAGCGCTGCGCGAGCTGATGCAGCGCCTCGGACTCCTCGAACGCCGTCAGGTCCTTGCGCTGCAGGTTCTCGATGAGCGCGATCTCCATCACCTGGGCGTCGTCCACTTCGCGGACGACGACAGGGACCTCGCGGAGGCCCACCTGGACGGCGGCGTGGTACCGGCGCTCGCCGGCGATGATCTGGTAGCGCCCGCCGCGCTGGCGCACGATGAGCGGCTCGATGATCCCTTTCTCCGAGACCGACGCCATCAGCTCCGAGAGGTCGCCCATGACCTGGCGCGGCTGGTGGGGACTGGGGTCCAGGAGCTCGATAGGCGCCATGCGGCCGATCGGCGCCCCGGCCGAGGCGGCCAGTGCCTCGACATAGTGCTCGTCATGCCGCATCCGGAGCGTCTCAGGCAGTCCGCGCTTCGACACGTTCGATGACCTCCTCGCAGAGACTGTAGTAATCGGTTGCGCCGGCCGAGTCGGGCGCGAACGTGAAGATCGATTCCTTGTAGGCGGGGCTCTCCTCGAGCCGCACGCTCTTGCTGATGACGGTCCGGAACACCTTGCCGCCGAACACCTTCTGGATCTGGTCCCGGATGTCCCGGGCCAGCGCGGTCCGCTTGTCGTGCATCGTGATGACGACGCCCAGGATCCGCAGCGCGGGGTTCGGCCGCTGCCGCACCTTCTCGATCGTCTCGAGCAGGTCGTCGGTCCCCTCGAGCGCGAAGTACGACGACTGGATCGGAATCAGGAGGTGCGTCGCCGCAACGAGCGCGTTGACGGTCAGGAGGCCGAGGGCCGGCGGACAGTCGATGACGATGTGGGCGTAGGTGCTGCCGAGCTCGGCGATCTTGTCCTTGAGCTTGAAGTGCGCGTCGAGCTCGCCGACGAGCCGCGCTTCGAGCTTCGCCAGCCCGATCCGGGCCGGCGCGATGAAGAGGTTCCGGTGCGGCCCCGGGACGATGACGTCGGCCAGCGACGTCGCCGGGTCCACGATGGCGTCGTAGGTGCTCCGCAGGATGGCCTGGTGGTCGAGGAACGAGATGCTGGTATTGGCCTGCGGGTCGAGGTCGATGAGGAGCGTCGGCTTGCCGCGGAGCGCCAGGGCGGCGGCAAGGTTGATGGCGGTTGTGGTCTTCCCCACCCCGCCTTTCTGGTTGGCGATGGCGACGATCATGTGGGCGCGAGTGCGCCCATTATGGGGATGGCGGCCGGGCCAGTCAATCAACACATCAATACATTGGGGTTTCCGCGCGCGCGGGTCCTTGATCTTGCGGCTCCGGGCGAGGCGTCGCCAGGATCGGGCGCCTGGAGAGGCGCTGTCGGCCGGCCGACCGTCACATCTTGTATTTGCCGAGGTCCTCGGGGTCGAGCTCCTCCAGCCACTTCTTGAGGTGCTTCGAGTCCTCCCGGTCGCTGGAGAGGTCGACGTTCCGCGCATTGTCGATGACCGCCTCCTCCACCAGGATCGGCGACCGTGTCCGGAGCGCCAGGGCGATGGCGTCGCTCGGCCGCGCGTCGATGGCGACGCTCTCGCCGCGCACCGTCAGGTAGATGACCGCGTAGAACGTGTTGTCCTTCAGGTCGCTCACGACCACGCGCTCGACGGTCCCGTCGAGGTCCTTGATCACGTTGCGCAGCAGGTCGTGCGTCATCGGGCGCGGCGTCGCGATGTTCTCGATCTGCAGCGCGATGGCGTTGGCCTCGAAGATGCCGACCCAGATCGGAAGGACCCGCTCGCCCTGCATGTCCTTCAGCATCACGATGGGCATGTTGGTGATCGGGTCCACCATCAGCCCCTTGATCGTCATCTCAATCAGCATGACCGCCTCGCCCTTCTGATCGAACCCTCGACCCGTGCGCCACGAATGGCCCCACGACGGCCGGACCTGACCGCGACGCCGGCGGCCGATCGCCTGCCGCCGACGGGCCGCCGATGGCCACCCGTCCGCTGATTCCCGCCGACGCCTCCCGCCGTCCGCCGACGGCTGCCTCGCCCCAGAGGCTGTGCGGTCCGGCCCGCCGGACGAGGACCGGCACCGTGCGTCCGATCCACGCCGAGGGCGCGCCGCCCCCCGGAACGGGAAGATTGACGACGGTATTCCCCGTCGTCCGGCCCGACAGCTCCGTCTCACGCCGGCGGCTGGCCGAATCGACGAGGACCTCGACCGTCGTCCCGACCGCCTGCTCGTGCAGGCGTGTCTGAATCGTGCGCTGCAGCCGCTGCAGCGCGACGATCCGCGCCGTCTTCTCCTCCTCCGCCACGTCGTCAGGCATCCGCTTCTCGGCCAGCGTATTCGGCCGGACCGAGTACTTGAACGAGAACATGCCGTGATACTGCGCCGCCTCGGTGAGCGACAGCGTGTCGTCGAAGTCCCGGGCGGTCTCGCCCGGGAAACCCACAATGATATCGGTCGAAAGCTCGACGCCCGGGATGGCGGCGCGGATTTCGGCGACGAGGGCCAGGTACTGCTCGCGGGTGTGACGCCGCCGCATCGCCTGCAGCACGCGCGTCGATCCCGACTGCACCGGCAGATGGAGGTGCTTGCAGACGCGCGGCAGGTCGCGGACCGCCTCGATCAGCCGGCGCCCGGTGTGGCGCGGGTGGGGGCTCGCGAACCGGATGCGCTCGACGCCCGGCACGTCGTGCACCTCGGCGAGGAGCTGCGCGAAGTCGCACGACGGATCGTCGGGCGCCTGGTAATGGTTCACGATCTGGCCGAGGAGCTGGATCTCCGTGCGGCCGGTGCCGGCGGCCTCGCGCACGTCGGCGAGGATGTCGGCTTTGGGGCGCATTCGCTCGTGGCCGCGCGTATGCGGCACGACGCAGAACGCGCAGTGGTCGTTGCACCCCTCAATGATCGTCACGTACGCCTTCACCGGGTCGCTGCGCCGCGTGATCCCGAGCGGAAACGTCACGTCGTCCCACGGGTTGACGTCGATGGATGGGAACGGCGACCGCGCGGCCTGCTCGACGAGCACCGGCAGCCGTTTCATCTGCTGCGTGCCGACGATGACGTCGATGACGCGCCCGTTGGTGTTCTTGAGGAGGGCGCGGCCTTCCTGCTGGGCCACGCAGCCGGCGACGGCCACGATCCGGTCGCGCCCGGTCTCGGCCGTCATCACGCGAAGCTCGCCGAGACGGGTGTAGAGCTTCTCCTCGGCATGCTCGCGCACGCTGCAGGTGTTGATGACAATGACGTCGGCCTCCGCGTCCGCGGTCGTCGCCTCATAGCCGGCCTGTTCGAGGAGGCCGGCCATCCGCTCCGAGTCGTGGACGTTCATCTGGCAGCCGAACGTCTCGATGAGGTATGTCTTCGCCATGGTCTGCCGGCCGACATCACTTTCGCTTTCGGCTTTCGCCTTTCGCTTTCGCCTTCTCTTTGTCAGCGGCCGCGAGCAGCTCGCGCGCGCTCGCACGCGCCGGCGCGGTCAGCGCCGCTC
>JBOGIW010000070.1:0-3147 GCA_050748045.1 Vicinamibacterales bacterium | reverse complement strand
GCCGTGTGCTGGAACGCGGACCGCACGGCGATCGTGCGCGACGCATCGCGCGTGAGCCCGGGAGACCGCGTGCACGTCAAGCTCCACCGCGGCGAGCTCGACTGCGAGGTCACGTAGGGCTTCGCGGAGAGCGGACCGCGGATTGCGGAACGCGGACCGCGGACCGCGGAGAGCGGATCGCGGATCGCGGGAAATGAGCAATGGACACGACCATCAAGGACTTTGAAGCCGCGATTGCCGAGCTCGAGGCGATCGTCAAGAAGCTCGAGGCAGGCGATCTCGCGCTCGAGACGTCGCTCGAGCTGTACGAACGCGGCGTGCACCTCTCGCGGTTCTGTCACGCTCGTCTCGAGGACGCCGAGCGGCGCATCGAGATTCTCACCGAACGCGGCGAGATCAAGCCGGCGCCGGCGAGCCTCGGGGCGGACGAACAGGGGCCAGACTCCAAATCGTGATGACCCTCAGTGCGTATCTGACGGCGCGCCGCGCCGAGATCGAGGCTGCGCTGGCCCGCGCCCTTCCCTCTCCGCCGGACTGCCCCGCCGTCGTCGCCGATGCCATGCGCTACAGCATCACCGCCGGAGGCAAGCGCCTCCGGCCGGTCCTCTGCCTGGCAAGCGCGGATGCGGTGGGCGGCGACCGCACGCTGGCGCTTCCCGCGGCATGCGCCGTGGAGCTGATTCACACCTACTCGCTCATTCACGACGATCTGCCGGCCATGGACGACGACACCATGCGGCGCGGTCGCCCCACCCTGCACGTCGTCGCCGGTGAAGGCATGGCGATCCTTGCCGGCGACGGACTGCACGCCGAGGCGTTCAGCCTGCTCGCGCGTGAGCCGCGCTCGGCCGATCCCGCCGTCGTCGCACGCAAGCTGCGTGTCATCGATGTCATCGCGACGGCCGCCGGGTGTACCGGCATGGTGGGGGGCCAGGCGATCGATCTCGCGGCGGCGAGGCCCGGTCCGGGCGGAGGTCCGCCGCCGCCGGCCGACGCCGACAGTCTCCGGGCGATGCACGCGAAGAAGACGGGCGCGCTCATCCGCGCGTCGGCGATGGCCGGCGCGATCATGGGAAGCGGCGACGACCCCGCCGTCGACGCGATCGACCGGTGCGCGACGGAGCTCGGGCTGGCCTTCCAGATCGTCGACGACATCCTCGACGTCGAGGGCGCGTCGGCGGACCTCGGCAAGACCGCGGGCAAGGACGCCGCCTCGGGCAAGCCGACGTACCCGGCGCTCTTCGGCCTCGAGGCGTCGCGCCGCATGGCGCGCGAGTGCGTTGCGCGGGCCGAGGCGAGCCTTCGCGACCGCGGCCTGGGAGATGCGCGCCTCCTCGAGATTGGCCGCTGGATCGTCGAACGCTCGAATTGAAGACGCGTCTCGATCAGCTCGTGGTGGACAGGAAGCTCGCGCCGTCGCGGGAGCGTGCGCGAGCGCTCGTCCTCGCCGGGCAGGTCGCCGTGGACGGCCGGCCGGTGACGAAAGCCGGCGCCCAGGTCTCGACCGATGCGGAGGTCGCGCTCATCGCCCCCGACCACCCCTACGTCGGTCGCGGCGGCGTCAAGCTGGCGCACGCGCTCGACGCCTTCGGGATCCCCGTCGCCGGCCGCGAGGCGCTCGACATCGGCGCGTCCACCGGCGGCTTCACCGACGTGCTGCTCCGGCGCGGCGCCCGGCGCGTCGTCGCCCTCGACGTCGGACACGGCCAGATCGACTGGACGCTGCGGCACGATCCTCGTGTCGTGGTGATCGAGAAGTTCAACGCCCGCCACCTGACGCCGCGCGACCTGCCCGGCCCCGTGGATCTCGTCGCGATCGACGTCTCGTTCATCTCGCTCCGTCAGATTCTGCCCGTCCTGCCGCCCGTGCTCCAGCCGGGCGCCGACCTCGTGGCGCTCGTCAAGCCGCAGTTCGAGGCCGGCCGCGCCGAAGCGCGCAAGGGTGTCGTGCGCGATCCGGCCGTCCACGCGCGCGTTCTCGAGGAGGTGCGCGCCGCGGCGCGTGAGGTAGGATTGACGCCCGTGAGCTCCGTGCCGTCGCCGCTCCTGGGGCCCAAAGGCAACCAGGAGTTCCTCCTCCACCTGCAGGCATGACGATTCGACGCGTCGGCATCGTGGCCAAGGAGGGCCTTCCCGGCGCCCGCGACTATGTGTCGAGGCTGACCGCCTGGCTGCGCGAGCGCGGCGTGGAGGCCGTCACGGACCGCGAGGTCTCGCGCGAAGGGCTCCCCGACGAGGTCGACCTGGTCATCGTGCTCGGCGGCGACGGGACGCTGCTGTCGATGGCCGACCGCATCGGCCAGGCGGGCCACGACATCCCGATCCTGGGCGTGAACTTCGGCAGCCTCGGCTTTCTGACCGAGATCCGCATCGACGAGCTGTACCCGTCGCTCGAAAGCGTGCTCACCGGCACGGCGGGCTTCGACGAGCGGCTGATGCTCCGCGCCGAGGCGTCGCGCGCCGGGCGGCCGATCGACACGCGCATCGTCCTCAACGACGTCGTGTTCACGAAGACCGCGCTGTCGCGCATGATCGAGCTGGCCGTGTCGGTCAGCGGCTCCTTCGTGACGCGCGTGAAGGCGGACGGCCTGATCATCGCGAGCCCCACCGGCTCCACGGCGTACAACCTCGCCGCCGGCGGCCCCATTGTCCACCCCCTCGTCGACGCGCTCGTTTTGACGCCGATTGCGCCTCACACGCTGACGAACCGCCCCGTCGTGATCCCGGCATCCACGGTCGTGGAAGTGCAGCCGCTCGTCGAATCGGAGACCGACGAGGTATTCGTGACCTACGACGGGCAGGCGGGCTACGAGCTGCGGCGGGGCGACGTGGTCCGCGTGCAGCGGGCCGGACAGCCCTTGCGTCTCGTGAAGGCGCCTGCGCGCAGCTACTTCGAGGTGCTGCGGGAAAAGCTCAAGTGGGGCGAGCGGTAGACGGCTACTTTCCCGATCGGCTGGCCTCGCGCTCTTTCTGCTCGCGGAGCCGTTTCTCACGGAAAAAGAGCATCTGGAACTGGCGCACGTTGCGGTTGTGCTCCGCCAGCGTGCGCGCGAAGACGTGCGACCCGTCGTTCCGGCTGACGAAATAGAGGTAGGGCACGTCGGCCGGCGCCAGCGCCGCCTCGAGCGAGGCCTCGCGTGGCGCGGC
>JBOGIW010000069.1:0-6880 GCA_050748045.1 Vicinamibacterales bacterium | reverse complement strand
CCGGCGGCATCCGCGAGCGACTGACAGTGCCGATCGGCGCCCGCGAGCCCGCCCAGATTGGCACCGTTGCCGGGTCCCGCGCTCGTAATGAAAAACGTGGTCTTCGCTGTCGCTTGCGAGCCGGTCTCGAGCTGGACGCCTCTGCCACACGCGAGCAACAGCGTTAGCAGTGGCATGAGTGTATTGATCGTTTTTGCGTGATTCATTCGTTAGGCCTCGAACTGTCTCAGGAATTCCGGCCGCCGTTCGGCCAACGTGCCGTACACTTCCAAACAGGTGTGTGTCCAACGCCTGATCCATTCGCAATAGTGCAGATTCGGCCGCTCCGTCGAGCCGTAACGCGTCTGCGCTTCATGGTAACACCCGCCAGCGCAAATCGGCCGCGCCCAGCACTGCGAGCAGTCCGTTTTGTTGGCGATGTGATGTTTGACGAGGTAGTCATTCTGCACGGCGTGATCCACGCCGTCGAACACGGTCCCGAGCTTATGCGAGTCGGACCCCGCGAAGCGATGACAGAGCGCGACGTCGCCATCAGTCGCGACGCCTAACAAGCCGAGCCCGGCGCCGCACGGATACGCCTTGCTCATCCCTTTGTGAATCTCTTCCACGGTGTCGCGCACGTTGGAGAAGCCGTGATGCTTCCCGGCGAGACAGAAGTCCAAGTACTCGCGCGCCAGTGTTTGAAACGCGAGGAGCATCTGCTCGAAACCCGCTTCCTCGATCGCGTAGTCGCGCTGCCACGACGTCGTGACCGGCGCAAAGCCGACTTCCCAGAAACCGAGCTCGCCGCGCAGGTGCCGGAAGATGCCGATGACGTCGAGGTTGTCGTGCGTCAGCGTGACGCGCGCGCCCACAGGCCGACGTCGATGCTTCTTGAGTAGCGACTCGATGTGCGGCCGGATGACGTCGTAGCTCCCCTTCCCGTTATGGAAGACACGATGCCGGTTCTGCTGCTCGCGGTCGCCGTCGATCGACACCGTGACACCGACGTCGTTGTCCACGATCCAGTCGATGATCTCGTCGCGCAGCAGCGTGGCATTGGTCGTTAAGCTCACGTCGACTTCTTTTCCTAGTGCCGCCGCACGCTCGCGCGCGTACGTGAGCGCCGAGCGCAGGACCTTGTAGTTGAGCAGCGTCTCGCCGCCGAAGAACGTGAGATGCACGGTCTTCTGCTCGGCGGCCTCCGCGAACATGAAATCCACGCTTTGACGCGCTGTTTCTTGCGTCATGAAACGCGGCTTCTTGCTCGGCTCCACGACGCGATCCTCGCCGTACTCGTAGCAATACGTGCAGGCGAGGTTGCACTTGTTGGTGACGTTCAGCACCATCGTGCTGAGGGGACTGACCGGAATGACGCGGCCGCGGGTCTGAAGACCCGCGGCTGCCGGTGATGGGGTTCTGGGCGCCCGTTCAGCGATCGCCCGCACGCGCAACAGCTCCGCGATGCTGTCACCGACCGCCGCCGAATCGAAGCGCGCGCTCAGCCCCGCCAGCACCTCCTCGCGCGGGCGTTCGCCCGCGCCGAGCAGGCCGATAACGGCGTCCGACACGGTGTCGAGCGCGAACACCGCGGCGCTCGGCACCAGGTACACGAACGGCTGCCCGGCCGCTTCGAACCGGTGGAATTCATGCAGCCCCAGCACGCCCGACCCTCCCGAACCGTCCGAGCTTCCAGGATTCCTCATTGAAGCGTCTGCGCCTCCGTGCCCCACCGCATGTAGAGCGGCACCGTCACCAGGAGATGGGCGCGCGCGCGCAGCGGCCGCTTCGCGCCGTCGGGCGTGCAGCTCGCCACGACCCAGACGTCGCCGATGTTGTTCGCGTGGCCGGGCCGCCCGGGGTTCGGCCCCTCGACGTTCGGCGTGAAGACGCCCGTCGCCGGGTCGATGGTGCCGACGTACTTCACGTCCTCGTCGTTCAGCACCGCCGAGTACTCCTCGAGCGTCCACGCCGCGTCGACGAGGCCGAGGGCGATGTCGTCCTTCGTGCTCGGGCGGCCGTCGCGGCCGTTGTGAAACGCCCGCGCCTCGAAGAACGCGAAGCCTTTCGGCAAGCTCACGCCGCCGGTCCGTGCCATCGCCCACTCGGGGCTGACCTTGATGTAATCCACCGTGTCGTAGACGACAACGGCGGCCGGCATCACGACGGTTCCGAGCGCCGCGCCGATCACGAGGTCGCGCGGCCCGATGGCGGCCCCCGGCGCCACGTCGAGCGTGACCGTCAACACGTGCGGACTCGCCGCCGACACGCTCGCCACCGTGACACCCGGGCCGAAGTCAACGTCCTTCGCCGTCAACGTGGCCGGAAGATTCGAGCCAAACAGGCGGACCTCCTGTCCGGACGTCCCCGCGCGGAACGCCGTCCGACTCGTGCCGACGATTGACGGCTGGCCGCTCGCGCGCCGGAGCGTGACGTCGAGGCCGCGCTCGTCGTAGCCGCCCGTGAACCAGCGGCCGCTCATCGACTGCCAGTCGCGCTCGACTGCCATCACCTCGCGCAGCGATGTCTCGTCGTTGCCCCCCTCGGTCGAGCGGCCCCTCCACTGATGGCCCGTGTAGACGATCGCCCGGCCCGTGCGCGAGACGCGCTGCCCCGTTCGCGCATACGTGAACGTGATCTCGGTCGTGACCTCGTCGGCTGCCGCGCCTTGCGCGATCCGCGCGATGCCGTAGATCGCGCCCTTCCCGGTTTCATGTCCCGCGATCGTCCAGATTCCCTCGAGCTTCGGCGGCCTCATCGTCGCCGACCACGCCGCCCACTCCGCGGTGTGGAGCGGGTAGGCGCCGCGCAGGTGCTCGAGCGCCTTCTCGACCGGATGCCGATTGTCGGGCGGCCGGCCGTCGGGGCCCGGCTCCCGCTGCGGCGGGCCCATGCGGCGGAACGCCTGGAAGTCGCTGAGCGGATACCAGCCGCGGTGCATGTCCACGAGCATCTGCCAGTCGTCCTTCGATCGGCGCTGCAGCATCACGCGGCCCATCGAGTGGCACGCCGTGCACACGCGCTCGGCGTCGCGGCTCGCCTCGTACTTGAAATCGATGATCCGCCGCTCGGTCTCGAAGGCGGCCGGCTTGACTTCCTCGGGGGCGAGGCCGAGGTGATTCGAGAGATAGCGCACGACCGCTCGCGCCGTCGCGGGCTCGATCTTCAGCCCGTTGAGCGCGACCATTCGCCGGATCGTCCCCTCCCACCCTTCGGGCGTGTTGCGGCGGAACGAGAGGCGCGACATCACGCCGCCCTCGTCGGGCTTGTGGCACGCGCCGCACGCGGCCTGCACGGTCGTATCCGGGATCGGGATGCCAGCCTCGACCGTTGGCGCGCCCCCCGGCGGCGGCGACGGGGGCTGTTGCGCCTGCCGGGCGCCCGGCGCGGCGATCAGGAGGGAACAGAGGAACGCGCCGGAAAGCGCCGCCGCCCGCTCAGTGAAGATGCCCATGGAGTGTGGGCCATGTTGTAGCACAGAAGACCCACAAATGGGCCGCGCCGAAGTTGAGGAGCGCACACATGAGGACGGCCGCACCGTTGGCGAGGACAAGCGGCGCGCCGGCGTGTACGAGAGCGCCTGTCAGCGCGGCGTTGCCCACGATCGAGATGAGACCATTCGAGAGATGGAATCGCACCAGGCGTCCGGCGCGCGTGCCCGCCGCCACTCCGGCCCAGGTCCAGCGCTCGTGCCACGCGAAGTTGTGCAGGATCGCCGCCTCGACGGCAAGGCACGTCGCCGGCAGGACCGGCAGCCCCGCGGCGTCGAGCGCGAGGAGCGTTCCAAGCTGGACCGCGAAGCCGGCGATGCCGACGATGTTGAAGCGGATGAACGCCATCCGGACTCCGCGATCCGCTCTCCGCGAGCCGCGATCCGCTCTCCGTGATCCGGCCATCCGCGATACCCCATCCGCATTTTCGCGATCCGCTATCCGCATGTCCCCGATCCGCATCCGTCATGTCCGATTCGCGGACTGAGGACCGCGGACACCAGGCAGGGGATCGTCACCAATGCCCTGCTGATCGCGGACGGCGGATTGCCGGTCGAGGACGGTTGACTGGGGGCTGCGGAGCACGGGCTGCGGATGGCCGCGTGAGGCTTGCGGAGCGCGGATCGCGGATTGCGGATCGCGGATCATCGGTTCCATGCGCGAGAGGATGCGCGTGTTGCGCACCGTCGCCGACAGGAACGCGAGCGCAAGGCCGGCGGCGGCGGCCACACCGCCCACGTCGAAGAGCTGATGCCGCCCTAAAGCACCGAGATCGACCTGGGGGTCTCCGAAGAGCGCCATCGTGCCGGTCGCCAGCAGGATGCGAAGCTCCGTCGGCCCGAGCCAGAGGAACGACATGCGGAACATGCCGTGCGCGGCCGTGGCGAGGAACACTTCGGCCGAGACGAGCAGGTACGCGATGAGGAGCGCCACTGCGACGAGCGGCGTCATGTACCCCGAGCATGCCAGGCCGCCGGCGAGGAGCGTGATGCCGGCGAGGTCGAGGACGTGGTCGACGTAGAAGCCATAGCGCGGCCGCTCAGCGCGGCGCACGCGCGCGAGCGTGCCGTCGAGGCTGTCGCCGAACCAGTTCACGGCGAGTGCGAAGGGAACGACCCAGAGGGCGTCGGGCACGACGCGCGCCACGGCGAAGGCCGCGCCCGCCGCCGCCATCGCGAGAAGTGCCAGCAGCGTCAGGTGATCGGAGTTGATCCAGCGCGGAAGGCGGACGGCGATCCAGACGAGCAGACGCTTCTCAGGAGCCGCCAGGAGGCTTCCATGCTGGCGGATGTGGTGCATGGCGGTGGCGACCATCGGTGTCCTCCTGCCACCTAATGTGCGGAAGCCGGCGGAACCGGCTCAGTTTCGACGCCTTCGCCGCCCACGGGCGCGCGGAGGCGCCGAGGCGCGGAGGGACTCCGGCCACGAAGCGCACGACGAGCACGAAGGGCGTTCGACCGGCCGCTGGAGGCGGCGCGCGTGAGGGCGAGGCGGCAGGCCGCCCAGTCGAACGCACAAGCCTCCGCGCCTCCGCGTCTCCGCGTGGTACGTGGACAAGGGCAGTCATGAGAGTGAGCGGCGGACACGAAAGATCAGGCAGCGGCGGTCCACGATGTGGAGTGCTGCGGCCGGCGACTGCCGACCACGTCGCCTATCGCGGGGCGTCACCTCGCATCATGAAAAATGATGCCGAGCGTGAAGCGCTCGCCGCGGTGGACGCGCGTCACGCCGTGCCGCATCTGGACGCGGTAGTACCCGCGGGCGCCGCGGACCGGGCGCACGCGCGTCGTGAAGATCGCAAGCCCGCCTTTCTGCGCCGGCACGATGTCGCCCATCGACTGGGCGCGGGGGCGCTGCTCGACGAGCAGGAGCTCCCCGCCCTCGTGCTCGACACCGGGCTCGGACAGGAACACGACCGCCTGCAGCGGAAACGCCACGTCGCCGTACACGTCCTGGTGGAGGCAGTTGTAGCCGCCCGCCGTGTAGTGCAGCAGGAGCGGCGTTGGCTTCGTCTGCCCGTGCGCCGCGCAGCGCTGCAGGAACCCGTCGAGCGTCGGAGGAAAGGGGCGGCCCTCGTCCCCGAGCCGCTCCATCCAGCGATTCGCCACGACCGCGAGCGGCGGGTACAGCGTGCGGCGCAGCCTCGCCACGATCGGCGGCAGCGGGTTCGCGAAGTACTTGTATTCGCCTTCGCCGAACCGGAAGCGCGCCATGTCGATGCGGCTGCGGAAGCGCCGCTCGTCTCCGTAGATCTGAATCATCGACGCGCACTCGTCGCGCGTCAGCACGGGCGACCCCGCCACCGCGTAGCCACGGTCGTCGAGCGACGCCTCGAGGGCCGGCCAGTCGAGATCACGCGTCATGACGCGTAAAGCGAGCGGCGAACCCATCGCCACTGGCGCGACAGGCTTTCCCACAAGCAACCCACGCAGGGCGAATTCTGCTTCGCAGCAGGAGTCACACCCCTACGCTACCGCAGCGCGCGGCACGGCCGCTATCCGGCGCTTGCGCGCGAATCCTCCAGCAGGCCGAACGCGATCATCACCGACAGCGCGCCGAGGAAGTCGGGCAGGGCGACCGGCGGAAAGCGCCGGTTGTAGGACTCGAAGAGCGCCGGCACCTGGTCGTGCGCCGGGGCGAGCGCGAGGAGGCCCATGAGATCGACATCGCGCAGGAAGCGGAGGCCGTCCGCGCAGCCGTCCGCGACCAGCCGCTCCTCCATGACAATCTCGTGGCCGCGCACGATCGGCGAGGGCTCGCGACGCAGGGCGCGGGCGGGCCGGAGCGCGAGGGCCTCCTGCGCCTTCAGCCATCCGAAGGCCTCCTGCACGCGCGGATCGTCGCCAAGCGCCCGCACGTCGGGCTCGCCGGCGGCCGGCACCTCGATGTCCGCGGCGCGGTCGGTCCAGAAAAGGTGCGCGTGCGCCGACGCGGCGTCCTCGAAGAGCACGCGCGACTGCCGTACGAGCGACGCCGACATCGCCGCCTCGCGCGCGCCGAAGAACGCCAGCGCCGCCGTCGTCCTCTCGGGCCTGCGGAGCGAGGTGTGCGCCGCCACCGCCGCCAGCCACGCCGACGCCAGCGCCTTCTTGATCCCGTACGAGGAGAGCGGATCGGCGAAGGACGCCGCGTCGCCCACGAGCAGCAGCGGGTCTGCCGCGAAGGTGTGGGCGCTGTAGACCGAGGCGTCGTATCCCCACGGCCCCCGCTCGAGGACGCTCGAGCGCATCAGCGCGGCGAGATGCTGTGCCTTCCCGAGCTCTGCGCCGTATACGTCGGCTGCCGGCCCGCCCCGCGCGAGCGCGGTCCGCTGCGGATCGACCATCGCCGTGACGTAGCGGAGCTGCGGCGACAGCGGCACCGACCAGGCCCATCCGTCGCCGTAGCTCTCGACGAGCGTGTGTGTGGGG
>JBOGIW010000068.1:0-13614 GCA_050748045.1 Vicinamibacterales bacterium | reverse complement strand
GCCCCCGACGATGTCGCGGATCCCGGCGAAGAGGTCGCGGAAGATGTTGGCGCCCAGAATGGCCTCGCCGCTGACGAGACCATACGACCGGGTCGTGCGATGGCCTGCCACGGTGGGCGATGTCACGATGTGCATATCCGATTCTACGGAGCTCGCCTGACACCCGTTCCGGTGTCAGGCATCATTCGGCAGCGGAGCGCGTCCGCTACTGCGTGCCCTGTTTCTTCACGTACTTCTTCACGCCGCGAGGCCCGACCTCGGCGCCGTAGACGTTTCCCGCCGCGTCCACGGCCACACCCTCCGCCGCGCTCGTCCCGCGGAACTCGGGCGCGTTGCGCGCCTCGGGATCGGGAATGAATGCCGTGAGCGTGCCGTCCTTCGCGCTGCCGATCCGGATCCCACGCCGCCACGCCGCCATCGGCGGATTCACCGAGCCCGACTCGGAGTCGGCGACGTAAATGATGTCGTTGCGATCGATGTAGACCCCGCTCGGCCGCGCGAACTGTTTCCACTCGGCGATGAACTTGCCGTCGGTCGTCAGGATCTGCACCCGGTTGTTGCTGCGGTCGCCCACGAACAGGCGCCCCTGCGAATCCAGCGCGAGCGCGTGCGGCTGTATGAACTCCCCAGGCCCCGAGCCGTGCTTGCCGAACTGGCCGAGATACTTGCCGTCGCGGTTGAATCGGACGATGCGCTGGCTGACGGTCTCGGCGTTCGAGTGCCCTTCCGCCACCAGGATGTCGCCGTTCAGCAGCGTGATCACGTCGTTCGGCTGGTACAACGAGGCCGGATCGGCCGGCTGCCCCGGCTGATTCCCACCCGGCTTGCCGAGCGTCAGCAGAAGCTTTCCGGCCGGGCTGAATTTGTAGACCTGATGCCCCACGAGCGTCGCCGGCGCCGGCGGCAAGGGCTTGTCGGGCGGGTCGCCGGGACGACGACGCGGAAGGTTGTCCTGACCGTCGGTCACCCACACGTTGCCGTCCCGATCGACGTGGATGCCGTGCGGGAAGATGAACATCCCCGCGCCGAAGCTGGCCACGAGCTTCCCGGACGGGTCGAACTTGAAGACGACGTCGAGGTTCGAGTTCAGGCAGCTGTTGGCGCCGCAGCGCTCGGCAACCCAGATCGAGCGTCCGTCCCTGTCGATGTCGACGGCGCTCGTCGCTCCCCACGTGCGGCCATCGGGCATCTGCAACGGGTTCTCGACGGTCTGGTACGGATTCGGCGCGTCGTTGGTCGGTTGAGCCAACGCCTCGGCTTGCGCCAGGGCGAGACAGGCGGCGGTGACGGCCAGAGCACGCAACATGCAACCCTCCTTGCGGGGGCCGATTGTAGCAGGGTGGTATCCTGAATGCGCCCCTCATCAACCTGAACGCGCCTGGCGCCCCCGTGTCGCTCTCCACGTTTCACCCGCTCGTGTCCCGCTGGTTCTCCGAGACGCTCGGCCGGCCCACGCCGGCCCAAGCCCGGGGCTGGGAAGCGGTCCGCCAGGGACGCGACACCCTGATTGCGGCGCCCACGGGTTCGGGCAAGACGCTGGCGGCCTTCCTGTCGGCGCTCGACGACCTCGTCCAGGAAGGGCTGCGCGGCCCGCTCCCCGACGAGGTGCGCGTCGTCTACGTCTCGCCCCTGAAAGCGCTGAGCTCGGACATCCACAAGAACCTGGCCGAACCGCGTCGCGGCATCCGCGCGCTGGCGGAGACGGCAAGGATCGCCGCGCCTCGGATAACCGCCGCCGTGCGCACGGGCGACACGACGCAGGCCGAGCGGGCGGGCATGCTGCGCACACCGCCGCACATCCTGGTGACGACGCCGGAGTCGCTGTACCTGCTGCTGACCTCGGAACGCAGCCGCGAGATGCTCCGGACGGTGCGCACGGTAATCGTCGACGAGATCCATGCGGTGATCGGCACACGGCGTGGGGCCCACCTGGCGCTCTCGCTGGAGCGCCTGCAGCAGGTGGCCGAGCGGCCACTCCTGCGGCTCGGCCTTTCCGCCACGCAGAAGCCGGTCGATCTCGTCGCCAGGTTCCTCGTCGGCTCGGAACGGGCCGGCTGCGCGATCGTCGACGAGGGCCACCGGCGGGCGATGGACCTGGCGATCGAGATCCCGCGCTCGCCGCTCGACGCGGTGATGGCGCACGAGGTGTGGGAGGAGTATTACGACCGGCTGGCGGAGCTCATCGCCTCGCACCGGACGACGCTCGTGTTCGTGAACACGCGGCGGCTGGCCGAGCGCGTGGCACGTCACCTGAGCGAGCGCCTGGGCGACGGCGCCGTCACCGCGCACCACGGCAGTCTCTCGAAGGAGAGACGCGTCGACGCCGAGCACCGCCTCAAGACCGGGACGCTGAACGCGCTCGTGGCGACGGCCTCGCTCGAGCTCGGGATCGACATCGGCCACGTCGATCTCGTGTGCCAGGTGGGCTCGCCCCATCGCATCGCCACGCTCATCCAGCGTGTCGGGCGATCGGGGCATACGGTGAGCGGGATGCCGAAGGGGCGGCTCCTCCCGGTGTCGCGCGACGACCTCCTCGAGTGCACGGCCCTCGTTCGCTCCGTGCGCCAGGGCGACCTCGATCGCATCGTCGAGTACGACGCGACGCTCGACGTCCTCGCGCAGCAGATCGTCGCCGAGGTGTCGTGCCGTGAGTACACGGAAGATGCGCTCGTCGCCCTCGTCCGCCGGGCGTGGCCGTACCGGGCGCTGACGCGCG
This sequence comes from Vicinamibacterales bacterium, assembly GCA_050748045.1. Taxonomy (GTDB): domain Bacteria; phylum Acidobacteriota; class Vicinamibacteria; order Vicinamibacterales; family UBA2999; genus CAVYVZ01. Next base: position 10,898 of record JBOGIW010000068.1, on the reverse strand, counting down.
GCGACTTCGACTCGGTCGTCCGCATGCTGTCGGAGGGATTCGCCACGCGGCGCGGGCGGCGCGCGGCGCTCGTCCATCGCGACGAGGTCCACCACGTGCTGCGGCCGCGTCGCGGATCGCGGCTGCTGGCGCTCACCTCGGGCGGCGCCATTCCGGAGGTCGCCGACTATCGCGTGGTGCTCGAGCCGGAGGAGACGTTCATCGGCACGCTGAACGAGGACTTCGCGATCGAGAGCATGGCCGGCGACATCTTCCAGCTCGGCAACGCGTCGTGGCGCATCACGCAGGTGCTGCCCGGCGTCGTTCGCGTGGTCGATGCGCAGGGCGCGCCGCCGAGCATCCCGTTCTGGTTCGGCGAGGCGCCCGCGCGGAGCGACGAGCTGTCGCGGGCGGTGAGCACGCTGCGCGCCGATGTCGAGCGCGTCCTGGAGGAGGCGCCGGGCGACGGCGATCGAGGGGCCGAGGCCTGGCTCGAAGCCGCCGCGGGCGTCTCCCGCGGTGCCGCGGAGCAGATTGTGAGCTACGTCTCGAGCGGCCGCGCGTCGCTCGGCGTCGTGCCGACGCAGGCGACGCTCGTGCTCGAGCGTTTCTTCGACGAATCGGGCGGCATGCAGCTCGTGCTGCACGCGCCGTTCGGCAGCCGCATCAACCGCGCGTGGGCGCTCGCGCTGCGCAAGCGGTTCTGCCGCCAGTTCAACTTCGAGCTGCAGGCCGCCGCGACCGACGAGGCGCTCCTGCTGTCGCTCGGGCCGCAGCACTCGTTCCCGCTCGCCGACGTGTTCCGGTACCTGCATCCGGCCACGGTGCGCCCGATCCTCGTGCAGGCATTCCTCGACGCGCCGGTGTTCCAGACGCGCTGGCGCTGGAACGCGACCGTCTCGCTGGCCGTGCCGCGCAACCGCGGCGGCCGCAAGGTGCCGCCGCAGCTCCAGCGCATGCAGGCCGACGACCTCATGACCGCCGTGTTCCCGGATGCCGCCGCGTGCCTCGAGAACATCCCGGGCGATCGCGAGATTCCTGACCATCCGCTGGTCAACCAGACCGTGCGCGACTGCCTCGAAGAGGCGATGGACCTCGACGGACTCGTCGCCGTGCTCGAGCGCATCCATCGCCATGAGCTGCGCACGGTCGCCATCGACACGCCCGAGCCGTCGGTGTTCGCGCACGAGATCATCAATGCGCGCCCGTACGCGTTCCTCGACGATGCGCCGCTCGAGGAGCGCCGTACGCAAGCCGTGCAGACGCGGCGCGCCACGGAACAGGCCGGCGGCGGCATCGGCGTGCTCGACGCCTCCGCCATCGAGCGGGTCCGCGACGAGGAGCGCCCGGACCCCCGGGACGCCGACGAGCTGCACGACATGCTGGTGACGACCGGCTTTCTCAGTGCGGCACGCGACGCCAGGACGCCCCGTCCGCTGCCAGTGCAGGGAAAGGAGGGTGAGGCCGGCGAGGCGGCGGGCGCAAACGACCGGCCCGTTCTGCCACGATCCGCTGCGCAGGAAGGCGAACACGCGGCCGGCGAGGTTGCGGCGATGTTCGGCGAACTGGCAGCAGCGCGGCGCGTGACGGTGGTGCGTCTCTCCCCCGCGGCGTCGATCTGGGTGGCCGCGGAGCGGCTGCCGGAGGTTCTGGCCATCCATCCCGGCGCGATCCTCGAGCCGCCCATCTCGCCGCCGCCGTCGAGGGCCGGCCGGACGTGGACGCGCGAGGCCGCGATCGTCGAGCTGCTGCGGGGCGCGATGTCGATTGCCGGACCCGTCACGGCCCGCGTGCTGGCCGCGCCGATCGACATCTCGACCGCCGACGCCGACACGGCGTTACTGGCGCTCGAGGCTGAGGGCGCCGTGCTCCGCGGCAATTTCTCGCCTGGCGCGCGAGAGCTCGAGTGGTGCGATCGGCGGCTCGTCGCGCGCATCCACCGCTACACGCTGAACCGGCTGCGCGCCGAGATCGCCCCGGTCTCGCCGGCCGACTTCATGCGGTTCCTCTTCGTGTGGCAGCACGTCGCGCCGGCGTCGAAGCTGTCGGGCACGGACGGTTTGCGCGCGATTCTGGCGCAACTCGACGGTCTCGAGCTGCCCGCACGGGCATGGGAAGCGCACGTCCTCCCCTTGCGGCTCGAGCGCTACGAGCCGGCGATGCTCGACATGCTGTGTTTCACGGGGGAGATCGGATGGGCGCGGCTCTCGACGGGCCCGGCCCAGGTGGTCGGCGCAACGCCGATCGCGCTCTTCCGCCGCGAGCATGCGCCGGCGTGGATGGCTACGCGGGAGATCGGCGGGCGCCCCGAGCTGTCCTTGCATGCGACGCTCGTCGTGGACGCGTTGCGCACGCGCGGCGCGTCGTTCGCGCATCAGCTCGCACCGGCCTGCGGCTTGTCGGACGAGGAGCTTGGCGTCGCCATCGGCGAGCTCGTGTCGGCAGGTCTCTCGGCCTCCGATGGCTTCGCAGGGCTGCGCGCGCTCATCGGCACGTCGCCGTCGCAGTCGCCGGCTCGCGTCCACCAGGCTGGTTCGGCGGGCCGCTGGGCCCTGCTGCACGGCGACGGCGCGCCGGCCGAACAGCCGGACGATCCTCGCAGTGGACCCGACGGGAGCCGCGACCAGTCGGTCGAGCTTCTCGCCTGGACGCTGCTCCATCGCTACGGCGTCGTGTTCAGGCGTGTGGTCGCGCGGGAGACCGCCGGCGTGCCGTGGCGCGAGCTGGCGCGCGTGTACCGGCGACTCGAAGCGCGCGGCGAGATCCGCGGCGGACGCTTCGTGTCGGGCATGTCCGGCGAGCAGTTCGCGTTGCCCGATGCCGTGGAGCGTTTGCGCGAAATTCGGCGGTCGGGTGCTGACGATCACCTCATCGGCATCAGCGCCGCCGATCCGCTCAACCTGACGGGCATCATCACGCCGGGCGATCGCCTCCGCGCCGTCGCCGGCACCCGCATCGTCTATCGGAACGGCGTGCCACTGGCGGCCATGGAAGGCGACATCCTCCGCACGCTCGGCCCCGTGGACCCGGCCATCGCCGCCGACGTCGCGGCCCTCGCCGCCGGCCGCGCGGTGCCCGTGCGAAGCGGGTATGTCGGTCGCTTCCGCTAAGGACCCTGATCGGATAGGGTGGTCAGCTTGGGCGTCGAGGCGCCCGCCCGGCAAGGCGCGAGGCGCGCACATACCGGGAGTATGTAAGCGACGAGCAACGCAGCCCGGCGGGATGCATCGGCGGCCAAGGTGGCCACCCTATTCCGACCAGGGTCCCAAGCCAGATCCCTATTCTGCACATGGAGGTTGCAGAATCGCACACGCGACTGTTCCCTGAGCTCTGGGCTCGCGGCAAACGTCCATTCCGACAGGGACTTACGCGATCCTGAGGCATGGCGGCGTCATTGCAGGCTGTCAGTCCGGGATCCGTGAGCAGCCCCCTTCTCGAAATTGCAGAGGCCCTCGGCGCGCTTGCCGACGAGCGTCCATCGTGGTCGGGATACGGAACGAGCGGCCGTGTCGCCGTCTCGGAGCGGCGGGCGCACGTGCGGTTCAGGCCGATCGACCTGCCGCGCCCCGTGCTGGCGCGCCTGAAGTACGGTCCGCTGCTCAAGCTCGTCGACGTGTCCGAAGGCGGCGCGCTGATCGAAACGGCGGCGCGCCTGAACCCCGGCGCTCAGATCGTGCTCGAGATCCTCGCTCCCGGTGCCCCGCGGACGACGACCGTCCCGTCGCGTGTCACGCGGTGCCAAATCTCAACGCTCAAGGGCGGCCTGCGCTATCTCGGCGGCCTGACCTTCCGCCACGAGATCCACTTCGACGACCTCACCGTCGATCGGCCAGAACCGACGGTCCCGCGCGAGCCGGTGATGGTGCCGGAGCCGATTGTGGTACAGGAACCGGTGATCCCGATGGCCGACGCCTCGGCGCTCGCCGACGCGATCGGCAGCATCCGATCGGTGGCCTCCGGCGCCCGCGATCGGCGGGTCGTACGGCTGCTCGACGAGATCGTGCGCCAGGTGCAGGTGTGCGCCGCGCCCCGCGCGTTGATGGCGTTCGTGGAAGAGCGGCTGCGCCGGCACGTGCCGCTCCTGGCGGTCGCCTTCGGCCCGCGGTCGCGCGTCCAGACCGCCAGCGGCGAGTCCCTCGCCTTCGAGCTTGGGCATGCGGAGACCGACGACCTGCAGCGCATGCACGTCGAGTTCAGGCCCGCCTGCCGGCTGGACGACTCGCAGATGCGCCTGCTGCACGCCGGCGCCTCCGTCATGAGCCTGATTTATACCTGGCACCGCGCGCTCCCCGAGGCGCGGTAAGTCCAGAGGGGTTCCCTCGACACTGACACCGGCACGCCGCCGGTCACCCTGCCTGCTGTGGTCGCGGCCCCAGCTCCATCGTCGTCTCGCGGCGGCTCGGGCGCTCGAAGCCGCGGAGGTCTCGGAAGCGACCTCTGCTCACCGGGCGCTCTATTTCACGTGCCGGTTGACGAGCCGCGTCATCTCGAACATGTTCGCGCTCGACTTGCCGCCGAACACGGCCTTCAGCGCGTCGTCGGCCTTGATCATGCGCCTGTTGTCGGCGTCCTGAAGCTGGTTCTTCTTGATGTAGGCCCACAGTCTCTTCGTGACTTCGGTGCGCGGGATCGGCTTCGGCCCGACAATCTCCGCCAGGGCCGGGCTCGGGGTCACCGGTCGCATGAACGCGGCGTTCGGTTTCCGAGCGCTCTTCCGAGCAGTCTTCCCGGCGGTCTTCCGAGCAGTCTTCTTCGTCGCACGTTTGGCCATGTCCATCCTCTTCGCGGAAAGCGCGATGGCCGGAAGCATACGCGAAACGGCTGCGCGCATGAAAGCACTGTCTGACGCATGGGCTCAGATCGCGCCAAGGCCTCGCAGGCCTTCGATCTCGGCGTCGCTGTACCCAGCCTGGCCGAGGACCTCTTGCGTATGCTCGCCGAGCAGCGGCGCGCGACGGCCCGGCTCCGGCGGGGTGGCCGACATCTTCAACGGCGAGCCGAGGGTGCGCAGGCGGCCGAGCGTCGGGTGATCCGTCTCCAGCACCATCCGGCGCGCCAGCACCTGCGGGTCGCGCATCACCTCTTCGTAGTTGTTGATCGGCCCGCAGGGGATGTCGTTGGCGTCGAAGCGCTCCAGCCAGTGGCGACGGGGCGAGCGCGCCGTGATGCCCTCGATGAGCGCGGCCAGCTCGACCCGGTTCCGCACGCGGCTCCCATCGTCGGCGAAGTCGGGCCGCTCCGCCCATTCCGGGTGGCCGAGCAGGGCGCAGAGGCGGACGAACAATCGATCGTTGGCCGCGCCGAGCGTGATGTACCCGTCGGAGCACCGAATCGCCTGATACGGCGCGCTCAGGCGATGCGCCGATCCGGTGGGCTGCGGGATCCCGCGGCCCGAGAAATACTCCGTCGCCTCCCACACGGAGAGCGCGAGGCCCGCGTCGACGAGCGACGTGTCGATGTGCTGCCCCCGGCCCGTCCGCGTGCGGTGATAGAGCGCCGCGAGGATGCCGGACAACGCGAACAGGCCGGCGGCGAGGTCCGTGAGCGGCACACCGCACTTCATGGGCGCCCCGCCCGGCTCGCCGGTGATCGACATGATGCCCGAGACACCCTGGGCCACGAGGTCGAAGCCGCCCTTTGCGGCGTCGGGTCCCGTGTGCCCATAGCCCGAGATGGACGCATAGACGAGGCGCGGGTTCTCGACGCCGAGCCGCGCGTAATCGAGCCCGAACCCGGCCATGACGCCCGGCCGGTAGTTCTCGATGACGACGTCCGCGCGGCGCGCGAGGCGACGGAAGACGTCCTGGGCGGCCGGCGTCTTCAGGTTGAGCACGATTCCGCGCTTGCCGCGATTGACCGCGTTGAACCCGGCGCTGTCGGTGCTCGATCCCCCGCCGCCCCACCGCCGCGTCGAGTCGCCTCCCGGCGGCTCCACCTTGATCACGTCGGCGCCGAGGTCGGCCAGCTGCATCGCGCAGAAGGGTCCCGCCATGACCTGCGTGACGTCGAGGACGACCAGACCGGCAAGCGCGCGCATGCTACAGTGACCGCCGGCAGAGTAAATCACCGGATCGCCAAACGCCAAATCCATGACCGAATCCTGCCTGTTCTCGATTGAGCCTCCGCTTGCCTTCTTCACGTTCAACCGGCCCGAGGCGCGAAACGCGCTGACCTGGGAGATGTATCGGGGTCTCGCCGAGGCCTGCGACGCGGTCGATGCCGCGACCGACGTCCGCGTGCTCGTCGTGCGCGGCGCCGGGGGCAAGGCCTTCGCAGCGGGAACCGACATCTCGCAGTTCACCGCTTTTCGATCGGCGGAGGACGGCCTCGCATATGAGCGGCGGCTCGACCAGGCGATCGACCGCCTCGAGCGCGTGACGCGCCCGACGATCGCGCAGGTGGAGGGCGTCGCCACCGGCGGCGGCTGCGCCATTGCGCTGGCGTGCGACCTGCGCGTCTGCTCGGCGACCGCGCGCTTCGGCATACCCGTCGCCAGGACGCTCGGCAACTGCCTGTCGATCGCCAACTGCGCCAGGCTGGCGGACCTTGTCGGGCCGGCCCGCTTCAAGGACCTGATGTTCACCGCGCGTTTGATGGACGTGCAGGAGGCCGCAGCGCTCGGCCTGGTCACGCGCGTCGCCGACGCGGAGCGGGTGGATGAGACCACGCGCGATCTGGCCGCGACGATCGCCGGGCACGCCCCGCTCACGATGGCCGCCACGAAGGAGATGCTGCGCCGCATCCAGGAGTGGCGGCGCCCCGCTCCGGATGCCGCAGACGACCTGATCGGCCGCTGTTATGCGAGCGCCGACTTCAAGGAGGGCGTCGAGGCGTTCCTCGCGAAGCGCCCCCCGCGGTGGACGGGCGCATGAGCGCGGGAGTCACGAGCGCGTGACGCCGATGCCGTGACGACGCTCCGTCACCGGGCTGCCCCGCCTACGCTCGCCGCGGAGAACGACGAGTGCGACGCTTGATGTCGACGGCGGTGAGACCGCTCGCCTTGGCCACGGCAAGCTGACGATCGTCCGCAGACACGAACGTCGTGCAGAGCGAGACGTGCGCCGCCGCCACGTGCAGCAGGTCCAGGCTCCGCGCGAGCAACCTCGCGGTATAGAGCCGCGAGAGCTCGCTTGCCTCGGTGAACACGCGGTCGAGATCCAGGGAAACGGGCATGAGTCGCTGATTCTCGATGTCACCTCGCATCTGCGCCTGGACAGCACGGCACTGATCCCTGGTCATCAGATGGCGCCCTACGAGCTGCTCGAAGGCGTTCGGAACTTCCAGCTGGTGGAGGGCGTTCAACGGAATCCGTCCGGCAGTGCGAACTACCGATCGCGCGCCCTTCGAGAAGCGCTCGGGCACATACACCGGCACCAACGCGCTGGAATCGACGTACGTCGTCACCGTTCGTGGCGGTCCAGGATGACGATGTCCGCACCGCCCGGAGTGATAATCCGATCCCCGAACACGGCGCGTGTGCGCGCCTCGAGATCCGGCCAGGCGGACACCGGGGAAGCCGGCTTCACGGGCGCAAGACGCGCCACAGGCCGGCGACGCCGCGTGACTTCGACTGTTTCGCCGCGCTCGACGCGTGCCATGACACTCTTCAGGTTCTGCTGCAGCTCGCGGACGGAAACCGTGGCCTTGCGCATGTACGACATTTTGTACGACAAATCCCCACACGTCAAACAGAAGACGGACTCGTCACCCTGATTCGACACGTGTCTGAGCTCTGACAGCCGCCTGAAATCGAGGGGGCGCCGTGGCTATGGCGCGGTGTAGCTGCTCCTGGCGAGCACCATGTCCCGTCCCGTTTTGAGCGTCACGTCGATGCCATGGGTCCCCCGCTCGAGCGGCGGGCGCTCCACGAAGAGGACGTAGTGGCCGGCGAGCGCCCCCACGAGCGTATCGAGCGCGCGCTGGGGGAAGATATGCGTGCGGGCGAAGAAGCCGCCGGTGTCGGCGGCCACGAGCTGCAGCCCGGCCTCGAGGGAATGGTAGTCGGCGTCGGTCACGTCGAGGCAGAAGACCGACGCCCGCGCGGCCTGGAGCGCGTCGCGCATGTCGTCGTACTCGTTCTCCATCGAGACGCCCCCGGCGCCGAACCGGCCGAATCCGTGGCCGACCAGGATCACCGACTTCGCGCCGGGCAGTGGGGCGATCGCGTCCCCGATGCGCCTGAGCGCGCCCTCGATGGTGTAGGTCCGGCTCGCGCGCCTCGAATCGAGCCGCCGGACGAGCGATGGACCGGCGGCTTCCTGCACGGGCGGCGCCCGCTCGAAGAGGATGCCGCGCCGGAACACACGGCGGATCCGCTCGAAGTCGTTCGTGAAATCGATCCAGATCCGCAGATGCGAGTCGAAGGACGTCACCGCCACGCGGTCCTCCGCCCTGAAGAGGTCGACGAGCCCCTGCGCTTCGATCAGCATGCGCATGAAGCCGACGATGCGGCTCTTCTCGAGGCTCTTCTGGAAGACGAACACGATGAGGCGGCCCTGCGCCTCCTGGTACGGCGATCGGAGCTCCGACGAGTCGAGGATCGGCGCGTCCGCGGGCGCTCCGGACACCCAGAGCACGGACTCGACTCGCGCGGCCTTGCCGCCGATCGTCACCGCGAAGTCGTCCACCCCCAGCTCGCGGACGGGCTGCCCGCGCCCGTCGAGCACGCGCGCGTCGATGAGGACACGCGTGACGTCAACACGCTCGTGGTACGTCCCCGGCTGCTGCCCGGCCGGCATCGCCGGCGCGGCCGCCGCAATGGCGAGCAGCGGGGCTGCCAGAACGCGTCGCGTCACATTCACCGGGCACCGGCCTGATCACCGTCCGAAGGTGTACGCCACGACGATCGAGAACTCGGGATCGCCGCCGGTCAGGCCCAGCGGGACGCCGAGCGACGACACGAGCCCGAGACGCCTGTTCAGGATGAAGCCGACCCCCGCGCGCGCGATCACGTAGGTCTCGCCCGTGCTGGTCTCGACGCCGGCGAGTTCGGCCGTCACCCGGTCGTACGCGAGGTCCAGTCCGAAGGTCGGCACGACTTCCAGGTCGCCCGATTCGTACGCCACGACGCCCAGGCGCCCGCCCGCGCGCAGGCCGACGCCGTGGACGTCGATGTCCCCCACGTCGGGTCCACCGGTGATGATCACGGAGGCGACCGGGCACGCCTCGATCCGCTCGCGCTCATTGATCAAGAAGCTGGCGCCGCCGTTCGCCGCGAAGGACGTGGCCGTCGCGTCGATGTCGCTCACGTTCGTGAACGTGAGCCTCCCGCCGGCGAAGAGGTCTTCCGATCCGATCGCGAGGCCGCCCCCGACACGCTGCGCCCCGTCGGTGAACGCAACCCCGGCCGACGCCTGGTAGAGTCCTTCGGAGAAGGACGGCAGCCCCAGACAGGTTTGTGCGGAGGCCTCGGCCGCCGCAAGCAGGAGGAATGCTCCAAGGATCAACGTACGCACACGCATCCACACGCTCCTCACGGGCGCCGCGGCATCATCGGGAGGGAATGTAGGGATGCTACCACGAGGCGCGCTCGCGGCACCCCGACCGCGGTGGCGCGCCGGGTGTCGTCGTTACGCGTCGGCGGTCGTCGGGTCGATGGTCCCGCCGATCCGAGTGATCTTCGTCGCGGGAAAGCCGCCCCGCTGCGCGTGCTCGCGAATGAGCTGCTCATCCGGCGCGATGTAGACGCAGTAGATGGCGTCCGGCGTCACGTAGCTCTGCACCCACTGGATCGAGGGGCCCAGCCCGCTCAATACTTCATTCGACTTGCGCGTGATATCGCGCAACTGCGCCTCGGTCAGCGCCCCGGCGCCCGGGATCTGGCGTTCGATCAGGTACTTCGGCACGGTCTGTCCTCCTCGCGATTGCGGCAAGCGATCTAAGGACCCTGGTCGGAATAAGGTGGCCACCTTGGCCGCCGATGCATCCCGCCGGGCTGCGTTGCTCGTCGCTTACATACTCGCGGTATGCGCGCTCCTCGCGCCTTGCCGGGGCGGGCGCCTCGACGCCCAAGCTGACCACCTTATTCCGATCAGGGTCCTTAGCCTATGGGCCCACGTCTCCCGCAACGTCGCGATAGAGCGACTCGTACATCGGCACGACCCGGTCCTCGCAGAAGAGCTCGTGCACCCGCCGGAACGCCGCGTCCGCAATCCTCCGATGACGGTCCGCGTCGATCACCACGGAGGCGGCACTCGCGGCCATGCCGTCGAGATCATCGGGCGGGTGCAGGAACCCGCTGACGCCGTGCTCGATGACCTCCGGCAGGCCGCCGACGTTCGACGCCACGACGGGCACCTCGCATGCCATCGCCTCGAGGGCCGCCAGGCCGAAGCTCTCCTGCGCCGACGGCAGGAGGAAGACGTCGGAGATGGAGAGCAACGGCAGCACGTCCTGCTGCGGCCCGACGGCGTGCACGAGGTTCGAGATACCCAGATCCTGCGCGGTACGCTGGGCCGCGGGAAGCTCGGGGCCGTCGCCCACGAGGAGCAGCCGGGACGGCACCTGCCGGCGAATGCGGTCGAAGACCAGCATGACGGTCTGCACGCGCTTCACGGGGCGGAAGTTGGAGACGTGGATCACGATCCGGGTGCCCTCGTCGGCTGCGTCGAAGCGGCTGCGGAGATCCGGCACGGGGCGCCGGCGGTGGACGGCACAGTCGAGAAAGTTGGGGATGACCGCGATGTCGCGCGCGATGCCGAGCTCGCGGCGCGTCGTGGCGCGCAGGCTCTCGGAGACGGCCGTCACCGCATCGGACTGCTCGATGGAGAAGGCGACGATCTGGGAATACGACGGGTCGTTGCCGGTCAGCGTGATATCGGTGCCGTGAAGGGTCGTCACCACCTTCGGGACCCGCGCCCCTCCGCCGGATCGCAGGACCTCCCGTGCCAGAAAGGCCGCCGTCGCATGTGGCACCGCGT
>JBOGIW010000067.1:0-2927 GCA_050748045.1 Vicinamibacterales bacterium | reverse complement strand
GTTCTCCTCTCTACCCTCTGGTTGCCTTCTTCGCCGCCCGGGCCGGCCAACCGGCCCGGGCTTTTTCGTCCATGGCGGCGATCCGGTCGTTCATCACGTACCTGGCGGTCATCGCCTATGTCGCGGTCGCTGCTCCCGTCGGGCTCGTCGTCGCCGTCGTCTTTCGCTGGAAGTCGGCGCTCTACGAGCTTGGTCACGGCGGCGTGTGGCTCGCGCTGACACTGGCGGGCATCCGCTGGCGGCTTGTCGGCCGCGAGCACATCCCGTGCGAGGCGGTGATCTTCTGCTCGAACCACGAGAGCAACGTGGACCCGCCGGTGCTGTTCCAGGCCCTCCACCGCAGGCTGCACATTCTCTACAAGGCGGAATTGCGCCAGGTCCCGATCATGGGCATCGTCTTCGATGTGGGGGGCTTCCTGGCCGTCGACCGCGCCGACCGCGAGAAGGCGCTGGAGTCGCTCTCGCGAGGGGTGGCCTCGCTGCGTGCCGGCAATTCGTTTCTGATCTTCCCTGAGGGGACGCGGAGCCGCACGGGCGATCTGCTGCCGTTCAAGAAGGGCGGCTTCATCATGGCCATCGAGGCCCAGGTCCCGATTGTGCCCGTCGGGGTCTCGGGTGGGCGGGCCGCCATGCGCAAGGGGAGCGCCGTCGTGCAGCCCGTAACGGTCACCGTGCGCGTCGGCACCCCCATCCCCACGGCCGGGCTGACCCTCGACGACCGCGATGCGCTCATCGAGCGGGTCCGAAGCGAGGTGCGGAACTTGCTGGCCCAGGGCCCCGTCCGTCTCAGGGACGCCGTGTAGATGGAGCCGCTCGCCACGCTCGGTCGCATGCTCGGGTTTTCCTTCGCTGCGGGCGTCAACCTGTACGCCACGGTTGCGCTGCTCGGCCTGGCGTCGCGGTACGGCTGGGTCTCCCTGCCGCCGCAGTACCACGCGTTCGACAACGACTGGGTGATCGGTGTCGCGCTCGTGATGTACGTCGTCGAGTTCTTCGCCGACAAAGTCCCGTATGTCGACACGCTATGGGACATCGTCCATACGGCCATCCGGCCGCTTGGCGGGGCGCTCATCGCGGTGACGACCTTGGGCGACGCGTCACCGACGACCGAGGCGCTGGTGATGCTGCTCGGCGGGGTCGTGGCTACCGGCAGTCACCTGACCAAGACGAGTACGCGCGCCGTGGTGAACACCTCGCCCGAGCCGTTCTCGAACTGGTTCCTGAGCCTTGGAGAGGACGTGTTCGTGGTCGGGCTGGGGTTCCTGGCGCTTCGGTATCCGGAGATCGCCCTGGCCGTCGCGGCCATCCTGCTGGCGGTCATCGTCATCTTTGCGGCCGTGATCCTCCGGACGGTCCGTCGCTGGTTCGCCCGCCGCCGCGCGCCGGGCACACAGGGCGCGTAAGGGCCGAGGGATCTGGCCCTCCGGCACTCCGCAGGTGCCAGAGGGGCCAGACGCCGAGTACAATCCGGTGCGCCAGCACCTCGTTCGAGGGCTCCATGCGAACTCGCCTCGCGATCGCCGTCTTCGCGGCCGTGGCCTCCGCCACGCTCGTCGCCCAGTCCGCCACGGAGGGGCAGGAACAGCCGCGTCCAACCTTCCGCACCGAAGCCAACTACGTGCGTGTGGACATGTACGCGCAACGCGACGGCCAGCCGGTGGAAGATCTGACGCGGGAAGAGATCGAGATTCTCGAGGACGGGACGCCGCAGGCCATCGCCACCTTCGAGCACGTGAACGTTCGCCCGGCCGGGGCGCAGGACACCCGCATCGAGCCGAACACGGTGGAGCACAGCCGCCAGGCCGCGGCGGATCCGCGCGCGCGCGTCTTCGTCATCTTCCTCGACACCTACCACGTGCAGATCGAGGGCTCTCACAACATGCGGGTGCCGCTCGCGCGGTTCCTCGACCGCGTGATCGGCCAGGACGACCTCGTCGCGGTGATGACGCCCGAAATGGCCACGTCGAGCCTCGCGTTCGGCCGGAAGACGACTCTCATCTCGAAGATGATGGAGGACGACTGGGCGTGGGGCAGGCGTGAGACCCTGGCGAACCCGGATCCCAAGGAAGACCGCTACGAGTCCTGTTACGCCCTCTGGCCCGAGATCGCGCCGGAGATGATCGATCGGCGGCGCGAGCAGTTGTCGCTCGACGCGCTCGAGGACCTCGTCATCCACCTGCGCGGGATCCGGGAGGAGCGCAAGGCCGTGCTGACCGTCTCGGAAGGCTGGCGCATTTTCGGTCCGAATCAGCGCCTGGCCCGCCGGCTCCCCCTGGCCGGCGGGGGAGACCACGCGCCGGACGGCCGCGATCCAATCTATGTCGGCCCTGACGGCAAGCTTCGCCGCGGCGCGGATCCCCGAAAGGCCCAGGATGGGCGGGAGCCCGCGTCGATGGCCGAGTGCGATGCGGATCGCGCGGCGCTCGCCCAGATGGACAACGGGTACCAGTTCCGCAGGCTCTTCGAGCAAGCCAACCGGGGGAACGTCAGCTTCTATACGATCTATCCACGCGGCCTCGCCGTCTTCGACTCCTCCATGGGACCGCGGCGGCCGCCAGACATCTTCACGGATCACCGGAACCTGACGGCGCGTCACGATTCACTGCGCGAGCTGGCCGACAACACGGACGGCATGGCCGTCGTGAACACCAACCTCATCGAGCCGGCGATGCAGCGGATCGTCAACGACCTCACGTCCTACTACCTCATCGGCTACTACTCGTCGAATACGAAGCTCGACGGGAAGTTCCGCGAGATCTCGGTTCGCACGAAGCGTCCGGGTGTTCGCATCCGCGCGCGACGCGGGTACCGTGGACCGACCGCCGACGAGCTCACGGCCGCCGCGAACGCGGAGAAGGCGAAGTCGCCGACGGCTGTCTCCAGGGCGTTCGACTCCGTAGCAACGGTCAGCCCGCGCAGCCAGCTCC
>JBOGIW010000066.1:0-7307 GCA_050748045.1 Vicinamibacterales bacterium | reverse complement strand
CGCCAGCGCGTCGACGAGCGGGGCGCGTGCGCCAAGGCCCATGAGCACGACGAGCGTGAGCGTGCCGGGCGCCAGGCCCCGCAGGAGGCTCGTCCACCCGGCCGCGCTGTGACCGGTGATGACGACGAAGCCGGACGCGACGCCGCGGTGCGTCAAGGGAATGCCCGCCAGCGCCGGCGCGGCCGTCGCCGAGCTGACGCCGGGGACCACCTCGAAGGGGACGCCGGCCTGCGCGAGCGCGCGCGCCTCCTCGCCGCCCCGGCCGAAGATGAACGGGTCGCCGCCCTTGAGGCGCACGACGCGAGCGCCCGCCGATGCCAGATCCACCATCAGCGTGTTGATAGCGGCCTGGTCGTGACACGCGCCGGCGCGACCGCCGACGAGCCGCCGGCTCGCCCGCTCGGCCAGCCGCAGCACGCGCGGATCGATGAGCGCGTCGTACAGCACGACGTGCGCCTGGCGCAGCCGCCGCACCGCCTTGACCGTGAGCAGATCCGGATCGCCCGGTCCGGCGCCGATGAGAGAAACGAACCCGCTCGCCATGTGTCTGTCCCCTTCAGAACGGATCGCGGAGGGTCACCGTACGGCGGCTCCCGACGCGTTCAGCGAAACACCCGTGCCCGGGTCTCCTGGATCGCCGCGAGCACTCCGCTTCGCGTACAACCGGTTCAGCGCCTGCAGGAGCAGCGGACGCCGCTCGGGCATCGGCACGCGCTCGTCGAGCCACGCAGCCCGCGCGCGGCGCGCCGTCTCGAACCACGTCGCCAGATCGTCCGGCACGAGATCGTCGAGCGCTTCGCGGACGAGGCCCGCCAGCGCGGGAGCCTCGCCGCCGGTGGAGATCGCCACGGTCAGCCGATCGCGCCGGAAGACAGCAGCGGCGTACGCGCTGGCCGATGCGGGGTCGTCGACGGCGTTCACGAAGATCCGCCGTTCGGCGGCCGCGGCCGCGACCAGCCGGTTCACCGCGGGGGGCGCGGCAGCGACCACCAGCCACGCCTCGTCCAGGTCTGCCGGCTCGAACGCCCGGCGCACGAGCCGCACCGGCGCCGCGGCGACCGCCGGCGCAACCTCCGGAGCAACCACAGTCACGTCGGCCCCGGCGTCGATGAGATGCCGCAGCTTCCCGGCGCCGACCGTGCCCGCGCCAACGAGCACGACATGCCGCCCGGTCAGCTTGAGAAAAAGCGGGAACAGTGATCCCGTTCCCTCCATAGCCTTTCGTTCCCTCCGTCCCTTCAAACGAAAAAAGGCCCGGGAAGCTGTGCCTCCCGGGCCTCTTGAAAACCTGCTGAATGTTGAGCTGCTTCGACCGTCGAATCAGCCGACGCTAGGTCGGCCTGAGCAGTCGCACACACAGGCCACGGCCCGGGTTGTTGTCACGACAACAACACACGCAAACCACGACCTGTCCGCGCCCAGACTGCATGAAGCTCAATTAGTACTACCGCGCCCGTGAAAAGTCCAGTCCTACTTCATCGGAGGTTGCAACAAATTCGCGGGCACGCCGCAATTCGGGACGATCGCCCTCGGCCGAGCGGGCAATGTCGAGCAGCGTGCGATAGAGCTGGCGCGCCCTGGCGCGGTCGCCGGCTGTTTCGGCGGCCCGGGCGGCGCCGTAGGCGCCCCGGAACCGGCTCGGCTCCTTCTTCATCGTCAGATCGAAGGCGACGAGCGCGTCTTTGGCGTTGCCCGCCTCGAGGAGCATCTCGCCGAGCAACTCGCGAGCCGGCGCCAGCGGACCGGGCGAGATCGCCGACTTGTCCGTGGCGTCCTCGCTCTCGGCGGCCGCCTGCATCAGGGCGATGCCCTCGGTCTTCCGTCCCGAGGCGAAGGCAACCCAGGCCTCGGCCACACGCCGCTGGATATCCACCTGCTCCCGCCAGTACTCCTCTTTCGCTGCCGCGAGCGTATCGCGGAGGGCGGCCAGCCGATCGATGTCGGCCTGCGCGGCCGCGGGCTGGCCGCTCCTGGCAGCCCCCAGCGCCCGTGCGAAGTGGGTGATGGCGTCGGCGAAGGGGAACGCGGAGGCGGCTGGCTGCAGGGCCGCCGCGTCAGCCCAGGCGCCGCGCTCGAGGGCGTAACGCGCGGCGATCGCCGCGCTGGCATAGACGCCCGCGACGCCCGGCGCAGCGCCTCCCATGGCATTGACGTCGAGCTTGGACGTCACGCCGGGCGTCCGCTGCAGCACCGCGAGCGCGCTCTTGTCCCTGGCCATCTGCAGATACGCGTACATCTGGTAATCCATCGCATGGAGCGCCTCGCCCATGACGTTCAGCTTGATGGCGGTCTTCTCCGACGCGATGTTCGTCTCGGCCGACTCGGTCCAGTAGCCGACGCGCGTGAAGGTGTGCGAGGGCATGTGGAGCGCGTGCGGCGCCGAGGGCGCGATCTTCGCGTAGCGGCGGGCGGCATCGAGCGCCTTGGCCGCCAGCGGCGGGTGGTCGTACGCGTGAATGATGTAGTGCGGCAGCCCGGGATGATCGGGGTGCTCCTTCCAGAGCGGCTCGAGGATGGCCGCGGCTTTGAGCTGGGCCGCATAGGTCTTGTCCGTCGGCGCCGCCGTCTGGTTCACCGCCAGGGCATAGAAGATGCGCGCCTCGACGTCCTGCGGGAAGTCGCGCTGCAGCGCCTCCATGGCCCGCGCATACGCGAGCGTTCGCTCCCGGTGCGGCACCGTGTCCGCGTTCGTGAAGAGCTCCGCGGCGGCGGCCACGTAGGCCCGTTCGCGAGGCGTCGGTGTGCCGGTCGCGAGGCCCTTCTCGGCGGCGGCGCGGCCGCGCTCGAGCGGCGGGCCGGTCTTGAGGCCCGCGAAGGGATTGCCCCAGTGGCACAGGGCGATGCCCCAGTACGCCACCGCGCACGAGGGATCGCGCTCGAGCACCTTCGTCAGCGTTTCCATGGCGGGCCGGTACTCGAAGGAGTGCAGGAGCGCCACGGCGCGATTGAGCTCGCCACGTACCGCGGGGCTGCACGAGGTCTCGAAGTGGACGGTCCCGAGCTGGTCGGGCGACGGGCCGGCATGCGATTCATGCTGCTGCGCCAGCACGGGCGCGGCCAGGAACAGCGAGACGGCGAGACCGGCAAGAAGTTGACGCATGACTGATCCTCCTGGGGTTACGGGCGAGCGGCGCTCGTTGTCCGCTCCGTCCTGCCGAAGCTCAAACGGTTCACGGCCACGCGGCCGTTGCTGACGACGAGCAGCGGATCCTGCAGCGTCCGGACCTGCTCGAGCGGGTTGCGCTCGACCACGAGCAGATCGGCCTCGAGGCCCGCTTCGACGGCGCCCGTGCGTTTCTCGATCCCGAGCAGCTCCGCCGCCACGGTCGTCGCCGACTGCAGCGCCTCGAGCGGCGTCATCCCGATCTCGACGAATGCGGCCACTTCGTGCGCGATCCGCGTCACGCTGTTCGGGCCGTAGCCGGTATCCGCGCCGGCGACGATCCTGACGCCGAGCGCGTGCGCGCGCTCGACGGTCTCGCGCAGCCGCGCCAGCATGTGCCGCCCGCGCAGGTGCAGGCCCGGGTTGTCGTAATCGCCGCCCGGCTCGACGAGGTCGATGACCGTCGCGTAGGTCGGGACGAGGTACGTGCCCTTCTCTTTCATCAGCTTCAGCGTGTCGTCGGCGAGGTACGTGCCGTGCTCGATGCTGCGGACGCCCCCTTGCACCGCGGCGAGCGCGCCTTCTTCGCCGTGCGCGTGGGCCATGACGGGAATCCCCTTCGCGGCGGCCTCGTCCACCATCACCTTCACGTCCGCGGCCGTGTAGAGCTGCTTCCGGGGATCGGTGTCGGGGGTGCCGGCGCGTTCCGTCGAGGTGGTCTTGATCCAGTCGACGCCGCGCGAGAGGTTCGCCCGGACGACCTGGGTGATCGCCTCGCGGGTCGTCACGCCGCCGTTCATGAAGGGCGAAAGCGCCGGGTCCGACATGAAGGCCTCGAAGGCGAGCTGCGGCCTGACGTGATAGCCGGCCGCCAGCAGATCGGGGCCGGCAATCGCGCCCCGCTTCGCCAGCTCGCGCAGGCCGACGTCGGCGTAGTTCGACACGCCGGCGCTCCGCGCCGTCGTCACGCCCGACTCGAGCGCGCGGCGCGCGGAGGCGAAGTCGGCGATGTGCGTGTGGGCGTCGACGAGACCGGGAAGCACGTAACGGCCGCGGGCGTCGATGACGAGCGCGCCGGCGGGCGCGGCCGTCGAGCCGACGGAGGCGATCGTCCCGTCGCGCAGGACGAGCGTCGCGGGCGGCGCCACCTGGCCCGTCCGCACGTTCACGACGCGCGCGTTGATGAGCGCGGTGACCTCGGCAGGGGCGGGCCTGCTCTGGGCCCCGGACGCCGCCGAGACGAGCCCTGTAAGAAGGAGGGTGACCAGTGGCAATGGGCGCATGGTGCGTGACCTCCAGATCGCCGAGTGTATCGCGTTCACCGGAAACACGGGAATCCCGTGGCGGCATCTACGCCGCGCGGCGTCATGACCCGGCTGACGCGCAGGAGCACGTTCGGCCGGCCCTCCACGGGAAGCTCGGCCAGGGGCCGGAATTGCATCTCGACCTGCCGCATGACGAGCGGGAACGCGGCGGCATCGCTGTCGGGAATGACGAGGGCCAGCGGCACCTGCTGCCGCCTGAGCCTCGACACGAGGCGGCGCTGGTCTTCCGTGGTGTCGAAGAACCCTCCCCTCAGGGCCGGCTGCCCTCCCGCGAAGCGGCGGCGCGCGAACACATAGATCTCCGGCGCCTCGCCGGCGATGAACAGGCGATGCCCGGTCTCGGTGCAGCGTGAGACGTACTCGATGAACGGCACCAGGTCTTCGACAATCTGGCTCGGAAGCTGTCGAGGCGGTATCGGCATCCGGAGCTCGGCGCGGCGCTCGGCGAGGAACGCTCCGACACGACCCGGATAGGCGAGGATGCCCGCGCGATTCAGTTGCTCGACGGGAGCGCCGACGACGTGGACGCCGGCGAGGCTCACGAGCGTTACGAGCATGACGAGCAGACGAACGGGGACGCGTGCGCGCGCGGCGCGCCAGGCGCGCGGCGCCAGCCAGGCCGCCAGCACGCAGGCGGGCACCGCCACGTCCGGCAGGCGCGCCTGCAGTGGGTGGCGCAGCAGCGCGAGATTCGCCGTGATGGCCAGGACGACGAGCGCCACGATCTGCGCGGCTTCCGTTCGGGACCAGTCGGAGCGCCGGCGCGCCGCCCGCCATCCGACGAGGGCGAGCGCGGCGAGCGGGAGCAGGTGAAAGGTGTAGAACAGCCACACACGCGCGTTGTCCGCCGACGCCAGCGCCTCGACGTTGAACCGCGGCAGCGCGAGGAGGGTGCGCACCGACTCCCGCCGGCTGTACCCCAGGCCCGACGCCAGATGCGCGGCCAGGCCCGTCGTGGTCTCGACGTACACCAGGTACGGCGCGACGAAGAGGAAGCCGAACAGCACGACGTGCCCCGCGCGCCGTATCGCGTCGCGCCAGCCCGGCCGCGCCAGGACCGCCGCCACGAGCCCCGCCGCGCCGAGGTACACCGCGAGGTCGTGCCGGAAGAGGAACGCGACGGCCACGCAGGCGGAAACGAGCGCCGCGCGCGCCCGCGAGGGCGCGTCGACGTAGCGCCACATGGCGACGAGGCCCGCGGCGTGCAGCAGCAGCTTCGGATAGTGGTACGACCGCGGGAACATCGCGACCTCGACCGCCGTGACGAGGAGCGCGATCCACAGGAGACCCGACGCCCTGAAGGCGGCGGCGAGAGTCAGCGCCGCGGCGAGGCCGAACGCGAAGGAGACGACGAGCGCTTCGCCAAGCAGCGGGGCGCCCACGGCGAGGTGCGCGGCCGCGGAGGTGAGGTACATCAGCGGGGTTCCGGGATCGACGAAGTCGCGCGACGGCCACTCGCCGAACTGCATCTGCTGCGCCGGCGCCAGGTACAGGAAATGGTCGTTCGGGAACCCCGTGAGCGCCAGGAACCGCACGAGGGCGGTCAGCACGAACGCGGCCGCGGCCGCGAGCGCCAGCCGGCGGGTTTGGCGGCGGCCGGCAGGGGCGCCAGGAGGCTGGACCGTCACCGTCACGAGCCTGCCATTTTAGCGGCGCATGTGCCCGCTCGGGGACGGAATTGGCCAGATCGGCGGAATTTGCCCGGAATTTCGCGGCCGGCCGGCTATCCTAAGGCCGTCCCGCACCCCCACGCCTGGTGATTTGTTTTCTCGAGGAGAGACGCATGCACGCGCCGATCAAGTTCGTGGAGAAGGGGCTGTCGATTGCCGCCAACGGCGTCTGGCAGGCGTTTTCCGCGGCGAACCGGATCAAGCAGAATCCCTCCTTCACGCCCGCCTGGTCGGACAGGCCGCTCCTGAAGTCGTACCAGAAAACGAAGCCGCCGCTCGGCTGGCCGCGCGAGACCGACTCGCTCTGCCCGACCTGCGTGCGCGAGGCGCGCCAGGCGATTCTCGACGGCAAGCGGGACGTGTCGATCCTCCTCAACGAGAAGATCGGCGAGATCAAGGCGACGATCACCGAGAAGGACGGCCGGATCGTCATGGTCAAGGATTGCCCGATCCACGGCCACTTCGAAGACGTGATGGCGATCGACACGGCGTTCTTCAAGCACCTCGAGGAGGTGTTCCCGGGCCGCGACATCCGCGCGCACAACGACGAGACGCTGCACAACCACGGCAGCTCCACCATCAAGCACGGCCGCGGGTCGGTGCTCACCGTGGACCTGACGAACCGCTGCAACATGATGTGCGACCCCTGCTTCATGGACGCCAACCAGGTGGGGTTCGTGCACGAGCTGACGTGGGAGGACATCAAGCAGGTCCTCGACAACGCCATCACGATCAAGCCGCGCCGCCAGATGTCGGTGCAGTTCTCCGGCGGCGAGCCGACGATGTCGCCGTACTTCCTGGACGCGGTGCGCTACGCGCGGAAGGTCGGCTACAGCAGCGTGCAGGCGGCCACCAACGGCATCGAGTTCGCCAAGAGCTTCGAGTTCGCGAAGGCCGCCGCGGAAGCGGGCCTCCGCTATGCGTACCTCCAGTTCGACGGCATCGGCAACGCGGCGAACTCGCACCGCCGCGTCGGGAACCTCTTCGACGTCAAGCTCCGGGCGATCGAGAACCTGCACAACGCCGGCGTCGACATCGTGCCGGTCATCACCATCGTCAACGGCGTCAACAACGAGCAGGTCGGCCGCGTCATCGAGTTCGCGCTCGACAACCCGAAGCGGATCAACTTCCTCTCGTTCCAGCCCGTGTCGGTCACCGGGCGCGACGAGGAGATCACGACGGAGCGGCGGCAGGCGCAGCGCTACACGC
>JBOGIW010000065.1:0-22225 GCA_050748045.1 Vicinamibacterales bacterium | reverse complement strand
CCTCCCGTGCGGCCGCGCGGCCGCCGCCGGTCTTGCGGACGAGCGTCTGCGTGACGACGCCGCGCAGGTGCTCGCTCACCAGCGTGCGCGCCGTGCCGGTGTCGCTCTCGAAGAAGCCGATGAAGCGCTCGAGTGCAGCCGCCGTGGCCGGGGCCGGCACGGACGCCACCACGAGCCCGTCGGCCGCGGCCTGCAACGCCACCGCGGCGACCTCGGCGTTCATGACGCCGTCGATGACGAGCACGTCCGGCGCCTCGCGTATCGCCGAGCGCACGGCGTCGAGGAACGAGGCGTCCTCGCGCGCCTCGCGCTGGCTCACGAACGACACCCGGTTCTCGTGGACGAACTGAATGTCGCTTTCGATGGTGATGACGTGATCCCGCCGCGTGCGATTGATCTGATCCACCACGGCGGCGACGAGCGTCGACTTCCCGGCGCCGTGCGGGCCGGCGACGAGCAGCAGACCCTCGGGCTCGGCGCACAGCGTCTGGATGCCGGGCGAGAGCCCCGCCTGTTCGGCCGATACCGTCCGGCCAGGCAGCATCCGGAAGATCGCGCCGAGCCCGCGGTGATCGCGAAAGAGGAGCACCTGGACCCGCCCGACGCCGGCGAGCTCACGCGTCTCGAATTCGCCCGGCAGCACGGCGTCGCTCTGCGCTCCAGGCACGAGCGCCCGCAGCTCGGCCTCGAGCTGCGCGTCGGTGATCGGCGCGTCGTCGAGCATGCGCATCTCGCCGTCGACCCGCACCGAAGGCCGGGCTTGCGGCGCAACGTAGAGCGCCGACGCCCCCTGGGCCGCAGCCACCCTGAGCAGATTCCGCAGCGGATCCACCGGCGGCGCGGTCGGCTTCGATAAGACCGGCGGCGGCGACGGGGGCTCGAGCCGCACGTTGACGCGCGCCAGGGGAACGACCACGGCGGCGACCGGCATCGGCTCGGGCTCGACGGTGAAATCGAAGGCAGGCGCCGGCGGCTCGTCGAGATGTCGCGGCTCCTCGTCGAGGTCCTCCTCGACGGAGCCCGCCGACAAGTCCACTTCCGTGGGCGTTCTCAGCTCGAAGCGATCGCCAGGCTCCTCGACCAACTCGGGCACGGCTGCCGGTGGCTCTTCCGAGGACTGCGGGATGCCCTCCCCGTGTGGCAGCGTGCCGAAGCGTTCGACGGCTCGAGACTCGTCCACCCTCAGGACCGGCGCGGGCGCGAGCGTGACAGGCGGCGCGGGCTCGTCGACAATCGGCGCTTCAGGATGAATCGGGGCGTCCACCGCGAGCCGCTCCAGCGCTTCGACCGGCTCCCGCGGCGCGAGCGTCACGGGCATCGTTCCCTCGATGGACGACAGGTCCGGACTCTCATAGGCCACGAAATCCGGTTCCTCCACTGCGACCGGCTGCGGCTCCTCGATGGGACGACGGGGTTCGTCGTCCTCCATCGCGCGCGGCGACGGCGCTTCCAAGACCGGCGGCGAAGAGGCCTCGGCCGCGCCGGCGGCCTGCGGAACCGGGATTGGCGGAGGCTCCTCGATCTCCTTGCGCCGCCGCACCTCGATCCAGATGTCGTCGCCACCCCGAGCGGCCACGACGCTGTAGCGCGCGCCCGGCGTGCACTGGTCCACGGGGAGGTGATACTCGACGGCTCCCAGCTCGTTGAGCGCCCTCCGTGAATCGGCCGGCAGGAGCTGGTCGAGCATCCCGGTCATC
The DNA here is from genome assembly GCA_050748045.1 of Vicinamibacterales bacterium. Lineage (GTDB taxonomy): Bacteria > Acidobacteriota > Vicinamibacteria > Vicinamibacterales > UBA2999 > CAVYVZ01. The sequence continues at coordinate 20,528 of JBOGIW010000065.1, read as the reverse complement.
GCGGGGAACGTCAGAGCGTTGGCCGCCAGCTCGGCGTGACCGCTCGCCGTCACCACGTAAGGTTTTTCGCCCACGTGCATGACAAGCGCTTCGCCGTCGGCGCGATCGATCGCCCGGAGGAGGGAGACAACAACGGACACAGTGGTAACCTGTGCCCAGTTTTTCGGCCGGAAGTGGGCGGAACTTCAGGGCGCCGCGCCGCCACCGGCGTGGCCGCTAGGCTGTCAGCCTATAGATTCTTACGAGCTCCACCACCTTGTACCCACGGGTCTGATACGGCGGGATGATGCGCTCGGCCTTCAGGTACTGCAGCATCGCCTCGTCGGCGTAGTCCGGCGCGCCCACGTCCTCGGTCGAGGCAAGCCGTCCTTCGAGGTCCTCGAGTGTCATCATCGGTTTCCACAGGGCTCGACGCACCCGGAGGAGGCCGAGCAGGCGGCGCTCCTCAGGGGCGCGCTCGAGGCGGAACCGGAGGTAGACCTCGTTGGAGATGAAGCTGTAGTTGGCATCGGCGCGCGACGCGGGCGCGTCCTCGACCCGGATGAGCTCGATCGCCTGCAGCGCCTTGAGGTGCTCGACGAGCATCGCCGTGAACGTGCCCTCGCCAGACCACCGCGTCGTATCGACCTCCACGCCCGAATCATAGGTCGTCCGGGCGCCAGCGGTGAACCCCGAACCGTCAACCCCGAACGGTGAACCCGGAACCTGGAACGCGGAACCTGGAACTGAAGGCGCCTCAGAGGCGCCGCGCCGTGTGGATGGCCATCAAGCCGCCGAGGATCGGAATCGCCCGAACGTCGCGGAAACCTGACGCTTCGAGCAGACGGGCCACGCCGCCCGCGCCCGGATAGCTCCGGATCGATTCGGGAATGTAGCGGTACGTGTCGGGGTCGCGATGCAGCAGCAGGCCGAGCGTTGACCCCACAAGGGTCAGGTAGGCGAGATACGCCCAGCGCAGCACCGGATTGACGGGCCGGTTGAAATCGAGCGAGAGCAACCGGCCGCCCGGTGCGAGCACGCGATGCATCTCTCCGATGGCCGCGCGCAGGTCGGGCACGTTCCGAAGCCCGTAGCCGGTCGTGACGACCGTAAAGGAGGACGAGGGGAACGGCAGCGCGAGCATGTCGGCGTTGACGAGCGCCGCGGGCCGCCTGGCGCGCGCGAGCTGCAGCATCCGGTGCGTGATGTCGAGGCCGGCGACAAATCGCGCGCGGTCCGCCGCGGCGAACAGCAGATCGCCCGTCCCGCACGCGAGATCCAGGACACGATCGTCGGGACGAAGCGCGGCGAGGGCGATCAGCCGGGATTTCCACCGGCGATCCTGACCGTACGAGAGCGCACGGGTGATGAAATCGTAGCGGTCGGCAATGGTCGCGAAGAGCCGCCGCCCGTAGCGGCGCTTGCCCTCGGGTGTGGCTATCGTCGAGCGGAGGCCCACGTTTTTCGTAATCCGCGATCCGCGATCCGCTATCTGCGATCCGCTATTCCGCGATCCGCGGTCCGCTCATTCATCGGCCGATCGCACGACGAGTTGGCCTCTCATCATGAGCAGGTGCGGGCGGCATACGTACTCGTATGTGCCGGCCTCATCGGGGACGTCGAAGGTGACCTCGTCTTCTTCGTTCCAGTCGAGCTCCTCGATACCGGCGTCGACGGCAGGCACGGCGAAGGCGTGTTTCAGGCCGCGATCGCGGTTGACGAGCACGACGCGGATTCTCTCGCCGGCCCTGGCTTCGATCACGGGGTTTGCAGTCCTGGGATCGCTCTCCAGGTAGAACGCCATGTCCTTCGCGACGAACGCCACGGTGCGCGCGGACGGCGACGAGAACGGCAGCGTCATGACGGGCAGCAGCCCGACGACGGCGACGAAGAGCGCCGCCACCGCCGCGACGGTTGTCTTCGATACCGTGCGACCCCAGATACTCATCCAACCAGCATCCCTGTGAGATACATCACCGCGACCCCCGCGACGAGCCCCCCGAGCACGGGCCCCCGCGAGAGCTGCGGGGCGACCGGGTGCCCGGCGGCCATCTGCCGCACGATCTGCACAATCACCTGGGCAATGGCGCCGACGCCGATGGCCAGGAACAGCACAGACCACACCGGCGAATAGACGAATCCGCCGAGCCAGGCGCCGGCAATGGTCGGCACGCCGCCGATGAGCCCGAGCTTCACGAGATCACCTATCGGCACATGACGCGATTCCCTCGCGAGCGGCGCGATGATGGCCAGCCCCTCGGTCGTGTTGTGCAGCGTGAACCCCACGATGAGCAGCGTGCCGAGCGCCGCTTCGCCCAGGGCGAAGGCCGAACCGATCGCCAGGCCCTCGCCGAAGTTATGGAGGCCGATGCCGACGGCAATCATCAACGCGAGCACCCATCCCGGGCTGCCCGCGGCCATCGAGGCCCGCCGACGTGCCCGCAGCCACGCGCCGGTCGACTCAAGGAGCAGGTACGCGCCGGCGGCGGCCAGCACGAAGAGCACGGCCCCCTGGAACGACTCCGGCAGCATGGCGGCGGCCTCGAGGCCGTCGTGCCCGCCGTCGACCAGCAGGAACGCGAGGAGGCCCACGGTCAGCGCCAGCAGGAAATCCATGGCGCGCGCCGAGAGCCTCGAGAGGAACGGGTACCAGAGCAACCCGATCGCCACCGGGATCACGCCGACGTAGACACCGATCAGGGTGAACACGGCGAAAGTGCGCGGATTCGGTTTCGGCGTTTCCACCGCGACGGGAATCTCGTGCTCGAACGCCGTGCCGGTCGATGTGAGCACTTTGACCAGGTGCGCCTCGCCCTCGACCCAGGGGTACGGGATGCGCAGCGTCGTGCGGTCGAGATGCCCGAGCACCGTACCGGCGTCGGCCGTGAACGTCCAATACGCCTCGTCTACCTGCACCTGCGCGACCGTCACGTCATCCGGGCCGTCGTTCAGGATGGTGGCACGGATCGCGCCCGGCTCGAGGATGACGCGCTGAAACGTCAGGCGCTCGACCGGCGGATAGTTGTCGCCGCGGACGGTCTTGGCAGGGCCCATACGCACGATCACGGCGACGAGCACCGCCAGCAGGACGAGCGGCACGAGCGCCAGGAGCCACGAGTAGGTCGGGCGTCCCGTGGAAGCGGCCGCGTCCATCGCCTGTGGTCCGGGGTCAGGTGTCACGGCGCGGCTCCTCGGCCCGGAACAGGCCCATCCAACCGAGCTCGGCGAACTCGCTCTGATGAGCGTGGAACATGACGTCGCCGGGATAGCGGAACGTCATCTCGAGGATCGCCCGCTCACCCTGGCACAGCATCAGCGTGTCGGTCGTCTCGGTCTTCGCGAGCGCGGTGCCGGTGCGATACGCGTCGAAGAACATGCCGTGCACGTGCAGGCTGTTCACCAGATCGAACTCGGTGATGTTCACGAGGTAGATCCGGACGAGGCGCCCCACGGTCACGCGAATCGGGTCGTGCATGTAGGCGTTCGCCACGGTGTTGACGGCGTACACCTCGTTGTCGGCGTCGAAGTTGGTGTCGAACCCGTTCATCACCATCACCAGCTCGTCGGCCGGCGGGCGGCCGCCGCGCGGGTCGATGATGAACGTGCCGTACAGACCTTTGTGTATGTGGCGCTTCAGCGGCACGGCATGGCAGTGATAGAGGTGCAGGCCGTACGGGTCGGCGTCGAACTCGTAGACAAACGTGCCGCCCGGCTGCACCTCCTGCCCTGGGAGCGACCCGTCCATGGCCGGCTCGTGCCAGCCGTGGAAGTGAATCGTGTGCGGATGCGACCCGGAGTTCCTGAACGTGATGCGGAGGCGATCGCCTTCGGTCGCGCGAATGGTCGGACCGGGCACCTGCCCGTTGTAGGTCCAGGCCGGGAAGAACATCCCCGGCGCGATCTCGATCTCCCGGTCGTACGAATGAATCTCGTACTCGCGGAACAACGTGCCGTCAGGACGGGGGGTCTCGCGGTAGAACTTCACGCGCTCGCCCAGCGGAAGCTCTGAAAAATTCCACGTACGGAGAAATGTCGTCGGGTTGAACCCCGTGGTCGGCACCACGCCGACCGTCCCCATGGCGTGCGAAAGATGGCTCTCGGGAATGCCCGGCTGATGACCGGCAGGCTGGCCGGCGAGTCGCGTGCCCGTGAGCACACTTCCAGCCAGCGAGCCGAGCCCGCTCAACTGGAGCCACGAGCGACGACTGAGCCGCCATGCCATTTTGATGAATCAAAAATTTATGGCACCGGCGACCAAAAGTCAAGTTCGACGTCGTATTCATCGGCTACACTGTGAATCAAAATGCTGCCGTCCAGTACCGTCGAAAACTACTTGAAGGCCATCTACCACGGCGTGTCGGGTCTCGGCCCGGGGCAGCGGCTGCTCCCGATGGGTCAGTTGGCCGGCTCCCTGGGCGTGGCGCCCGGCACCGCCACGACGATGGTGAAGACGCTCGCCGAGTCGGGGCTTGTCGACTACGAGCCGTACACGGGCGTCGCGCTGACGGCCGCCGGCGAAAGGCTGGCGGCCCTCGTCCTGCGCCGTCACCGGCTGATCGAGCTCTTCCTGGTCCAGGTCATGGGGCTGAGCTGGGACGAGGTCCACGACGACGCGGAGCAGCTCGAGCACGTCGTCTCGGACAGGCTGATTGAGCGAATCGACGACATGCTTGGCCATCCCGAAGTCGATCCGCACGGCGATCCGATTCCCGACCCGGAGGGCACGGTCAAGCCGCAGAACGTACAGAGCCTCATGACCTGTCCCCTCCACACGCCCGTCACGGTGACGCGCGTCGTGGATCAGGATCGCCTCTTCCTGCGCTTCATCGAAAGCCACAATCTCAAGCCGGGCGAGTCGATCCAGGTCGAGGCCCGGGACGCCGCGTCGGACAGCGTGCGCGTGAAGGGCAAGGACGACCAGCGGATCACCATCGGGACGCGCGCCGCCTCGAAGCTCCTCGTGCAGATCGCCGTGGCGCTGTTCCTGATCGCCGTGTGTGCGAGCGCGGCGTCGGCGCAGGCGAGACCGTTCGAGATTGCCGACAACTCGTACCTCGTGGAGGAAGCCTTCAACCAGGAGGCCGGCGTCTTCCAGAACATCTTCAGCCTGCGCATCGACGAGGACGGCAACTGGGACGCGAGCTTCACGCAGGAGTGGCCGCTCTTCGGCCAGACGCACCAGTTCTCGTACATGCTCCCCTACGTCGCGAACGGCGGCGCGGCGGGTGTGGGCGACGTGATGTTGAACTATCGCTGGCAGGCGGCGCTCGAGGACGGATCCATGCCGGCGATCTCGCCGCGGGTGTCGCTGATCCTGCCGAGCGGCCGCGCGAGGGAGGGACTCGGCAACGGCGGCGCCGGCTGGCAGATCAACGTCCCCGCCAGCAAGCAGTTCGGCGACGTGTACGTCCACGCCAACGCCGGCTTCACGCACCTGCCGCGCGCGGAGGCGGGCGGAGCGGATCACTCCTTGTTCACGCCGCATGTGGCCCTCAGCGGCATCGTGCGCGCCAGGCCCATGCTTCACCTGATGCTCGAGACCGTCGTCGAATGGGAGGAGTCGGTGGAGGGCGCGACGGTACGGCGTGACGCGCTGTTCACGTTCTCGCCCGGCTTCCGCACCGGCTGGAACACGGGCGACGCCCAGACGATCATCGGCGCGGCAATACCGATCGAGCTCGGGGGCGGGACGACCGGCATCGGCGTGTTCGGCTACGTGTCCTACGAGCTGCCCTTCGTCAGACGTCCTTGAACGCGTCGAAGACGTCGGCCAGCTCGGCCGGCGTGCGGACGATCCACTCGTCGCCCGTCAGCCGCTCCGAGGGAAACGACGCGAAGCCGAACCCGTAGGTCGCGAGGCAGCACCTGACGCCGGCCCGCGCGGCGGTTTCGTGATCGATGGCGGAGTCGCCGACGAGCAGCGTGCGAGCGGGCGTCGCGGATGCGCGCATGATGAGGTGCCGAAGCGGTGCCGGGTCCGGCTTTCGCGGCCAGGGGCCGTCGCCGCCGATGACGTCGTCGAAGAACGGCCGCAGGCCCAGGCCCTCGAGCACCGTCTCGGTCGCGCGCGTGGGCTTGTTGGTGAGCACGGCGACGCGGGCGTGGCGGCGAGCGGCGGCGATGGCCTGGACGATCCCGGGGTACGGCGCCGTATGGTGCAGCAGGCGCTCGTCGTAGATCTGGAGAAACCTGGCGAGGCTCCGCGCGAGCGAGGTCCCTGCCGCCTCCTCGTCCAGGCCGGCGGCCCGCAGCGCGCGCGTGACGAGGATGCCGGCGCCCTCGCCCACCATGCGGCCGATCGCCTCGTCGGTGAGCGGCATCCCGCCGAGCTCCGCAATCAGCTCGTTGGCCGCGTCGGCGAGATCGCGCCGCGAGTCGATGAGCGTGCCGTCGAGATCGAAGGCGATCAGGCGCCCGCGTACGTTGCCCACGAGGTCGGCGTCTCCCACACCGTCACCCGCACGACCGGCATCCCCTGCTCGCGCGAGATGTCGAAGATCAGCCGCGCGATGCGCTCGACGGTCGGATTGCTGTCGAGGATGTAGATCGGCTCGCCGAGCGCCTGCAGCGGCTTCACGAGCGGGTCGTCATGCCGGAGAACCATCTTGTGATCCAGCTCGCGATCGATCCAGCCCTTGACGAGGCGCTTGATGTCGCTGAAGTCGACCACCATGTTGCGGTTGTCCAGCGTGTCGGTGCGGACCTCGATCTCGGCGACGGCATTGTGCCCGTGCGGGTGCTTGCAGATCCCGTCGTAGTCGAGCAGCCGATGCCCGTAGCAGAAGTCGATCCGCTTGGTGACTGAATACATACCCTACAATGCTAGCGGAAGATGCCGACGGCAGTCCTGGTTTCGGCGGGCCTCGACAGCGCGGTGCTGGCAGCGTCCGAGCTGCGCGCGTCGCGCGTGCATCCCATTTACGTGAGCGCGGGGCTCGCGTGGGAGCGAGAGGAGCTGCGGGCGCTGGATCGGCTGCTTGCGTCTCCGCCGTTCGCCGGGCGCGTGGCGCCGCTCGTCCGGCTGTCGTTCACCGTCCAGGATCTCTACCCGGCCACGCACTGGGCGCTCCGCGGCACGCCGCCGGCGTTCGACTCGCCCGATGAGGATGTGTATCTGACGGGGCGCAACGTGATGCTCCTGAGCAAGGCGGCGATCTACTGCGCCGAGCGCGCCATCCCGCGGATCGCGCTGGGGCCGCTCTCGGGCAACCCGTTTCCCGACGCCTCCCGCGAGTTCTTCACCGCGATGGCGTGCGCGCTGTCGCTGGGGCTCGCACACGACCTCGAGGTCGCCACGCCGTTTGACGCGATGCACAAGGCCGGCGTCGTACGGCTCGGCCTCGAGCTCGGCGTCCCGCTCGAGCTGACGCTGTCGTGCATGCGCCCGCGCGACGGCCTCCACTGCGGGGAATGCAGCAAATGCCGCGAGCGCAGGGACGCGTTCCTCGACGCCGGTGTCGCGGACGCGACGCGATACGCCGCGCAGCCGCTGCGGTAGTACTCTCCGCGATACGCGATCCGCTCTCTGCGATCCGCCGTCGCGATGAGCGAATAACGGACCAGCGAAGTGCGGACCACGGACTGCGGATCGCGGATCGCGGAGTCCGGACCAGCGGAGTCCGGACCAGCGGAGTGCGGAGTGCGGACTGCGGATCGCGGATCGCTGGATTATCGATTCAACACCGAAATCGATCCGTCGCCGCTGCGAAGCGTGACGGTATGGCCGCCGTTGCCGATGCGCCCACGCAACGTGCCGCGGCGGCGCTCGTCGCGCGAGGCTTCGAGGCCTGCCATCTCGGTGCGCACCCGGCCGTCGCGCGAGTCGGCATCGATCTCCGCGTTGAAGTCGCGGGGCACGCGGAGCGTAATCGAGCCGTCCCCGGTGGACACGTCCCAGTCGTCCTGCATCGCGCTGCCTTCGTCGGCCTCGATCACGATCGAGCCGTCGCGCGTCCTTGCCTGGAGGTGCTCGACGCGGCCGTCCACCCGAAGGCTGCCGTCGCCCGATTCGAGCGACACCCGGCCGTCGACGTCCACGAGCACGATCGAGCCGTCGTCAGTTCGCGCGGTGATGTCGCCGGTCACGGCTTCGGCGCGGATACTGCCGTCGCCGGATCGCAGGTTGACGGTGCCATTCACCGTCTCGACCACAATCGAGCCGTCCCTCGTGATCGCGGTCAGCGTGGCCTGCTCGGGCAGGCGGACGAGGAAGCTGACCGACGGTCCCGAGAAGCGCCCGATGCCGACGCGCTCGCGGGCCACTCTCGGCGGCGGCGCCTCGACCCGGACGCGGTTCCCGTCCTGCGACGATCGCACCTCCAGCGCGGAGGCAGCCTCGCGATCGGGCCCCCGCTTCTGGATCTCGACGCTGACGGCCGGCTGGCTCCACGAGAGCGCGCGAATCGAGCCGTCGAAGGTCTCCAGGGTAACGTCGGCCCCCGCGCCGACCGCGAACCGCTGATCCTCGCGGACCACCACGTGATCGGCATCCACATTGATCACGCAGCCGCCGGTAAGCAGGGAGAACGCCGGCACGAGCGCGAGCCAGCCGGACCGTGGTTGCCTGGTCATATCTCCTCCGGAAGCACAAGAACGGCCGTTCACCGACCACATAGACGGCGGCCGGCCGGTCAGGGTTCTCGACGATACGCCTCGCGGCCGCCGATGAACGTGCGGGTGACCTGGAAGCCGCGGTCGAGCACGGCCAGGTCGGCGATGGCGCCGCCGGCGATGACGCCGAACCCGGTCAGCTTGAGCTCGCGCGCGGGTGTCGTGGCACAGAGCTGCGCGGCGTCGACGAGGGAGCAGCCGAACTGCGTCGCGATCGTGCGGAAGGCTCGATCCATCGTCACGGTGCTGCCCGCGAGGGTCCCGTCGTCCAGGAACGCGCCCTCTTGCCGGACGGTGATCGTGCGGCCCCCGAGGCGCGCGGTGCCTCCCACCGGGAGGGCCGCCCCGGCCGTGGCGTCCGTGATGGCCATGATGCCCGCGGCGCCCTTCGTCGCGATGGCCACGCGGCACACCGCAGGATGCACGTGATGGCCGTCACAGATGAGCTCGGCGCAGACCTCCTCGCGCGCGAGCGCCGCGCCGGCCATGCCGGGCGCGCGGTGCAGCATCGAGGTCATCCGGTTGAAGAGATGGGTCGCCTGTCGTGCGCCCGCGTCGATCGCCTCGTTCGCCTCCTCGAACGTCGCCCCCGAGTGTCCGATCGAGACGCGATGTCCGGCGGCCACCAGACGCGTGACGAGGTCGATGCCCCCCGGCATCTCCGGCGCGAGCGTGACGATGCCGACGTCGGGCCGGTGCGCGGCGATGACCTCCAGGATGTCGGCGCCGGAGAACGCGTCGGCCGGCCCCCGCCCGGACGCTGTGCGAATGCAGTCGAGCGGCTGCGCGCCGCGATACTCTGGATTGATGAAGTTGCTCTCGAGATGAGCGGGCAGCACCCGGGCGGCACCCGGGCGCCGCGCGACGCGGGCGTCGCGGACGGCGACGAGCACGTCGCGCAAGGCGGCGGGCGCGCACGCCACGGTCGTCGGGCAGAATGCCGTCACGCCGTACCGCGGCAGCGCGGCGGCGATCGATGACAGCGCGTCGCCACCGTCCAGCGTGTCGAGACCGAGCAGGCCGTGCACGTGCACATCCACGAACCCGGGGACGACGTACTGGTCGCTGACGTCAACCACCGTCGCGCCGGCCGGTTCGACGCGCGCGCGCGGGTCGATCGCCACGATGCGCTCGCCGTCGACGACGAGCGAGGCGGCGTCGAGGATCCGATCGGGAAGGACGAGGTCGCCGCCAGCCAGCACGATCATCGATGCAGCGGAGGCTCAACCGGCCTGCGACGCGAGCGCGGCGCGGGCGGCGCCGATCGCCGCCGAGGCCTCGCCGAGGGACGCCGGAACCACCGAGACGTGCCGGCTCGCGGCCTGCGACACGCGGCGCAGCACCTCCAGCCGCGTCGGCTCGAGCAGCAGGTCCCCGGCCTCGGCAATCGAGCCGCCGACGACGACAACGGCCGGATCGAGCATTGCCACCAGGTTCGCGATGGCCATGCCGATGTACTTGGCCGTGTCGCGCACGACGGCGACCGCCACGCCGTCGCCGGCGCGCGCGGCCTCGAACACGTGCTGGAGCGTGATGGCGTTCAGGTCGCCTCCCGCCAGCTCCTGCGCCTCCGAGCTGTCGCCTGCCTTGATGCGCCAGACCAGCCTGCGGACGATGCCGGCGGCGCCCACTTCGGCCTCGAGACATCCGAGCTTGCGATAGTCCTCGCGCTCGACGGGATTGAGCGCCAGCCAGCGGACCGCGCCCGCCAGCCCGTGCGCGCCTTCGAACAGGCGGCCGTCGATGATGAGCCCCGCGTGCATGCTCGACTCGAGGCTCAGCCCCGCCACGTGGCGGGCGCCTCTGGCGGCGCCGATCCACTCCTCGGCGAGCGCAATCGCGGCGCCGGGATTGACGGCTACGCCTTGGCCGACCGAACCCTCGTCGTGGGCGACGATGCCGACCGATGCCGGTCGCTGTCCGTCGTGGGTGGCGGCGGCAGCGGCGTCGAGCGTCGGGTGCGTCCGGCGTGACAGGATCCGGCCGACTTCGTCGGCGAACACGGCGAGCGTGCCCGAAGAGCGCGGGTCGAGGCCGAGCAGGATCAAGGCCCTATTCTAGCGTTCCGTCCACGTGCACGTGCAGCTTCCGGCCGGCGAGCGGGAGAGACGTCGCGCCGGCCGGCGCGGGCTCGCCGGCCCGGAAGACTTCGGCATCCAGGCGCCGGAGCAGGACCATGAAGCCGCGCTCTTCGGGGGCGGTCAGAACCAGGACCCCTCCGCTCTCCGACGGCGGGAAGCGACGATCGTCGAGGTAATCGCGATCGAGGGTAATCAGCGTGCGACGGAGTTGCCGGGCCAGCCGGTAGTGCTCGCCGTCGCGTGCGCGACGCAGGTCGGCGTGCTCGATCACGAAGAGCACATCCCACTTCAACGTGACGCGCATGAACGACACCAACCCGGCCGGCACGTTGGCATCGACGTAGATGCGCGGCTGACCGGCGATGCGCCCGGCGTAGGGCCCGAGCTCCGATGCCAGGGTTCCCATGGCTGGAATGACTACCGATGCCGCTCGAGATCGGGCATCGTCTCGAGCGGCTCGGCGGGCTTCGGGGTGAGGCGCCTCGCCTCCCGCGCTTCCCGCGTCAGCGCGGCGACCAGCCCGTCGCGCCGGTGCACCAGCTCCTTGCGTGGCCGGCGGCCTCGTTCCGATCCCACGACGTACTCCGAGAACAGCGGAAAGGCGATCGTCGAATCGCAATAGGCGACCACGGTATCGGGCAGCACGCCGGGATTCACCTTCCCCCAGCTCACCGCCTCGGACGGCGTGGCGCCCGACAGCCCGCCCCAGACGACCTGGTCGGTCGTGAACTGGATGAAGTAGTCGTTCCCGCCCTTCGGAATCCCGTACACCTCCCAGAGCGTCGGCTGCCCCTGCAGGTAGAAGTTCTTCGGCGAGCCGCCGCCCAGGATCACGCAGCCGTTCTTCTTCCCGGCCAGGATGATGGCACAGACCTCGTTCACGTCCCTGTTCGGGTCGATCATCAGCCGGCTGTCGTTCATCAGCTCGTGGTAGGCGATGTTCATGCCGATGGAGCTGTCGCCGGGCGAGGAGGTGTAGATCGGGACGCCGGCCGCCGCGGCCGCGGCGACCACGGAGTGCGCCTCGCAACCCGGGTGGCGCTCCATCAGGTCGAGTCCGAGCCGGTAATGGAGCTCCGCGGACGAGACGGGCCCGTTCATGCCGGCCCGGACGAGGAAGTCGCGAATATAGGCGTCGGTCTCGAGGAGCACCTGCGCCGGGAACAGCACGTCGTAGATGCGGATGACGCCCTCTTCGTACAGCTCCACGTCGTTGACGAACGGGGAACCGCGATGGAGCGTGAAGTTCAAGGCGTAGTGCAGGTCGTGATAGAGATTGGCGCCCGTGCTGATTACGAAGTCGACCAGGCCGCGGTTCATGAGCTCGACGATGCAGCCGCCCAGGCCGGCCGGCGTGAGGGCACCGGCCACCGTCAGACCAATGGTCGTGTCGTCGTCGGGGTCCAGCATCTTGTCCGTGAAGATGCGGCACGCTTCGCCCAGCCGGGCCGCGTTGAAGGCCTGGAAGCCCTCGTCGATCAGGTGGCGGATCTCGCCGCTGCCACGAGGCCGGTAGTAGCGAATGGGTCTGCCGGACAGGTAGTGCTGGCGGGACGAGCCGGGGGCCCCGGGCGCGCGGTGCGGCATAGGGTGAGCTTACTACCGCCTGCCGCCTACAGCCTACGGTCCCATGTGCCGATACGGAACACGAACCAGGTTGAACGTGGATGAACTGACGTACGCGGCCCGACGCGCCAGCGCCACCCTTTCGTCGAAGGAGGCGCCGGATCTCGAGCTGCGGTTCAAGAACCTCGTGCAGTCGCCGCTCCGTGCGGGCATCCTGCGCTATCTCAGCGCGCGGCCCGAGGAATCGTTCGACGTGGAGTCGGTGATGTCCACGTTCGGCCGCATGCGCCTCGACGTGGACAACTGCCTCAACGAGCTGGTGGATTTCGGCCTCGTGCGCCGGGTTCCTGGCCCCCCGCCCCGGTTCATGGCGGTCCGGCCGGAGCGCGACGCCGTCGCCCAGCTCCTCGACAACTTCCTCGAGCGGCGCGCCACGATCAGCACGGAAGACCAGTCGCCCTCGGTCCAGCGCTTCCGCGAGATGATCGGCCGGGACGAGAAGATGCTGATCGTCTTCGAGTGGATTCGCACCGCGGCGAAGTCGGACATCTCCGTGCTCATTCTCGGCCCGACCGGATCGGGCAAGGAGCTGGTCGCGCGCATGATTCACGAGTTGAGCCGCCGCGGCTCGGAGAAGTTCCAGGCCGTGAACTGCGCCGCGCTGCCCGACACGCTGTTCGAGTCGGAGATCTTCGGCTATGAGAAGGGCGCCTTCACCGGCGCGCACGATCGCAAGCCCGGGCGCCTGGAGCTGGCCAACCACGGCACGCTGTTCCTCGACGAGATCGGTGACCTGTCGCTCGTCGCGCAGGCCAAGCTGCTGCGCGTGCTCGAAGAGCGCCGCTTCGAGCGGCTCGGCGGACAGAAAAGCATTCACGTCGACTTCCGCCTGATCTCGGCGACGAACCGCCCGCTGGATCTCTTCGTCCGCGACGGCCGCTTCCGCGAGGACCTCTTCTACCGGGTGAATGCGTTCGCCATCCGCCTTCCCTCGCTCCGGGAGCGCCAGGTGGACATCCCCGTGCTGGCGAACCGGTTCCTCGCGCGTTACTGCGCCGCCAACGGCCTCCCGCTCGATGCGAAGAGCTTCGCGCGCGAAGCCATGGACTCGATGCAGGCGTACCACTGGCCGGGCAACATCCGGGAACTGGAGAGCACCGTCTCGCGGGCCGCGCTGTCGGCGCCGGGCCGCGTGATTCGCGACTCGGACATCGAGTTCCTGCACGCGCAGGCCACGCCGGCCCCGGACACGCCGGCACGGCTGCCGTCGTTGCGCGAGTCGGAGCGCTCGCACATCGTTCGCGTGCTCGAAGCAGTGTCGTGGAACAAGAAGGAAGCCGCCCGGATTCTGGACATCAGCCGCGGCACGCTCTACCGCAAGATCGTCGAGTTCAGCCTCCTGCCCCAGGGAGGCGCGTCACGGAACAGAACACGCCGCCCCCTGGCCACGACCGAGGCGCCATAGGGCGCCGCGCGCCGGTGTGCGCAAAATCGTCCGCCCCTGTGCTGAATTAGGACAGGGCGTGTTATCCGTGTTTTCAATCAGTTATGCGCGATCGCCGAACTGCTGTGTGCAAAAGCGGAACAGTCGTCATCGAATTTCACAGATCCTCGCATCCGTGTGCAACGGACTGCGCAAACTCTAACGTGCGGTCGTCCAATCGGTTATAAACATTCACTATGGAACGGGTCGTTTCGGCAGAATTCTTGCCAATGACGCGCTGTCCTCCAATGCGACTGCGACTTTTCACCCTGCTCGTTCTGCTGGCCCTGGCGGTCCCGGCCTTCGCCGGACCGCGCACGCCGGACAGCCGTCTCGATTCCGTGCTTCGGAAGCGCGCCAGGCAGTTGACCGGCTCCTCCCGCGTCATCGTCGAGTTCCGCGGCGCCCCCGACGTGCGGGCCATCACCGGCCGGGGCGGGGTGGCCGGCAAGCCGCTCACGCGCATCCGCGCGCACGTGGCCGAGATTGCCAACAGCCGTCTCGCATCGCTGGCAGAGGATCCGCGCGTGGCGCGCATCTCGATTGACCGGCCCGCGTTTGCGACGCTCGAGCGCACGGGCGCCACCATCGCCGCGACGGCGGCGCGCGATGAGCTCGGGCTGACCGGCGCGGGCATCGGCATCGCGCTCATCGACTCGGGCGTCAGCGGCTGGCACGACGACCTCTACATGGAGCGCGACGGCGACACCTTTATCTACACGCCACGCGTCGTGCACTTCAAGGACTTCGTCAGCCCGTACCCGAACGACGGGTCCTACACCGAATATCCGTTCGACGACTACGGGCACGGCACGCACGTGGCCGGCATCCTGGCGGGCAGCGGCTTCGCCTCGCACGACGCCCGGATCGGCGTCGCCCCTCGGGCGCACCTGGTCGGCTTGAAAGTGCTCCAGTGGAACGGCGCCGGCTACGTCAGCGATGTCATCGCCGGGCTCGACTACGCCGTGTCGGTGAAGGACGCCTACAACATCCGCGTGATCAACCTCTCGGTCGGCGCGGGCGTGTACGAATCGTACGACACCGATCCGCTCGCGCAGGCGGCGCGCCGCGCCGTGGACGCGGGCATCGTCGTCGTGGCGGCCTCGGGCAATTTCGGCCGCGGCGAGAACGGTGCATCGCAGTACGGCGGCGTCACGTCGCCGGGCAACGCGCCGTGGGTGCTGACGGTGGGCGCGTCGAACCACCAGGGCACGGTCACCCGCAGTGACGACGGCATCGCCGTGTTCAGCTCGCGCGGGCCGTCGTGGATCGATTTCTCGGCGAAGCCCGATATCGTGGCGCCGGGCGTCGGCATCGAGTCGCTCGCCGAGCCCTGGACGACGCTCTATACGACCTACTCGGAATACCTCCTTCCGGGCACGGATCCCTGGTTCTGGTACTCGCCGTACCTGAGCCTGAGCGGCACGAGCATGGCGGCACCGGTCGTGTCCGGCACGATCGCGCTGATGCTCGAAGCGAACCCGCACCTGACGCCGAACGCCGTGAAGGCCATCCTGCAGTACACCGCGCAGGTGCGCGAGGGCGAGGACTTCCTCACCCAGGGCTCCGGCCTGCTGAATGCCCGCGGCGCCGTACGCCTCGCGCGGTTCTGGGCGAATCCCGAGGGCGGCCTGGGCGAAATGGCCGATCCGATCGGCGGCCAGTCGGCCGAGTGGGGGCGTCACCTCATCTGGGGCAACTACCGTCTGAGCGGCGGCGTGCCGCTGCCCGGGACGAACGCATGGGCGGTCGGCCTCACGTGGGGTGCCACGTCCAGCCTGAGCGGCGGCCGCGTCGTCTGGGGCGCGGAGAGCCTCGACAACATCGTC
The DNA here is from genome assembly GCA_050748045.1 of Vicinamibacterales bacterium. Taxonomy (GTDB): domain Bacteria; phylum Acidobacteriota; class Vicinamibacteria; order Vicinamibacterales; family UBA2999; genus CAVYVZ01. The sequence goes on along the minus strand of JBOGIW010000065.1, from coordinate 4,980 downwards.
TGGACCATGCTCGACGACAACATCGTCTGGGGCTTCGACGACGGCGACAACATCGTCTGGTCGATGGACGAGAACATCGTGTGGTCGATGGACGACAACATCGTCTGGTCCATGGACGACAACATCGTCTGGTCCATGGCCGACGACAACATCGTGTGGTCGATGCACGCGGCCGACAACATCGTCTGGAGCATGGACTGCGGCGGCGCCAACTGCGGCAGCGTGGTCTGGGGCCAGAGCGCGGCGGACGGGACGCTCTGGGGCGCCGTGGACGAGGGCGACAACATCGTCTGGTCCATGGACGACAACATCGTCTGGTCGATGCTGGACAACAACATCGTGTGGAGCATGAGCACGATCGAGCCTACACTCTGGCAGACACAGCCGGCCGCCCGCGGCAGGGGCCGCGGCGTGCGCGGGCGCTGAGGGAGTCATGAGGTCACGCGTCACGATCATCTGGCTTCCACGAACCCCAGTTCGCCCCGTCGACTTCCCTCAGGGCCCCTTCGACGTCGCTCAGGGCAGGGGGAAGGCCGTCTGGGGCCGGCGCGCATGAGCAGGCTCCCGATCGCAGCCCGCGTGTACGTGGGCTGCGTGATCGCGGCAGCGATCGTCATCCTGGCGGTCATCCTGCCGCAGACGACGTTCGTCGACAGCCCGTGGCTCTTCGCCGGGCTCCTGCTGGTGTCGTCGTTCACCTCCGCCTTCAAGGTGTCGCTGCCGCTCGCCAAGAGCGGCTCGACGATGTCGGTGTCCTACGCGGTGGACTTCGCGTCGCTGCTTTTGCTCGGGCCCAACCCGACCATGCTCGTGGCGATCGCGAGCGCGTGGAGCCAGTGCACGTTCCGCATGAAGGAGCGGAACCCCGTCTACCGCACGCTCTTCAGCATGGCGTGCCTCTGCATCACGGTGCAGGCCGCCGGGCTCGCCTACCTCTGGCTCGGCGGCGTGCCGGGCCATCTCGGCAACGATCTGCCGTCGCTCGCCAAGCCGCTCGTCGGCGCGGCCACGACCTACTTCGTGTTCAACACGGCGCTCATCGCCATCGCCATCTCGCTGTCCACGCACCAGCCGTTCATCCAGATCTGGAACGAGAACTTCCTCTGGAGCGCGCCGAGCTACTTCGTGGGCGCGGGCGCGGCGGCGCTGGCGACGTGGGCGCTGTCGGCGACGGGATTCTGGCTGGCGCCGCTCACGGCCGCGCCGCTGTATCTGACGTATCGCACGTACAAGGTCTACCTGGGGCGGATCGAGGACGAGCAGCGACACGTGCAGCAGGTATCGGACCTGCACCTGGCCACGATCGAAGCGCTGGCGCTCGCCATCGACGCCAAGGATCAGACCGCGCAGAACCACATCCGCCGCGTCCAGGTGTACGCGGCCGGCCTTGCGCGCGCCCTCGGTATGGCCGACACCGAGATTCAAGGGGTCAAGACGGCGGCGCTCCTGCACGACATCGGCAAGCTCGCCGTGCCCGAACACATCCTGTCGAAGCCCGGTCCGCTCACGCAGGAAGAGTTCCAGAAGATTCGCATCCATCCGCAGATCGGCGCCGAGATCATCGGGGCGGTGCCGTTTCCCTACCCCGTGGCGCCGCTGATCCTCAGCCATCATGAACGCTGGGACGGCAAGGGCTATCCGGCGGCCCTCAAGGGCGACGAGATTCCGCTCGGCGCGCGAATCCTCTCGATCGTCGACTACTTCGACGCGCTCACATCGGACCGGCCGTATCACAAGGCGATGAGCGAGGACGCGGCGCTGGCGCTCCTCCAGCAGGAGGCGAGCAAGGCGCTCGACCCGGCGGTGGTCGACATGTTCGTCCGCATCCTCCCGCAGTTGCGGGTCGAGGCCGAGCACCACGAGCAGCGGACCGTCCGCAAGCTGAGCATCGCCGACACGCCGAGCGTCGGCCCGGCGCGGCCGGCGACCGGCTTCTCCCACGAGGCGGCCAAGTCCACGGTCTTCGAGGACATCGCCCTCGCGCACCGGGAGATCTACGCGCTCTACGAGATCGCGCAGGCCATGGGCACGAGCCTGGGCGTCTCCGACACCATGGCGCTGATCTCGTCGAAGCTGGCGAACCTCGTGCCGTTCTCGGCCTGCTCGCTGTTCCTCTTCGACGAGACCGACGACAGCCTCCGGTGCCGCTTCGCCACGGGCCTCGACGCCGACGTGATCCAGCGCCTCACCGTTCGCAGCGGGCAGGGCCTGACCGGCTGGGTGGCTCGCAACCGCCGGCCGCTCGTGAACGCGCGGCCGAGCGCCGACCTCGAGGCCGCCGGCGCGGATCGGCCGACGATGCTGCAGTCGGCGCTCGTGTGCCCGCTCGTGTTCAACGAGCGTTTCATCGGCACGCTGACGGTCTATCACACGGAGCCGAGCTTCTATCGCGACGACCACCGGCGGCTGCTCGACCGGGTCTGCGAGCAGGCCGCCGCCGTGATCCACAACTCGATCGTCTTCGAGCAGACTCAGGAAGACTCGCTGACGGACCCGCTGACGGGATTGCCGAACACCCGCTTCATGTTCATGCACCTCACGCGCGAGCTGGCGCGCGCCGATCGGCTGAAGTCGGAGGTGTCGCTGCTCGTGATGGACCTGGACAGCTTCAAGGACATCAACGACAACCACGGGCACCACGTCGGCGACCGGGCGCTCCGCGAAGTGGCGAGCGTGCTGCGCACGGCCATCCGCCCGTATGACATCTGCGTGCGGTACGCCGGCGACGAGTTCATCGTGGTGCTGTCGGGCTGCGGGCGCGACGAGGCCGAGCACAAGCGGGTGGAGATGCAGCAGACGATCGATCAGGTCGTGTTCGAGGTGCGCCCCGGGAAGCGCGTGCCGCTCGGCATCAGCGTGGGCGCCGCCGTGTTCCCGCACGACGGCGACACCTACGAGGCGCTGCTCGCGCAGGCCGACAGCCGCATGTATCGCGACAAGGGGCGCCGCAAGAAAACGCCGGCGCGCGGCGGACGGCTGACGCCCATCGCGCCAGTCCTGCCGCTGCTGGACGTCAGCGAGGACGACCTCCGGCGCGCCGCCGCTGGCGTCCTGTAGGGTCTGCGCCCCGACGGCCCCCCCACTAACGCCAGTCCGGCCTTCGTCCGGTCACCCCGGCCCAGGCCAGGGCGACCCCGGTCGCCAGCGCAATCATCGCCACACCGTCGGTGGCGCCGCTCTCCCACGCGTAGTCGCCTACGAGCACCCACACGGCCGGCGACGCGATCGCGAGGCCCACGGCCGTGGCCTTGCGCCGGTCCAGCACCAGGCGGAGCAACACGCCGCGCAGGCGTTGGGCGCGCCCCATGGCCGCATTATGTTCCGCGATCCGCGATCCGCAATCCGCGGTCCCGCTCGTCGCAGGCCGTTCGTCGCTTCCCCGCGGTCGGTCCGCGGACCGCATTCTGTCGGCAAGGCGCCGCCAGCCGCTGCGATACACTGCCATCCGGTGTCCCGGGTTGTCACGCTCTTGCTCGTGCACGTCTCCGCCGTCACGCCGCGCTCACGCCTCGTGGCGCTCGACCTGCACGGCGTCGATCTGCCGTTCGCCGCCGGGCAGGCCGTTCTCGTGGGCGATCACGGGCAGACCACGCGGCGTCCGTACTCGATCGCGAGCTCGCCCGAGCGCGCGGCGGAAACGGGACGCCTGGAGCTGCTGATCGGCGTGGACGCCCGAGGCGCCGCAGGGCCACACCTGACGCTCCGCGGAGGGGGCGGACAGCTCGACGTCGAGGGCCCGATCGGCACCTTCACGTTTCCGCCGACAGTCACGCAGCGACGCCTGCTCTTCGTCGCCGGCGGCACGGGCATCGCCCCGCTGCGCGCCATGCTCGACCACGCGCTCCGGCGGCATCCCGCCGAGCGCGTGGCGCTGCTCTACAGCGCGCGGCGCGCCGACGAGTTCGCCTTCGCGGACGAGCTTCGGGCTTACGAGCGGCAGGGCCGGATCGAGTTTCACCCCACGGTGACGCGCGAGGACGAGAGGTGGGCGGGCGGACGCGGGCGGATCGGCCGATCGCACTTCGAAGCCGTGCTCCACGACCGCGCCGACACGCTGTGCTTCATCTGCGGCCCTGGACCGCTTGTCAGCGAGGCGGTCACGGCGCTCTCGGAACTGGGCGTGCCTCGGGCGGCCATCCGTACGGAAGAATGGGCCGCCCAGCGGTAGTCGACTATTGGCCTTCGGGGATGATCTGGAGCGCGTCTTTCACGTCCACCACGCCGTCGATCTTGCGCGCGAGGGCAATCGCCTGATCCTTCTCGGCCTGGCTCTTCACGCGCCCCGACAGCGTCACGACGCCCTTGAAGGTATCAACGTCGATGCGCAGTCCGCCGACGGCGGGATCGTTCAGCATCGACGTTTTCACGCGCGTGGTGATGGTCGTGTCGTCGATCGTCTCGCCCACGGTCTTCCCGCAGGCCACGGTCAGCGGCGCGACGAGGACGATCGCGAGCACCACCGACTTCAAATGACTCAGCTTGCTCATCAGTAGCCTCCGTTACACCAGAGTCTGCAATGAACGTTCCGAGTTAGTGGTTCCGGGCTCCTGGTTCCTGGTTCGCGGCTTCTTCGCTACATGCCCGTCACATGGAAGCCGGCGTCCACCATGAGCACGTCGCCGCTGATGGCTCTGCCGGCATCGCTCAGCAGGAATGCCGCCGCCTCGCCCACCTCGCTGGTCTCGATGTTCCGCCGGAGGGGCGCACGCGAGCGATAGAGGTCCAGGATGCCTGAGAAGCCGGAAATGCCCGCCGCGGCGAGCGTCTTGATCGGGCCCGCCGATATGGCGTTCACGCGGATGTTTCTCGGTCCGAGATCCGCGGCCAGGTAGCGCACGCTGGCCTCGAGCGCGGCCTTGGCGATGCCCATGATGTTGTAGTTGGGCACCACGCGCTCGCCGCCGATGTAGGTCAGCGTGACCAGCGAGCCGCCGCGGCCCTCCATCAAGGGCAGCGCGCGGCGCGCGATGGCCGTCAGCG
>JBOGIW010000064.1:0-2636 GCA_050748045.1 Vicinamibacterales bacterium | reverse complement strand
GCGTTCACCGGCGCCTATTCGCCCGACGGCCGCCGCCTCGCGTACGAGGATGTCTCCACCGCGATGTTCGCCGAGTGGGCGCAGGAGCAGAGCAGCCAGTGGCGGCACTACCGCGGCGGCCGCACGCATCCGATTCGCGTGATCGACCTCGAGAACTACTCGGTGGAGACGCTGCCGTGGACGGACAGTAACGACAGCTCACCCATGTGGGTCGGCGACATCGTGTACTTTCTCTCCGACCGCACCGGCACGACCAATCTCTTCAGCTACGACACCCGCACCAGGCAGGTTGCGCAGCTGACGCGGCACGACGACTTCGACATCATGAGCGCGTCGGCCGGTCCTGACGCGATCGTCTACGAACAGGCCGGCTACATCCATCTCGTCGACACCGCCACGCGCAAGGCGCAGCGGCTCTCGATCGAGGTCACCGCCGATTTTCCGTGGGCGCGTCCCCAGATGAAAAAGGTCGCCGCCATGATTCGCAGCGCCGTGCTGTCGCCGACCGGCGTGCGCGCGGCCTTCGAGGCGCGTGGCGACATCCACACGCTCCCTGCCGAGAAGGGACAGGCGCGCAATCTCACCGCGAGTGCGGGCGTGCACGATCGCAGCCCGGTGTGGTCGCCCGACGGCGCGCAGATCGCGTGGCTGTCCGATGCGAGCGGCGAGTACCAGTTGATGATCGGCGAGCAGACCGTCGCCACCAGGCCTCGTGCGATAGCGCTGCCCTCGAACGCGTTCTTCTCCGCGCCGGCGTGGTCCCCCGACGGCACGCTGCTGCTGCTCGAGGACAACCATCTCAACCTGTGGAGCATCGACGTCGCGACGGGAGCCCCTGTGAAGCTCGACACCGACACGTACGACGATCCCGGACGACGGTTCGACGCAGCGTGGTCGGCGGACTCGCGATGGGTGGCGTACTCCAAGAGCCTCGACAGCCACCTGCGGGCCATATTCGTGTACTCGATCGCCGACCGCAAGTCGCATCAGATCACCGACGGGCTCTCCGACGCCATATCGCCGGTCTTCGATGCCGGCGGCAAGTATCTGTACTTTCTGGCGAGCACGAACTACGCGCTCAGGACGGGCTGGCTGGAGATGAGCTCGGTGGATCGTCCCGTCACGCGGGCGATCTATCTGGCCGTGCTGAGCGCCAGCGAGCCATCACCGTTTCTGCCGGAAACGGGGGACGAGGTTGTCCCGCCGCCGGCGAACCCGTCCTCCCAGCCCGCTGGCAAGCCTCCCGCCGATCCGAAGGCGCCGAGTCCGGCCGCAGTCCGCATCGACGTGCAAGGCATCGGTCAGCGGATCCTGGCGCTGGCCGTACCCGCCGCAGATTACAGTGCACTCGCACCGGGGAGTGCGGGGACACTCTTCTACGCGGAGACGCCGAGAGCGGCGGGCGCTCCCCCGCTGACGGTTCATCGCTATCAATTGCGGGAGCGAAAGTCGGCGCCGTACCTCGAGGGCGTTCGCTCGTACACGCTCTCTGCCGACACCAAGCGACTGCTCTATCGCGCCGACGGCAATCGATGGGGCATCGTGCCCACTGACCGCCCGACGCCGCCACGAGTGGGCGACGGCGCCATCGATGTCGGAACGATGGAGACGTTGGTCGATCCGCGTGTCGAGTGGGCCCAGATCTTTCGCGAAACATGGCGCATCCAGCGGGAGTTCTTCTACGACGCGGCGATGCACGGCGCGGACTGGCCAGCCCTCTACGAAAAGTACAGGGCGCTGCTGCCGCACGTGGCCCATCGCGCCGACCTGGGGTATCTGATTGCCTCGCTCGCCGGCGAGCTCGCCGTTGGCCATTCGTACCTGATCGGGGAAGGCGATCTGCCGGACGGGGAACCCGTGTCAGTTGGAATGCTCGGCGCCGACTATGCCATCGAGAACGGGCGGTATCGAATCAAGAAGATCTACGGCGGCGAGAACTGGAACCCAGAGCTGCAGGCGCCGCTCAGCGGGCCAGGGATCCAGGTCGCAGAAGGAGACTATCTACTGGAGGTCAACGGCCGTCCGCTGGCGCCACCGACGAGCGTGTATCAGCTGTTCGAGGGAACCGCCGGCAAGCAGACGCTGCTGCGCGTGAACGGCAGCCCGTCGCTCGAGGGGTCGCGCCTCGTCACCGTCGTGCCGGTTGCCAGCGACGAAGCCCTGCGCACGCGCGCCTGGATCGAGGGCAATCGCCGCCTCGTGGACGAGCTCTCGGGAGGCCGCCTTGCGTACGTGTGGCTGCCGAACACCGCCGGTCCGGGACACGCCGCGTTCAACCGGTACTACTACGCCCAGCAGGACAAGGAAGGCGCGATCATCGACGAACGCTATAACCAGGGGGGGATGGTCGCCGACTACATCGTCAGCGAACTGACGCGGCCGCTGATGGGCTACTTCGCGCGCCGCGACGGCAAGCCGTCTTCATCGCCGACGGTCGGCATTTACGGACCCAAGGTGATGATTGTCAACGAGTCGGCGGGCTCGGGCGGCGATGCGCTGCCCTACTACTTCAAGCATCTGAAGGTCGGCCCGATCGTTGGCACCAGGACGTGGGGCGGCCTGGTCGGCACGCTTCAGATCCCGGCGACCATCGATGGAGGAGGAGTGACCGCGCCGTCACTGGCCTTTTACGATGT
>JBOGIW010000063.1:0-11465 GCA_050748045.1 Vicinamibacterales bacterium | reverse complement strand
GTGTCGGCCGGCGTGTCCGTGTCGGCCGGCGTGTCCGTGTCGGCCGGCGTGTCCGTGTCGGCCGGCGTGTCCGTGTCGGCCGGCGTGTCCGTGTCGGCCGGCGTGTCCGTGTCGGCCGGCGTGTCCGCGTCGGCCGGCATGTCCGCGTCGGCCGGCATGTCCGCTTCCTCAGCCGGTGAGAGCGCCGCCTCGGCCGCGGCATACGCGTCCTCGGGGCTCTCGGCCGCGCCCTCGAGGGCGCTGAACTGCGCCTCCACCTCGCGCCGCTTTTCTTCCTCGCTTTTGATGTCGATGCGCCAGCCCGTGAGCTTCGCCGCCAGCCGGACGTTCTGCCCCTTCTTGCCGATGGCCAGCGAGAGCTGCTTGTCCTCGACGACCACCTCCATCACGCGCTCCTTGTCGTCGACGATGGACACGCGCTGCACCTTGGCGGGGCTGAGCGCGTTGGTGACGAACAGGATCGAATCCTCGGACCAATCGACGATGTCGATCTTCTCGCCGCGGAGCTCGCGGATGATCGACTGGACGCGCGTGCCCTTCATGCCGACGCACGCGCCCACCGGGTCCACGTCGCGCTCGCGCGAGTAGACGGCCACCTTCGCGCGGTCGCCCGCCTCGCGGACCGCGCCGCGGATCATCACCGTGCCGTCATAGATCTCCGGCACCTCCTGCTCGAAGAGCTTGATGAGCAGTGCCGGGTCGGTGCGCGAGAGGACGATCTGCGGCCCCTTCGCGCTCCGGTTCACGCCCTTGATAACGGCGCGCACGCGCTCGCCCGGCGCGTAGCTCTCCGCCCGCGACTGCTCCTTGCGGGGGAGCACCGCCTCGATGCGCCCCACCTCGACGATGAGGTCGCCGTTCTCGAAGCGCTTCACCGTGCCGGTGATGACCTCGCCGATGCGCTGGTTGTACTCGGCGAAGATGTTCTCGCGCTCCGCCTCGCGCACCTTCTGGAAGATCACCTGCTTGGCCGTCTGCGCCGCGATGCGGCCCAGCACGTCGGTGCGCTTGGGGAACTCGATCTCCATGTCGACTTCCGCCTCGTCGCCGTAGAGCTCCTGGGCTTCCTTCAACGAGATCTCGGTGGCCGGGTTCGTCACGTCCTGCACGATGTGCTTGATGGCGAAGAGATCCACCTGGCCCGTGTCCGTGTTGAACCGCGTCTTGAGGTTCTCGGTGGTCTTGTAGTACTTGCGCGACGCAGTCAGCACGGCATCCTCGATGGCCGCGATGATGGTGTCGGCCTCGATGCCTTTTTCCTTGGCGAGCGCCTCGATCGTTTGTAGCAACGGGTTCTGCATGACGTCTTTCATGTCCGATTCGTGACCCACGAATCCTCAAAACTCCACCTCGAGCCGTCCGCGCGTGACGAGCCGCAGCGGCAGCCGGTGCAGCCGGCCGTTCGACGCCTCCAGCAGGACCGCGCCGTCGCCGACGCCCCGCAGCCGGCCCGCGAACGCCTTCTGGTTGTCCACCGGCTCGGACACCACGACCTTGGCCAGGCGACCGGCGAACCGTTCGTAATCCGCTGCGCCGCGGAGCGAACGGTCAAGGCCGGGAGACGAGATCTCGAGCGTGTACGCGAACGGGAGCGGATCCTCGACGTCGAGAATGGTGCTCATCTCACGGTTGACCTGCTCGCAATCCTCGATGCTGACGCTCTCCTCTGGTGTCGCGGCCGGCCCGGGCCGGTCGATGAACACCCGCACGACGTGGCCCGATGCCTCCCGGCGACTCTGGATGTCCCAGATCGTCAGCCCATGCGCCCCCGCTACGCGCTCCGCAATCGCCCTGATCTCGTCCAGCGGCTGCACCGTCATCCGTCGGATCAAACAAAAAAAGTGGGCACGAGCCCACTCTGGGGTATTGCTCCGCGTAGGAACACTCAAATGTATCACACGCCAGCAGTTACCGGCAACGGACGTGCAAAGAGATCGTATCCGCGAGCGCCGGTGATCTCGGCGTCAATGAGCTGTCCGGCTGTCAGGCCGGAGGGGTCGCAGTCCGTCAGGTAGACGAGGGGGTCGATGTCGGGGGCTTGGCCCTGGAGCCGGCCCCGAAGCACCCACTCGTGCTCGGACGCGGGGCCGTCCACGACGAGCCGCACGCGCTCGCCGACCCGGCGTGCCTGCCTGCGTGCCACGATGGCCTTCTGGGCCGCCAGCAACCCGGACCGGCGCCGTGTCTTGGTTCGACCGGGCACGTCGTCCTCGAACGCATGAGCCGTGGTGCCCGGCTCGTGGGAGTAGGTGAAGACGCCGACGTGATCGAACTCGACGGCGCGCACGAAGCTCTGCAATTCGGCGACATCAGCCTCTGACTCGCCGGGGAAGCCGACGATGAACGTGGTGCGAAGGGTGACGTCGGGCAGCCGCCCGCGGATGCGCTGGAGGAGCCGTTCATAGCCGGCGCGCGTTCCGGGCCGCTTCATCCGCTGGAGCACCCTGTCCGACGCGTGCTGCAGCGGCAGGTCGATGTACTTGCAGACCTTTTCACTCTCGCCGATCGCGTCGAGAATGTCATCGCCGATGGTGGTCGGGTAGAGATAGAGCAAGCGGATCCACTCGAGACCATCGACGCGGTTGAGCGCGCGCAACAGCCGGGCCAGGGCGCCACGCTCCCCGCGATCGATGCCGTAGAAGCTCGTGTCCTGCGAAATGAGGATGATCTCCTTGACGCCGCGCCCGGAGAGCGCCTGCGCTTCGCGGACGATCGAGTCGATCGGCCGGCTTCGATAGCGGCCGCGCAGCGTCGGGATGATACAGAAGGCGCATTTGTAGTCGCACCCCTCCGCGATCTTGATGTACGCATAGTGCCGCGGCGTCACGACGAGGCGCGGCGTGTCCGCGTCGTAGAGGTAGGTGGGGCCGCGATCCGCAATCCGCGATCCGCGATCCGCTCTCCGCCATCCGCTCTCCGTGCTCCGCGGTCCGCTCTGGTCTCCGCGCGGTCCGATCGGTTCTCCGTTCGAGCGCAACAAGGGAATGGTCCGGATGGCGGACTGCGAAGGGCGGGGAGCGGAGAGCGGATCGCGGATGGCGGAGAGCGAATTGCGGATCGCGTCGACGATCCCCGGCACTTCGCCCGTCCCCAGCACGGCATCGATCTCGGGAATCCGCGCCTTCAGCTCGTCGCGATAGCGTTCGGCCATGCAGCCGGTGACGACGAGCGCTCGGCAGGCGCCGGTCTTCTTGTGCTCGGCCATCTCCAGGATGGTATCGATGGACTCCCGTTTCGCGTCGTCGATGAAGGCGCAGGTGTTGACGACGAGCACATCGGCGTCGGCGGCGTCGCGCGTGAGCTCGTGGCCGGCCTGCTGCGCGAGACCCAGCATGACCTCGGAGTCGACGAGGTTCTTCGGGCAGCCGAGGGAGATGAGGCCTATCTTCACGTCTCTGGTCTCTGGTTGTTGGTCTCTGGTCGCTGGGCGTTGAGTTACGGATACAGCCGGTACAGCATCCGCGGGTATGGAATCGTCTCGCGCACGTGCTCGAGCTTGCAGATCCAGGCGACGAAGCGCTCGATGCCCATCCCGAAGCCGCCGTGGGGCACGGTGCCGTAGCGCCGCAGGTCGAGATACCATTCGAACGCCTCCTGCGGCAGGTTGTGCTCTTTGATCCGCTGCAGGAGCAGGTCGTAGTCGTCGAGACGGACGCCTCCGCCGATGATTTCCCCGTAGCCTTCGGGCGCCAGCACGTCCACGTTGAGCGCTTTCGCCGGATCCTCCGGGTCTGGCTTCATATAGAACGCCTTCACCGACACGGGGTAGTGCGTCACCGAGAGCGGCCGGTCGTACTGCTCCGACAGCACGGTCTCGTCGGTTCCACCGAGGTCCGAGCCGTACACGAACGGCAGCCCCGTGTCCTGCAGGAGCCTCGCGGCCTCGTCGTAGCGCAGGCGCGGGAAGGGCGCCGTGATGTGCTCGAGCTTTGTGGCGTCGCGCTCGAGGACCCGCAGCTCCGTCCTCCGCCTGTCGAGCACCCGCGCCACGACGGAGCTGACGAGCCCCTCCGCGAGCTCGATCACGTCGTCGAGGCCAGCGTACGCCATCTCCGGCTCCACCATCCAGAACTCGGTCAGGTGCCGGCGCGTCTTCGACTTCTCGGCGCGGAACGTCGGCCCGAAGGCGTAGACCTTTCCGAGGGCCATGGCGTTCGCTTCGTTGTAGAGCTGACCGCTCTGCGTCAGGAACGCCGTGGTGTCCTCGAAGTACTGGACGGGGAAGAGCGTCGTGGTGCCCTCGCAGGCGGCCGGCGTGAAGATCGGCGTGTCGCACAGGATGAACCCGCGGCTGTTGAAGAACTCGCGGACCGCGTTGATGACCTCGTGGCGCACGCGCAGGATCGCCGCCTGCCGCTCCGTGCGGATCCAGAGGTGCCGCCGATCCATCAGGTAGTCGACGCCATGCTCTTTCGGCGTGATCGGGAAGTCCTGCGAGAGGCCGTGCACCTCGAAGCTCGTCACGTCGAGCTCGTAGCCCCCCTTCGCGCGCGCGTCGGCCCGGACCGTGCCGGTGACCGACAGTGACGTTTCCTGCGACAGATGGTCCGCCCTCGTGAATGCCTCCTCGCCGACGGCGGCCTTCGACAGCACGCCCTGGATGAAGCCTGTGCCGTCGCGGATGATCAGGAAATGGATCTTCCCGCTGGATCGGCGGTTGTGCAGCCAGCCTCGCACGGTGACCTGCTGCCCCTCGTATCTCGCGATGTCGTCGATGAACGCGCGCATAAGGGAGAATCAGAACGCCACGAACAGCTTCTCCAGCCGCTCGCGCGCGGCGGAGGTCTTCCTCAGCACGTCGAGCGGGTTGCCCGTGCCGGCCACCTCGAACATGAGGACGCCGTCGTAACCGACTTTCTGCGTCGACATCATCGCCGTGTCCCAGTCGATGCGCCCGGCGAAGGGCACGAGATGGTCGTCGCGCGTGCCGTGGTTGTCGTGCACGTGGGTGGTCAGCAGATGCCCGGAAATCGTCTCGATGGCTTCGACCACGTCGCCGCCGAGGTGCGCGTGACCGTAATCGAGGCAGATGCCGGCGTCGAGGCCATCGAGGTCCTCTTCGAGCAGGCGGCAGAGCGCGGCCGGCGTGGACAACGGATTCGGGATCACTTCGAGCGCGACCTCGACGTTCACGGCGGCCGCCAGCTCGACGATCTCTTCGACGCTGCGTCGGGCGGCGGCCGGCTGGTTGTCGCCCCCCTTCGAGTCGCGCTCAGGGCCGGCGGGCATCCCGAGGTGCACGACCAGGTATCGGAACGGAACCGTGCGCGCAATCTCCAGGGCGGCCTTCGTCTCCTCCACGGCCTGCCTCCGCCGCGCCTCGTCGCCGGCGGCGTTCGAAAACGAGCCGACCCATTTGCCGGCAGCCATGCCCTCGACGATGGGCGCGTGCACCGAGTGCAGCTCGAGCCGCGCGTCGCCCAGCCATTCCGCCAGCTCCCCGATGGCGCGCGGATCGCGGTAGTCGAAATGGGAGCGCGTGGCGAAGACCTCGACCGTTTCGAAGCCGTGCCCCGCCACGTCGCCCAGGTGGCCGCGGCAGAGACGCGTCTCGTGGAAGAGATGAGTGGAGACTCCGAATCGACGGTCCAAACAGGAGATTATCGCAGTTCTTCGAGGTGCTCTGCCAGCAGCTCGCGAAGCCGGCCGAAACGCGCGTACTTCGCCAGGTTGGCGCGGGCATAGCTCAGCGTCCGCGGGATGTACTGAATGTAGACCGTGTTGCCGCGGTTCAGCGTCTGGAACCCAAAAGTGCCGAGCCCCTTCAGGTTGCGCTGCAGGGCCATGAGGTCGAACCGGGCCCGGAACGCCTGGCGGCCGGCCACGTCGGCACCGTGGCCGGCGCCGGTCCGGCGCAGGGCGAGGAAAACCCCGACGAGCTCCTCCACCTGCTCCTCGGTGAAGTCCACGTAGGAGTCGCGCAGCAACGAGACGAGATCGTAGGTATCCGGCCCCATCCGCGCATCCTGGAAGTCGATGATGTACAGGCTGCCTTCGTGGAGCATGAGGTTGCGGCTGTGGTAATCGCGGTGGCACAGCACGCGCGGCTCCGCCGCCAGCTCCTCGACGATGGCCGCGTATTCCCGAGCGAGCGCCTCCCTCGAGGCCCGTGTGAGCGAGGCCCCACGATAGCCTTCGAGAAAGTGCTTCGTGAAGAACTGCAGCTCCCACGTGAGCTTGTCCACGTCGAAGGCAATGCCGTACGGCACGTGCTCGCTCGATTCGAGCTCGCGGCCGCGCCGCTGCAGCACGTCGACGAAGCCCGCGGCCTGGCGGTAGAGCGCCGCGTGCTCGGCCTGCGACGCGGCCCCGACGTGCGCCTGCAGCGTCACGTCGCCGAGGTCCTGCAGCGCGATGATCCCGAGCGGGTCCGAGTGCGCCAGGATGCGCGGCACGGGCAGGGGCATGGCCGCCAGCAGGCGCGAGACGTTGACGAAGGGGAGCGTGTCGAAGGCGATCGCGCCCGCGTGCAGGGCGAGCACCTGCGACGGCTCACCGCGCAGGAGGACGCGAAAGTAGCGCCGGTCCGACGCGTCGCCTGTCAGCGGCAGCACCTTGGCGTCGCGCGCGCCGAGGCCCGTCTCGGCGAGGAAGCGATCGATTCGCGGGTCGAGCGTCATCGAGCGCGCCCGGTGCCTCGCGCGATGGGGCCAATCGCCAGGCCCTCCTCGCGGCGTTCGAAGGGCTCGAGGTGGTCGCCGGCGATGCGCACGGTCACGCCGGACCAGTCGGCACGCGCCGGCACCCGTACGCCGTCGGTGACGACACAGTCCTGCAGCCGCGCGCCCGGCTCAACCACGACATCATCCCAGAGGACGGTGCCCCGCGGGAGCGGCTGACCTTCGCGCGCGGCGAGGCGGACGCACGTGTCGAGGTAGTCGGCCGGCGTGCCGATATCGAGGAACGCGGCGCGGGAGATGTGCGCGCGAATCGACCCGGGGCGGTCTCGCATCAGCTCAGGATACAGGGCGCCCACCGAGTCGCGCCGCGCCTCGTCCGGCACGCCGGCGAACGCATCGGCCTGCGCGACCTGCACGCCGATGAAGTGATACGACGGTGGCGGCGACCCCCGGCGCGTGAAACCGGTCACCACTCCGCCCTCGTCGACGAGGACGCCGCCGTACTTGTCCGGGTCCGCGTTTGGCACGACCGCCATCGTCACCAGGGCGCCGGAGCGCTCGTGGTCGCGTACCACGGCCTCAACGGCAACGTCGGTGAGCGTGTCGCCGTTGACGACGAGGAAGCGCGGCGCGTCGAGGAGCGGGAGGGCGCGACGCGGGCCGCCCGCCGAGCCGAGCACCGGCGATTCCCACGAGTACCGCACGCGCACGCCGAGGTGCGCGCCGTCGCCGACGACCCGCGTAATCGTGTGCGGCAGGTGGTGGAGGTTGAGCACCAGGTCGCGCACGCCCGCGGCTTCCAGGCGGCTGATGATGCGATGCACGAGCGGGCGGCCGGCGACGGGCAGCGCCGCCTTGGCGCGGACGTGCGACAGCGGCCGCAGCCGGGTGGCCAGGCCGGCCGTCAGCACGAGCGCCGGGATCATTCCGCGTCGAACAGCATGTCGCTGCCGGCGAAGCCATGCTCGTCGCGCAGCTTGACGAAGAGGCCCCGGTAGGAATCGAGGACGAAGTCGGCCTCCGTCCGGCCGATGGCCTCGGTCATCGCCAGGATGCCCTGCTCGCCACCCTCGATTTCCACGAACGTGCCGATGGGTGTTTCGTCGATGGCCACCGTGACATCCTCGGCGGAGTACTCCTCGCGATATTTCTCGTAGCGGAACCACACGTGGAGGCCGAGCTCCTCGAAGACATGCAGCAGCACCTCGCCGTCGCCGACGACGGTTTCGTGCTCTTCGCGAACCTTCATGCTGGATGGCTGCACGGGACCCTTGAAGGTCAGCAGGCTCTTGCCCGACTCCGTGCGGATGCGCAGCACGCATCGGCGCCGCCGCAGCAGCTCGTCCTCGGTGTCGAGGAGGTAATCCTCCTGGAGGCGTCGGCACTTGAGGGGTGTGGCGCCCGCCGCGAGAACGGCATCCCGTGCCTGGTCGGGGTTGTCGAACCGCAGCTTGACCTCACGTTCGAGCATCAGCGTCATCGGCGCCTCCGCGGCCACTGGAGGCTATCACACCAGGGACATAGGGGTCTGGCCCCAATTGAGGGCCAGACACCCTTAAGGGTCCTTATGTCAGACGGCGCATCCCAGACAGCCCCTGCAGCGGCGCGGCCTCAACGTCCTTCCCGAACACCATCACCTTGTGGGTGCTGCCGAGGCCACCGGGCATGATGAGCGTTTTCAGGGCCAGCCGCCGGCGCGTCTCCGCAAGCGACGGGCCGTCTCCGGCCGCAAGATCGGGCAGGCCGAGCGCGAGCAGGAAATAGGTCTGGTCCAGGATGCCGAGGGTCGTGCAGCCCCGCTCAGAAGCCGCGCGCGCCACGCCCGTCAGGTCGACGTGTGAGGTGATATCGCGGCCGCCGGGATCGACGAGCCATGGGGGTGTGGCCGGCACCGTCTTCCCAGGCGCTCCGCCCTGCCCGGTCACATGGCGATGGAAGGTCGTCAGCGTGCCGGCGGCATGGGTGGCGGAATAGAGCTCGTGCGCCTCGTGACCGTAGTCGATGAGCAGGAGGAACCCGCGACGGAGCGCACGCGCCGCACGCGCGATCCAGGCGAGCGCCGCGAGATTGATTTCGGCGCGCCACCCGGGCTCGAGCCGCACACCCGCGGTGGCCAGGTAATGCTCGAGCGCATCGCTCGAGGGACGGCCCACCCGCTCCAGGAGGCGCCCGCCGGGCCCCACATCGATGTAGTGCTCGCGGAGGCCCTGCGCCGTCATGACCACGCTGTGGACGGGCAGGGCGTCGAGCAGCTCGTTCGCGAAGATGACGCCGTGGACCACGTCCGGAAGACGTGCGCCGGAGCCGGCGAACTTCTCCGCGTGCGGCGCGAGGACCTCCGCCTGCGCCGCCCGGGCCGCCGGGCTCGACTCCACGAGGCGCAGTCGGATCGCCCGATAGAAGTCGGGGTCGTTCACCTGCGCCCAGTCGAGCACGTCACGCGCGAGCTGGCCGTCGGAGGCCGCCGCCTCGACGAGGTCGAAGGCCTCTCCGCTCTCCGCATTCCGCCCTCGGCTCTCCGCGGTCCGCTGTCCACCCGCCGCATCGTGGATGACCGCTTGCGAATCACGGATCGCGGATTCCGGAGAACGGAGAGCGGATCGCGGATCGCGGATGGCGGATCGCGGATGGGGGATCGCGGATCGCGGATCGCGAAGAAACCGCCACATCTCCGCGAACTGGCGGGCGAGCAGCGCGCCGAACATGGGCCCCACGTCGACGCTCGTGAAGAAGTCGCCGTTGCGCCCGGTGCGGCGTGCCGCCGTGGCGTAGTACCCGTGCTCGGGATGATGGAGGGCGATCGACATGAAGTCCGCGACGGTCAGCGGACCGCGCTCATGGATTCTGCGAACGATGACGTCGAGCGCCGTCATGAAGAGGAAGGGCTCAGGGGATGTCCCCCTGAGCCCTTGGTAGCCCTTGGCCTGATCCCTTGAAACCGGAGCAGCCCTGCTCCTTACTCCTTGGTGACGGTCACGAAGGTCTCCTCGCCGCCGCGGAGGACGAGGAGGAAGGCGGTGCCGCCCGACGCCACGCGGGCGAGCTCGCGCGTGGCCTCGGCGACGGTCGCGACCGGCCGGCGGTTCACGCGCGTGATCACGTCGCCCGGCGAGAGGCCCGCGCGCGCCGCGGGGCTGCCCGGTTCAACGTCGGTGATGACCGCTCCGCGCACGTCCTCGTCCAGCCGCAGGCGGCGGGCGATCTCGGGCGTGATGTTGCCGAGCGTCATGCCGAAGCCGCTGCTGGCCTCTTCCTCCGGGGCGGCGCGGCGACGCGAGACGGTGCTCTCCTCTTCGAGATCGAGCTCGCCAACCGTGATGTTGAAGGTGCGCTCCTGTTTGTCGCGCAGCACCTTGATGGGGACGGTGGTGCTCGGCTTGGTGTTGACCACCATCGCCACGAGCTCGTTGTTGTTCCTGATCGGCCTCCCGTTGAACTCGATGATGACGTCACCCGGCTCGAGGCCGGCCGCGGCGGCGGGGCCGCCGGAATCGACCCTGGCGACGAGCGCGCCCTTCCGTTCGGTGAGCCCGAACTCGTCGAGCGCGTCGGTCGGCACCGCGCCCACGGACACGCCGATGCGGCCGCGCGTGATCTTCCCCGTGCGCAGTTGCGGCAGCAGGTCGCGCACGACATTGATCGGCATCGCGAACCCGATGCCGATGTTGCCCTGGCGCTGGTCGGTGTAGATGGCCGTGTTGATCCCGACGACCTCGCCGCGGAGGTTCAGCAGCGGACCACCGGAGTTGCCGGGGTTGATGGCCGCGTCGGTCTGCAGCACCTGGGCGAAGCGCTGCTCGGCGACCGGGAACGGGCGCTCGAGCGCGCTGATGACGCCGACGCTGACCGTGTGCGCCAGGCCGAACGGATTGCCGATCGCCATCACGAAATCGCCAGGCTGCACCTGCGCGGAATCGCCGAACTTGATCTCCGGCAGGGTCCGGCTTGGCTTCTGCGTGAGCTCGATCAGGGCGCTGTCGGTGAGCGGGTCGCGGCCGACGACGCGCGCGTCGTAGGTCTGGCCGTCGTCGTCGCCAAAGAGCGACACCTGGATTTTCGTGGCGCCCTCGACCACGTGGTTGTTCGTGATGATGAGGCCCTGCTTGTCGATGATGAAGCCCGTGCCCGCGGCGACGGCGATCTGGTCGCGCGGCCGGAAGCGGCGTCCCTGGCCCTGGGGGGGGCCGAAGAACCGGTTGAACAGATCGTCGCCCCCGAAGAAGTCGGTCAGATCCTGCGTGCGCTGCCGCGACTCCGTGCGGATGTTGACGACGGCCGGGGTCACCGCCTTCGCGATGTCGCGAAACGTGCTCGCGGTCACCGGGCCGTTGATCGGCGCGCTGTTCATCGGCGGCGCGGCGAGCGTCTGCGCGCCGGACTGCGGCGAAAGGCCCAGGCGCGAGGCCAGCACCATGCCGACGGCGAGCGAGGCCACGGCAATGAGGAGCGCGTAAAACAGGGTGGTCTTGCGATTCGACATGGTGCCTCCGGTTACACCAACGTGACAATTGCGGTCTGGCGCGCGCCCGTCACAGTGGCGTCGCGATCGCCGCGGAACATGTTGATCTCGGTGCGCACGCCGAACGTGTCGAAGTAGAGCCCCGGCTCGATGGTGAAGCCGGTGCCCGGGAGAATCCGCCGGTCGTCGTGCGTCTCGTAGTCGTCGAGGTGCACGCCGTTGCCGTGCACCGTTTCGCCGAGGCTGTGGCCCGTGCGGTGCAGGATGTGCGCGCCGTACCCGTGCTCGTGCAGCACGGCGCGCGCCGCCCGGTCGACCTCGAACCCGCGGAGGTCGCGCCCGCTGCGCGCCGACTGGCCGATCGGGCAGGAGTACACCCTCAAGCT
>JBOGIW010000062.1:0-4457 GCA_050748045.1 Vicinamibacterales bacterium | reverse complement strand
GCCACGAGCGATCCGCCCTGCGAGGGATCGGGGCTCCCCGCCGCCTCGAGGCTCGCGACGGCGAAGGCCGCGATCCACGTCCACATCGCGTAGAGCTCCCACATGTGCCCGAGGTATCCGAGCGTCGCCTGCCTGGCGCCAGGCGTGACGAAGAGGCGCGTGACGACGCGCGGATCGAACCGTGATGTCACGGGGACGTGCGGGCCGTCACGCACGATCGCGATGACGATCACGCCCGCCAGCACCGTGAGGCCGGATGCGATCAGCATCGGCGTGCGCCATCCGGCGTCGCCCAGGAGCGCCTGGAGCAGGTGCGGGAACGCTTTGCCCGCGGTGAGCGCGCCGACGATGACGCCGAGCGCGAGGGCGCGCCGGTCGGCGAACCAGCCGGCGGCGATCTTCAGGCCCGGCGGATAGACGCACGCCAGCGCGGCGCCGGTCAGCAGGCGCAGCGCGATGGCCGTCGACGCGTCGCCCGCGCGCGTGACGAGCGCGTTGGCGAGGGCGGCCACGACGCACCCGATCAGGAACAGGCGTCGTGGATTGAGGACGTCCGGCAGGTTGGCGGCGGCGCTCGCCAGTGTGCCGATGACGAACCCCGCCTGCACGGCCATCGTGAGCCACGACGCGCCGCCGGCATCGAGCCGGAGCTCGGCGATGAGCGCCGGCGTCGCCGCCGTGGCGGAGAACCACGCCGTCATCCCCAGAAACTCAGCCGCCGCCAGCAGCGCCAGCATGCGCGCGGCGGTCGACGGGCGTGCGGGTTTGCCGGTAAGCTCAGAGACGCGCATGGATCTGCCGTACACGAAGTACACGCTCGCGAACGGTCTCGACGTGCTGGTGCACGAAGACCATCATGTCCCAATCGTGGCCGTCAACGTGTGGTACCACGTCGGCTCGAAGGACGAGCGGCCCGGCCGCACCGGATTCGCACACCTCTTCGAGCACCTGATGTTCGAGGGCTCCGAGCACCACAACACCGGGTACTTCCCGCCGCTCCAGCAGGCGGGCGCCCTCCTCAACGGATCGACCAATGCCGATCGGACGAACTACTGGGAGGTCGTGCCGACGAGCGCCATCGACCTCGCGTTGTGGATGGAATCGGACCGGATGGGGTACCTCCTGCCGGCGCTCACGCGCGAGCGGTTCGAGACGCAGCGCGACATCGTGCTGAACGAGCGCCGCCAGAACTACGAGAACCGCCCGTACGGCCTGGCCGTCATGGCGATGACCGAGGCGCTCTTCCCGCCGGATCACCCGTATCACTGGCTGACGATCGGCGGGGCCGACGACATCCGTGCCATGCAGCTCGAGGACGTGCACGCGTTCTTCCGGGCCTACTACCACCCGGCGAACGCCTCGCTCGCGCTTGCCGGAGACATCCGGGCGGATGCGGCCTTCGAGCTCGCCGAGAGGTACTTCGGCGAGATCCCGACCGGCGCGCGTCCCGATCGCGTGAAGGCCACCGCGTCTCTCGACCGCGAGGTGCGCCTGGTGCTGGAGGATCGCGTGGAGATGCCCCGCCTGTACATGGCGTGGCACTCACCCGCGATGTTCGCCGATGGCGACGCCGAGATGGATCTCTTCGCCGATCTGCTCGCGAACGGGAAGACCTCGCGTCTCTATCGCACGCTCGTGTACGAGCGGCGCCTCGCGCTGGACGTGTCGGCGTTCCAAAGCTCGCGAGAGCTCGGCAGCTTCTTCATGCTCGTGGCCACCGCGACGCCGGGCGCGCCGCTCGCCGACACCGCCGCCGCGATCGACGCGGAGCTGGCGCAGGTCGTCGCGACGGGGCCGACCGAGGCCGAGATGGAGCGCGCCGAAGCGCAGGCGGAGGCGCATTTCATCTACCGCCTGCAAACCGTGGGCGGGTTCGGCGGGAAGTCGGACCAGTTGAACGCCTACAACGTCCTCAGGAATGATCCGGGCTTCTTCGCGCGCGATCTCGCGCGTTACCGGGATGCGACCGCCGAGTCGGTCCGCGCCGCGGCTGAACGTCACCTCCGCGCCGATGCCCGCGTGACGCTCAGCGTCGTGCCGCGCGGCCAGGCGGCGGCGCTCTCCGGCTCCAGCCCCGTGTCGGTGTCGTGATGGCCGTCGATCGCAGTCGCCTGCCCGATGTCGGCCCGGATCCCGTCTTCCATTTCCCGTCGCTCGTCCGCCACCGGTTCGCAAACGGCCTGGAAGTGCGGACGGTCGAACATCACAGCGTGCCGATCGTCACGTTCGTGCTCCAGGTGGACGACGGTTCTGGCGCCGACCCGGGTCACCAGGAGGGGCTGGCGGCCATCACGGCCGACATGCTCGACGAAGGCACGGGGGCGTTGTCGGCCATCGAGGTCTCCGAGGCGCTCGCGAGGATCGGCGCCGAGCTCGACATCGACGTGGCGCCCGACGTCACGGTCTTCACACTCACCACGCTGACCCGGTTCGCCGATCGGGGCGCGGCGCTCCTGTCGGACATCCTCGCGAAGCCGTCGCTGCGCGAGGAGGACTTCGCGCGCGTGCGACAGTTGCGGCTCGATCGGCTCCGTCAGCTCCGCGACGTGCCGCCCGCCGTCGCCGAGCGCGCGTTCCTGCGGCTCCTGTACGGCGACCATCCGTACGGCCACCTGCCGATCGGCAGCGACGCATCCCTGCGGGCGTTGCGCCCGGACGACATCCGCGCGTTCCATGCCGCGGCGTACCGGCCGACGCATGCCACGCTCGTCGTCGTGGGCGACATGCGTCACGACGACCTGCGAGCCGCCGCCGAGCGCGCCTTCGGCGGCTGGTGCGAGACGCGCACGCCGGGTGCGACCGGCGCGCTCGGTGAGACGAGTGCGACCGGAGACGCGGGTGCGAGCGGTGTGCTCGGTGCGGCGGGTGCGGGGAGTGCGGCAGGTGCACGCGATGCGGCCATGACGCCGGTGGCCGCCAGGGCGAATGGCACGCGGCTCGCCGTGGTGCCGCGCGAGCACGCGGCGCAGTCGGAGCTGCGGATCGGCCATCTCACCACAGGGCGCAATACGCCAGATTACCCGGCTCTCCTGATGCTCAACGCCGTGCTCGGAGGCCCCTTCGTCAGCCGTGTGAATCTCAAGCTCCGCGAGGAAAAGGGGTATACCTACGGCGCGCGCACCGGCTTCGACTGGCGGCGAGGTGTCTCGCCGTTTTCGCTGCAGGCCAGTGTCCACACGGCGGTCACGGCCGACGCGATTGCCGATTCATTCACGGAGCTCGAAGGGATTCGCGGCGGGCGCCCCGTCGAGGAGCGCGAGATGGCCCTCGCGCGGTCAGCGTTGACGCGTGGATACCCGCGCAGCTTCGAGACCGCGCAACAGGTGGCGCGCTCCGTGGCGCAGCTCGTGCTCTACGGTCTGCCCGACAGCTACTTCGAGGAGTTCGTGCCGAAGGTCAAGGCGGTGACGGCCGGCGAGGTGACGCGCGTGGCGCGCACGCACCTTCACCCGTCACGCATGGTGACGCTCATCGTCGGCGATCACCACGCGATTGGCGGCTCGTTGCAGGCCCTGCAGCTCGGTGAGCCGGTCATGCTCTCCGACGATCCGTGAAGACGATCCGCTTCCACGAGCACGGCGGCCTGGCTTTGCCGCGGGACGAGGCTGCTCCAGACCCGGTGCCTCGGACGGGCGGCGCCGCGTCCGAGCCCGCTCAGGAGCGGCGGGAGGCAGCCGAGCCGTTCGGAACAGTCCTGCTCCGCGGGCGGTGAACCTTCCGGCGCAGAGGGCCGTCCAACAGACGTGGCGACGTGGTACGCTAGGGCCGTTCCCCGCATTCCGCCCGTGCCATCCTCAGAAGTCGTGCCCGATCGTGACGCCGACACCGGCTTCGGCCGCGTGGCGAGCGTGGCCGGCCTGGTCGGCATTCTGGCGGCCGTCATCGCGAGCGCGACGATCTGGCTGCTCCTGACGGATCCCGTGACCGTGGCAACCTCCGTCGAGGACGGCGAGATCTCACCCCTCGTCCGCCAGCTCGCGCAGGTGCTCTACAACGCGGTCGCCGGCTTGCTCGACTACCTCTAAGCCACGAAGCTTCCAAGCCACGAAGTGTCACGAAGCTCACGAAGAGCGTTCGACTGGTCGGCCTGCGCAGCAGGCCTTCTCGCATCGCCCGAGAGGACACAAACGAACCGTGCCGGACTGGTTGATGGTTCGTTTGTGTCCTCTCGAGCGATGCGGGCCGCCTTCGGCGGCCAGTCGAACGGCCTCTTCATCTTCGTGAGCTTCGTGTTCTTCGTGGTTGATCCGTGATCGTCAGAACCGGACCTCCACGCCGCCCCAGACCGCGCGCGGCGCACCGGGGCTCAGGAAGCGCGGGTCGCCATCGTCGGCGACGAGCGACGGGTCGCCGAGAACGCCGAACGTGTAGTAGCGCGCATCGAGGAGGTTCTGTGCGGTGAGGACGGCGGTGACGCGTGCGGTCAGCCGCCGCCGCGCGTGTGTGCCGAGCACGGC
>JBOGIW010000061.1:0-6600 GCA_050748045.1 Vicinamibacterales bacterium | reverse complement strand
CGTCCGCACGGCGGCGGTGACGCGTCTGGCCGACCACGCGCGGACGATCGCCGATCGCCGCGGTCTCGAGGTGGCCTGGGCGGCTCGCCTCAATCAGCCGGCCGTCGCGATGGACCCCTCGCTCGTCGCCGCGCTCGAGCGCGCGGTCGGGCGCGCCGGGGCGTCCGTGCACCACCTGACGAGCGGCGCCGGGCACGACGCGATGATCGTGGCGGGACGGATGCCGGCGGCCATGCTGTTTCTCTGCAGCCCCGGCGGCATCAGCCATCACCCCGGCGAGTCGGTCCTCGAAGAAGACGTGGCCGCCGCGCTCGAGACGGGCCGTCACTTTCTGCACGAGCTCGCCCGGGGCACGGCGTGACCGACCTCGTGATTCGGGGGGGCATGCTGGTGACGCCGCTGGGGCAGCGGCGCGCGGACGTGGCGATCGAGGATGGAGCGATCGCCGAGATCGCACCAGACCTTCCGGGCGGCCGCGACGAGATCGACGCCCGTGGCCTCGTCGTCCTGCCGGGCCTCATCGACGCGCACCTGCATTTCAACGAGCCCGGGCGCACGACCTGGGAAGGCGCCGCCACGGGCAGCCGCGCGCTGGCCGCGGGGGGCGGCACGCTCTTCTTCGACATGCCGCTCAACTCGACGCCGTGCACGGTGAACGCGCGCGCCTTCGATTCCAAGCGCGCGGCGCTCGAGTCGTCGTCGGTGACGGACTTCGGGCTGTGGGGCGGGCTCGTCCCCGGCTCGGTCGCCGACATGCCCGGCCTGGCCGAGCGCGGCGTCGTCGGCTACAAGGCGTTCATGTGCGACTCGGGGCTTCCGGAGTTCCCGCGCGCCGACGACGGAACGCTCGTGGACGGGATGCGGGAAGCGGCGAGGCTCGGCCTGCCGGTGGCCGTGCACGCCGAGAGCGAGGAGCTCACGCGGACATTGAGCGCCAGGGCGACGGCGCGCGGCGCGCGCGATTTCCTGGCCTCGCGCCCGGTCCTCGCCGAGCTCGACGCGATCCAGCGTGCACTGCTTTTCGCAGGCGAGACCCGCGCCAGGCTCCATATCGTCCACGTCAGCTCGGGCCGGGGCGTCGCCATGGCGGCCGAGGCCCGCGCGCGCGGCGTCAACGTGTCGATTGAAACGTGTCCGCACTACCTGTGTTTCACCGAGGACGACCTCGAGCGGCTCGGCACGGTGGCGAAGTGCGCGCCGCCGCTCAGGTCCGCCGGCGAGCGCGAGGCGCTCTGGGCCGCGCTCCTCGATGGCCGCGTGGATCTCGTCGCCTCCGATCACTCGCCCACCGAGCCCGCGAGGAAGGCGGGCGATTTCCTGTCGGCGTGGGGCGGCATTGCCGGCGTCCAGTCGACGCT
Source organism: Vicinamibacterales bacterium (assembly GCA_050748045.1). Taxonomy (GTDB): domain Bacteria; phylum Acidobacteriota; class Vicinamibacteria; order Vicinamibacterales; family UBA2999; genus CAVYVZ01. The sequence goes on along the minus strand of JBOGIW010000061.1, from coordinate 5,242 downwards.
TGCGGTCCTCATCGATCGCGGCCATCATGACCGCGGGTTGCCGCTGGAGCGAATCGCCGCGCTCGTCGCGGACACGCCGGCGCGGCGGTTCGGGATTCCGCGCAAGGGGTCGCTGGCGCCAGGCCACGATGCCGACGCCGTGCTGATCGATCCGGCGGCCCCGTTCACGCTCGGCGCCGATGATCTGCAGCAGCGTCACAAGGTGAGCCCGTATCTCGGCATGGCGTTTCGCGGCATCGTCCGGCGAACGATTCGTCGCGGTGAGACGATCTTCGCCGGCGGACAGATCACCGTCGCGACCCGCGGCCGGTTCGTGCGGCCCCTCGACGAGACATGAATCACCTTGGCCTGACCAGGAGCGTCCTGCAACCCGATCACCTCCTGCAGACGCCGGAGACCTTCGTCCGCGCGCCGCTTCCGGGCATGCGGAAGGCGACGGCCATCGTGCACATCTCCCGAGCCGGGCGCGCCGGGTTCACGCAGTACACCGCCGAGCTCGAGGCAGGCGGCGAGATCGCTCCGGCGATCGACCAGCGCTTCGTCTACGTGCTCGAGGGGGAGGTGAACGCCGGCGGACACGCGCTTGCGTCGGGAGACTACGCGTACCTCCCGCCGGGACACGACGCGACCCTGTCGGCCGGCACAGCCTCGCGCGCCGCCGTGTTCGAGAAGCCATTTCAACCGCTCGACGGCGTGACGGCTCCGGCCGCGTTCAGCGGCCGCGAGAGCCGCGTGGCGCCGGAGTTCCTCGGGGACGATCCGTGGCTCGAGGTCCGTGGTCTCGTGCCGGACGATCCGGCCATCGACTTCCGGGTGAACACGATGACGTACAGGCCAGGCGCGGCGCTGCCAGCCGTGGAGATCCACGTGATGGAGCACGGCCTGCTGATGCTCGAGGGGGGCGGTGTGTACCGCTTGTCGGAACGCTGGTATCCCGTGCAGGCCGGCGACTTCATCTGGATGGCGCCATTCTGCCCGCAGTGGTTCGGCGCGCTCGGCAAGATGCCGGCGAAGTACCTGATCTACAAGGACTGGGATCGACACCCCCGATGAAGGCCGCCGTGGACGAGCCGCGGCTGATTCGTGAGCTCGACACCCTCGCCACGTTCTCGGACGGGCCGGCGCCCGGCGTGACGCGAATCGTGTTCACCGAGGCCGACCGACGCGCGCGCGCGTACGTCACGGCGCTCTGCGCGGAAGCGGGGCTCGTGGTCCGGCACGACGCCGCCGGCAATATGTTCGCGCGCTGGCAGGGCGTGGAGCCGGACCTGCCCGCCGTGGCTACCGGGTCGCACATCGACGCCATTCCGAACGCCGGCCGGTACGACGGCACGGTCGGCGTCCTCGGCGGGCTGGAAGCCATTCGCGCGCTGGCGCGTACGGGAGGCCGCCCACGCCGGTCCATCGAGCTCATCGTCTTCACGTCCGAGGAGCCGACGCGATTCGGGATCGGATGCCTGGGGAGCCGCCTGCTGGCGGGCGCCCTCGACGAGCGTGCCGGCGAGCGATTGAAGGATTCCGGCGGCCGCACGCTGAACGACGTGCGCGCCGGCGCGGGGTTCACGGGATCGCTGGCCTCGGTGCGTCTGGCCGGCGGTGCGTACGCGGCGTTCGCCGAGCTGCACATCGAGCAGGGCCCGCTGCTCGAGCGACACGGCGCCGATATCGGGGTCGTCACCGCGATTGCCGCTCCGGCCAGCCTCCGTATCGTCATCGACGGAGAAGGCGGTCACGCGGGCACGGTGCTCATGACGGATCGCCACGACGCGTTCCTCGCGGCCGCCGAGACCGCGCTCGCGGTGGAGTCGGCCGCCCGCTCGACCGGGTCGGACGACACCGTCGCCACGACCGGCGTGTGCGAGGTGTTTCCCGGCGCGGTGAACAGCGTGCCGAGCCGCGCGCGCCTGGAAGTCGACGTGCGCGACATCGAGCAGGCGCGGCGCGACGCCGCGCTCGATCGGATCGCGAGCGCCTGCGACGAGATCGCGCGACGGCGGGGCGTCGCGATCCGCATCGAGCCGGTCAACGCCGACCCGCCCGCGCGGTGCGCGCCGGAGGTCGTCGAGGCGCTGGCCCGCGCATGCGAGGACCACGGCCTGCGTCACGAGCGCCTGGTCAGCCGCGCGTACCACGACTCGCTCTTCATGTCGCGAATCGCGCCAACAGCCATGCTCTTCATCCCGTGCCGCGGCGGCGTCAGCCACCGCCCTGACGAGTACGCCTCGCCGGAGGCCATCGCGTGCGGCGTTGCCGTGCTCGCCGACGCGCTGGCCCGACTGAGCGCGTGATTCATCCAAGGTCACATTCAGGGCCACGAAGAGCTCACGGCTACGAAGGACACGAGGAACACGAAGTTCAAACGCTTGTCTTGTCGCTCCACGAGGCGTGTCGCTCGCCGACGCAGCTTCGAGAGCTTCGAGAGGAGCCTGTAAAGACTTCGTGAGCTTCGTGATCTTCGTGGCTGAGATCGTCGTGTTCTTCGTGGCTGAGAGACGACTCACCTCACGACGGCCGTGATGTTGCGCTTCGGCACCTGGCCGACGGGAATGCGGGCAATCTCTTTTCGCGACGCGATGTCGATTGCCGACACCGAGTTCGACCCGGCGTTCGCGACGTACACATGCCGGCTGTCCGGCGTGAAGGTGAGCCAGTCGGGATGATCGCCGGTGTGCACGCCGCCGAGGAGCGTCAGGTCCGGCAGCGAGTAGGCGTACACATGGCTGTTCACCTTGCTGCAGACCCACAGGGTCCTCCCGTCCGGCGCGACCCCAATCCCGTGCGAGGGCGATCCCTGCAGCGTGTCGAGATGCCGCTTCTCGATCGGCAGGTCGGGAAGCGTGATACGGCCCGCTTCCGTGCGCGCGGCGAAGTCCACGACGTAGAAGCCATGGAACCCGGTGATCTGCACGAAGAGCCGCCGCGTGGAGCCGTCCGGGTTCGTGTCGAAGGCGATTGGCCTGACGCCGTTGTCGAACGCCATCGACCAGACCGGTTCCTCCGTCGCGGCATCGATCACCGTGAGGTTCCGTCCGGCGATGGAGCCGGCGACGACGAAGCGGCCGTCAGGCGTCATGAAGGTGTTGTGGACGCCGCCCTGTGTGGGGATGGACTTGACGCGCGATAGAGACGGCACGTCAATCACGTCGACGCCGCCCGGCGCCGCCACGATGGCCACGTACACGCGCCGGCCGTCGTGGCCGATGGCCAGGTTGTTGGGCCGCCCGCTCAACGGGATCTTCCGGGTCACCTTCAGGCTCGTGCCGTCCACGACGTCGAGCGTGTGGTCGGCCTCGTTCGTGAAGTAGAAGCGGGCGCCGTCCGGGGCAGCGGCGGCCCCATGGTTGACCTCGATACCCTGAATCTCGGCCACCACCCGGTTGCTCGCCGAATCGATGAGGTGGACATTGTCGCCCGCGGCGTTGGTCTGCACGATGAGGACCTTGCCGGTCGTCGCGTGCAGCGGCAGGAAGAGCCAGCCGAGCGCCAGGAGCATCAGGCCGCAACGTCGGGCAGCTGTAACCATGTCGATCAACCCGCGATCCGCCATCCGCGGTCCGCAATCCGAGGTACGCTATCCGCTATCCGCGGTCCGCAGTCCGCGGTCCCGCCTCGGGGCGCTCACTGTAGCAGGTTCCGCGCGAGTGTGCTATAAGCCGCGACGGCCGGAGAGCCGCATGACCCACGCTGCTGTCCTCGTGATCGGCACGCTCGTCGCCGGTGGTCTGCTCGCCGCGCAGGCACCGGCGCCATCTCTCGACTTCGAGTACTACCGGACGCACGTCGAGCCGATCTTCCTGAAGCCGCGCCCGGCCTTCGGCCCGGGCGGCACGTGCTTCGTCTGCCACACGAAAGTGACGAGCCGCCTGCGGCTGCAGCCGCTGGAGGAAGGCCGCACCGGCTGGACCGACGCGCAGTCGCGCCGCAACTTCGAGACGGTATCGAGGCTCGTGGTGCCAGGTGAGCCGCTGCGGAGCCGGCTCCTGCTCCATCCGCTCGCGGTCGAGGCCGGCGGCGATCCGGTGCATCTCGGCGGCAAGCACTGGCCATCCCACGACGATCCCGAGTGGCAGACGCTGGCGACCTGGGTGCGCACGTCCACGCCAGGTCCAGCCGTTGCCACGCCGGCGCCGGCGCTCGACTTCGAGACGTTCCGGGCGCGCGTGGAGCCGGTGCTCCTCAGGAAGCGCGACGGCTTCGCGCGCTGCTACGTGTGCCATTCGCAGGCGACCGGCTTTCGCCTGCAACGGCTGTCGCCGGGCAGCACCTCCTGGAGCGAGGGGCAGTCGCGCCGCAACTACGAGGCCGTTCAGCGCGTGGTCGTGGCCGGCGATCCGCAGTCGAGCCGGCTGTTGATGGTTCCGCTTGCCACCGAGGCAGGGGGCGATCCGTTCCATCCCGGCGGCAAGCACTGGACGTCGATGCGCGACCCCGAATGGCAGGCGGTGGCAGCCTGGGTGCGCGGCCGATAGGACTTCTGGAGGACAACATGTGTCGGACCCTCGCCATCCTTCTGGCGTCAACCTTGGCGATCGCGCACGGACACCAGGCGACAACCCAGGATGTCGCCATCGACCCGGACGACATCGGCGGGGTCGTGACCGGGCCGAAGGGGCCCGAGGCCGGCGTCTGGGTCATCGCCGAGACACGCGATCTCCCCGTGAGATTCATCCGGATCGTCGTCACCGACGATCGCGGCCGCTATGTCGTGCCCGATCTGCCGCGAGCGAGCTACAGCGTGTGGGCGCGGGGGTACGGCCTCGTGGACGGCGCAAAGGTGACGGCAAAGCCGGGCGCGCAGGTGAACCTCACGGCGACGCCGGCGAAGGACGCCGCCGCGGCGGCACAGTACTACCCCGCCATCTACTGGTACTCAATGCTGAAGATCCCCGCCGCCGATCGGTTCGGCAGCTCCGACGGGCTCCCGGCCAACTTCACACAGACCGACTGGCTCAACGCCATGAAGAGCAACGGCTGCGTCGGCTGCCACCAGATGGGTCAGCTCTCCACGCGTTCCATCCCGCAGGCGTTCGGCACGTTCTCGTCGTCGGTGGACGCGTGGAGACACCGGGTGCAGGCGGGACAATCCGGCCAGATGATGCTCGCCCAGATGACCGCGCTCGGCCCGCTCGCGTTCCAGCACTTCGCGGACTGGACCGATCGGATCGCCGATGGCGAACTGCCGCAGGCAACGCCTTCCAGGCCGCAAGGCCTCGAGCGGAACATCGTCGTCACCCTCCGCGAC
>JBOGIW010000060.1:0-5486 GCA_050748045.1 Vicinamibacterales bacterium | reverse complement strand
CGCGTGTACGGCGCGCTCGGCGTGAAGGTCCATCGATACAGCGACTGGCTCACGGCCGACGACCGCGCCGAGGCCGCCGGGACCGCGCGGAGGCTGCCGCTCGAGCAGATCGAGCGCTTCCGGCTGGACGGCCTCGCCATCGGCGAGCATGCCCATGCCGGCGCGCTCCGGTTCTTCGCGACCGGGACGCTCGACGACGAGCCGCTCGCCGGGCCGATCCTGCGCCGGTATCTCGAGGCGGCGCTCCTCACGGCCCACGCGACACGCCGCCTCGTGCGCGCGCTCGGGTTCTCGTCGGCGGTCTTCACCCATGGCATCTACGTGCCCTGGGGCATCGTCGGCGAGGTGGCGCGGCAGGAGGGCGTGCACGTGTCGACGTGGAACGTCGCGTACAGGAAGCGCCGCTTCATCTTCAGCCACGACGACACGTACCACCACACGCTGATGGCCGAGCCGCGCGAGCACTGGGAGGGCCTCGAGCTTTCGGCGACCGAGGAGCGCGAGCTGCTCGACTACCTGAAGAGCCGGCGCGAGGGGCTCTTCGACTGGATCGTCTTTCACCGGCCCACGCGTCAGGACCCGGACGAGATCGCGAAGCGCGCCGGGATCGATCCATCGCGTCCGGTCATCGGCCTGCTCACGAACGTGAGCTGGGACGCGCAGCTCCACTACCCCGCCAACGCGTTCCCGAACATGCTCGCGTGGCTCGTGCAGACCTGCGAGTACTTTGCGCGCCGCCCCGAGCTCCAGCTCCTCATCCGCGTACACCCGGCCGAGATCAGCGGCTTTCCGCCGTCGCGCCAGCCTGTCCTCGGCGAGCTGCGCAAACACCTGCCCGATCTCGCCTCGAACATCCTCGTGGTGCCGCCCGAGAGCGGCCTCAGCACCTACGGGCTGATGTCGCTGTGCAACGCGGCGATCATCTACGGGACCAAGATGGGCGTCGAGCTGACGAGCGTGGGCCTCCCGGTGGTCGTCGCCGGGGAGGCGTGGATCCGCAACAAGGGACTGACGCTCGACGCCAGCACGCCCGACGAGTACTTTCGGATCCTCGACACGCTCCCCGTCGCCGGGCGCCTCGCGCCCGACCAGCTCGCCCGCGCCCGCCGGTACGCGTATCACTTCTTCTTCAACCGCATGATTCCGCTGCCGTTCATCGCGCCGAAGGCCGGCTATCCCATCTACCGGCTGACGCTCGATCGTCTCGAGCAGTTGATGCCCGGCGAGACCCCGGGACTCGATACAATCTGCGACGGCATTCTCGGGAGGCGCCCCTTCGTGCACCGCCGCCGGGCCGCGAAGGCCGCCGAGCTCGTCACGTCGTGAGCCGTGACGCTCCCGAGGGCCACGACGGCCACGGCGATCGGGGACGCCGCGGCGCACGTGCGTGCGTGTCGCGCGTTCGGGTGGCGTTCGTGGCTCATCGGCTCCCTGGCTGATTCGCGCCCATGCTGCTGGTCCTGAGCTTCGCGTTCGCGGCCGCGTCTTCGGTGGCGCTTGGCGCCGTGGTGCGGCGTCTCGCCCCGGTCGTCGGCGCCGTCGTGCCGCCGCGCGCCGATCGCTGGCACGATCGCCCCACGCCGACGATGGGCGGCGTGGCGATTGCGGGAGCGACGGTCGCCGGCTTCCTGGCCGTGATCGTCGCCCCCGACGTGCTGCCGTGGGCCGATACCTGGCTGCCCGTGCCGCTCGCCGCCCTCGCAATGTTCGTCGTCGGCGTCCTCGACGACCGCCTGCAGCTCTCGCCGCTGGCCAAGCTCGTCTCGTCGCTGATCATCGGCGCCTTTCTGGTGTTTGCGCTGGCGCGGACGCAGCCCGACGGCTTGACCTCGGTGCAAACCCTCGTGGCGACCGTCTGGTTCGCCGGCCTGTGCCATGCGGTGAACCTCCTCGACAACATGGACGGGCTGGCCGCCGGCGTCGCGGCCATCGCCGCCGCGCTCCTGGCCATGCTCCTGTTCGAGCCGCTCGGTCCGGCGCTGGTGGTGCTGCTGACGGCCCTGGCCGGGGCGCTCGTCGGGTTCCTGTACTGGAACCGGAACCGCGCGCGGCTCTTCATGGGCGACTGCGGCAGCCTCTTCGTCGGGGCCCTGCTCGCCGGCGCGGCGCTCGTGCCCGTCGTCGGCGGACGGGACGCCTTCCGCGAGCCGGCGCTCATCGCGATCCTCATCCTCGTCGTCCCGCTCTTCGATACCGCGTTCGTGCTCGTGCTCCGCCGCCTGGCAGGCCGCCCCGCGACACGCGGCGGCACGGACCACGTGTCGCACCGGCTGGTCTCGCTCGGCTTCTCGGAGCGTTCGGCGGTGCGCATCCTCTATCTCCTCGGCCTGGCCGGCGGTGGCACCGCGTGGGCGCTGCAGTTCTCCGGCGTCGAGTCGATGCTGCCGCTGGCGGCGCTCTTCGGCGTGCTCGTCATGCTGCTCGGGATCTACCTGGCGCGCGTTCCGGCGTACAACGCCGAGGACTTCGTCGCCCTGCAGAAGTCGTCGTTCGCGCCCTTCCTCAAGGACCTCACGTTCCGGTGGCACGCCGGCGAGGTGATGCTCGACCTCGTGCTCATCTCGGCGTGCTACTACTTCGCCTACCGCCTGCGCTTCGAAGGGGAGAGCCTCGAGAAGTTCCTGCCGTCGTTCACGGCCTCGCTGCCGGTGGTGCTCGGCCTGAAGCTGGCGTCGATGTACGTGTCGGGGCTCTACCAGCGGTCCTGGGAGACCTTCGGATTGCGCGACCTGGCGGCCGTCGTGCGCGGCGTCGGTCTCGGCTCCATCCTCTCCGTGCTCGCCGCGGTGTACTTCTACAGGCTCGAGGGTTTTTCGCGGGTCGTGTTCATCCTCGACTTCATGCTGCTCAGCGCGGCGGTGGTGGCCACGCGCGCCTCGTTCCGCACGATGAACCTCGTGGCGGCGACGCGCAGCAAGCGCAACCGCCGCGTGATTGTCTACGGCGCCGGCGCCTTCGGCCAGCTCCTCGTGCGCGAGATGCGCGCCAACCCCGACTGGAACATGAACCCGGTGGCGTTCATCGACGACGACCCGATGAAGGCGCGGCGGTGGATCGTCGGCGTCCCCGTGCGCGGCGCGCTCGACGAGCTCGACCGGACCCTCCACCGCTACGAGGTCGATGAGGTCATCCTCAGCAGCCCGCTCATCAACGGGACGATCGAGGACCGGATTCGCCAGATCTGCGGGCTGCGGCAGAAACCCGTCCGCAGGCTCCACATGGCGATTCGATAATTCAAACCTCAACTATTCAAAATGCAAACAGTACCTGGCTCGTCGCAGATGGGGCGAGCTCGTCGCCATCGCGTCCGCCCTTGCGATGTGCATCTGGACTTTGAATCTGGCATTTCGTGCGAAGTCTCCGAGTAGGGTTCGACGCGCGGTCGCTGGCGTCACCGGCGGCCGGCGTCCGCAGGTACGCGTCGGCGCTGCTCTCGGCGCTCGTCGCGCTCGGGGAGGTGGAGATGATCGCGCTCGGCGGCGATCCGGCGGCGCTCCCGCCCGGCGTCGCGCACGTCGAGGCGCCGCCGCATCCGCCGACCAATCTCGGATGGTCGCTCGTCGGCCTTCCGCGCGCGGCGAAGCGGAGCGCCATCGACGTGCTGCACGCGCCCGCCTACACGGCGCCCCTGTGGGGCACGCCGCCGGTCGTGCTCACGATTCATGACGTGAGCTATGCGCGGCGCCCGGAGTGGTACCCGTACCGGCGCGATCTCGCGCGTCGCGCCTTCTACCGGCGCAGCGCGCGCACGGCGACCGTCATCGTCACCGACTCGTGCTTTTCGGCCGGCGAGATCGTCGCGGCGTACGGCGTGCCGCGCGAGCGGATCGTCGTGGCGCCGCTCGGCGTCGATCGCCGCTTCTCGCCCGCCGGTCCCGCCGGCGCCTGCGAGCTGCCGCAGGAAATTGCCGGACCGTTCCTCCTGCACGTCGGCGACCTGCACGAGCGGCGCAATCTCGCCACGCTCGTCGAAGCGGTCGTGGCGGCACGGCGCCACTTCGGCGGCGCCTCGGCCGTCTCGCTGGTGCTCGCAGGACTGGATCGTGGCGTCGGCGACGCGCTCGGGACCATGGCCGCCGGCGCCGGCATGGCGGACGCCGTGACGATGCTGGGGCCTGTGAGCGAGGAATTGCTCCTGTCGCTCTATCGATGTGCGTCGGCGCTGGTGTATCCATCGTTGTACGAAGGCTTCGGCCTTCCCGTGCTGGAGGCGATGGCCTGCGGGACGCCCGTCATCGCGTCGCGCGCGGCCTCGATTCCGGAGGTCCTCGGCGACGCAGGCATCCTGCTCGATCCGCTCGACGTGGCAGGCTGGACCGCCGCCATCGTGAACGTGATCGACGACGACGACCGGCGGGCCGTGATGCGGGCGAAAGGGCTGGCACGCGCGACCGGGCTCACCTGGACGCGCACCGCGGAGCTGACGCTCGAGGCGTACCGCCGGGCCGCTCCCTGACGGAAGGATTGGGAGTTGGGAGTTGGGAGTTGGAAGATTGGGAGTTTGGGAGTTGAGAGTTAGAGAGATTGGAAGTTTGGGAGTTTGGGAGTTGAGAGTTAGAGAGTTTGGGAGTTGGGAGTTGGGAGTTGGGAGTTGAAAGTTGGAGCCTGAGATTTCGATCGTCATCGTCACGTGGAACGGACGGCACCACCTCGAGGCGTGCCTCACGGCCGTGGCGGGGCAGCGGGGCGTGGAGGCCGAGACGATTCTCGTCGACAACGCGTCGATCGACGGCACGGCCGACTACGTGCGGGCGCGGTTTCCCTGGGTCCGGATCGTCGCGCTCGATCGCAACCGGGGATTCGCGGGCGGCAACAACGCCGGGGCGCGCGAAGCGCGCGGCCGGTACCTGGCGTTCCTGAACAACGACACCGTGGCCGATCCCGGGTGGCTGCGCGCGCTCGCGGGCGGCCTCGACGAGCCGGCAAGCATCGGACTCGCCACCTCTCGTGTTGTCTACATGCACGATCCCTCCATCATCGACAGCGCGGGCGACGGCATGACGCGGTGGGGCGGTGCGTTCAAGCGGCACCACGGCGGCGAGGTCGGGGAGGCGGCGGAGTCGCGGGAGGTCTTCGGCGCCTGCGGCGCCGCGTTCATGATCTCGAAGGCCGTGTTCGACGAGATCGGCGGCTTCGACGAGGACTTCTTCCTGTCGCACGAGGACGTGGACCTGTCGTATCGCGCGCAGCTTCGCGGCTATCGCTGCCGGTACGTGGCCGGCTCGGTCGTGCGGCACCGCGGCGGGTCGACGCTCGGGCGCACGAGCCGGATGGCGGTCTTCCACGGCCAGCGCAATCTCGAGTGGGTGTACGTGCAGAACACGCCGCTTGCACTCGTGGTGTGGACGCTCCCGGGTCACCTGATCTACAACGCGGCCGCGGCGGTGCACTTCATGCGGCGGGGGCTGCTCGGCCCGTTCCTCTCGGCGAAGGCGGCGGCCATCGCCGGCCTGCCGCGCGCGCTGCGCAAGCGGGCGCGTGTGCAG
>JBOGIW010000059.1:0-3396 GCA_050748045.1 Vicinamibacterales bacterium | reverse complement strand
GCCGCCACCCGTCGCGGCCAGCGCGCCGGCTTCGTGGCGCCGTGCCTGCGTGGCCCGGTCATCGCGCACCTCCCTCGGGCTCCGCCGTCGGCTTCGGGGCGGGACGGCTGTCGATGGACGTGCGATTGGCCGGCACGAACCACCGCGCGGCCGCGGCCTTCACGTCGGCGACGGTCACTTTGTCGAGCTCGTCGAGGATCGTGTTGATCCGCCCAGGGTCGTCGTCGAAGAGCGCGAACACCCCGAGGAGGTTGGCGCGGCCGAAGCGCGGCATGAAGCCCCCTTCGATGTTCTCGAGGAAGCCCGACCGGAGCGACGTCTTCGCCTGCGCCAGCTCGGCCTCCGTGATCCCTTGCTCGCGCACCTCGCCGAGCACCGCCTCGACGGCGTCGAGCACCTGGTCCGCCTTCTTGTCGTTCAGGTAGTCGACCCGCATCGTATAGAGCATCGGGCCCTTGACGTCCCAATTATCGCCCAGGAGGTTGAACGCGCCGGACACCTGCATCGCCAGGCGATCGCCTCGCACGAGCTTTTGGTACAGCTTCGCGCTCTCGTCGCTGATGAGGAGCGGGTCGAGGACGCTCAGCGCGAAGAAGTCCTTCGTCATCCGCTCCGGCAGGTGCCACGCGATCGCCAGGGCCGGGGTCCGTGCGAGCTTGTCCTCGCGCGTATACCGCTTCTCTTCCTTCTGCGGCGGCTCGCTCACGTCGGGCGGCGCCGACAGCGGCTGCCGCGGGATCGCGCCGAAGTGCTTCTCGGCGAGCTTCCGCACGTCGGCCGCCGCGGTGTCGCCCACGACGACGAGCACGGCGTTGTTCGGCGCGTAATAGGTCTTGAAGAAGCTCCGCACGTCGTCGAGCGTGGCGGCCTCCAGGTCCGCCAGGTCGCCGTAGAAGTTGTGAGCGTTGAACCAGTTCGTGTTGGCGCGCTGCCAGATGTCCAGCCACTCGAACCCGGCGTGCGGCTGGTTGAGGACGTTCACGCGCACCTCCTCGCTCACCACGTTCTGCTGGTTCTTCAGGTTCTCCCCGCTCACGTCGAGCGATCGCATCCGGTCGGCCTCGAGCCACAGGGCCAGCTCGAGCGCGTTCGACGGCAGCACCTGGAAGTAGTTCGTGTAGTCGAGCCGCGTGGAGCCGTTCACCTGCCCGCCGGCCTGCTCCATCAGCGACACGTGCTCCATCTTCTTCACTTGCCCGGAGCCCTGGAACATCATGTGCTCGAACAGATGCGCGAAGCCGGTTCGCCCCTTCGGCTCCGTGCGGAAGCCGACGTTGTAAATCACTTCCACGACCACGACCGGCGCGCTCCGATCCTCGCTCACCACGACCTTGAGGCCGTTGGGGAGCGTGAAGTAGTCGACCGGCACGTTGAAGCGCCGCGGCGCCGGAAGTGTCTGCGGTGCCGCCGCGGGCGCGGCGAGCAGCACGGCCAGAAGCGCCGCCAGCCCGCGAGTTGTCGCCTGGATCATCGGTTACTCCTCTGCCATGTACGGGTAGCGGTGGTCACGGGGCGGGACGAAGTTCTCCTTCACCGTGCGCGCGCTGACCCAGCGCAGCAGGTTCAACTTCGACCCGGCCTTGTCGTTGGTCCCTGACCCGCGAGACCCCCCGAACGGCTGCTGCCCCACGACGGCCCCCGTCGGCTTGTCATTGACGTAGAAGTTCCCGGCCGCGTTCCGGAGCGCGCTCATCGCCTGGCGAATCGGGACGCGTTCCCGGCTGAAAACGGCGCCGGTCAGCGCGTACGGCGATGTCCGGTCGATCGTCGAGAGCGTCTCCTCCCACTTCGCGTCGGGATACGCGTAGGCTGTCACCACCGGACCGAAGATCTCCTCGCAGAGCAGCCGGTAGCCCGGATCGGAGGTCTCGACGAGCGTCGGCTCGATGAAGTACCCCGTCTCGCCTTTGGCCACACCGCCCTGGAGCACCCTCGCGTTCTGCCTCGCGTCGTCCAGGTAGCCGCTGATGCTCGTGAACGCCTTCCGGTCGATCACCGCGCCGATGAAGGTGCGGAAGTCGCGTACGTCGCCCATGCGCATCTCGCGCATGATCGCGATGACGCGGTCGCGCACCTCCGGCCAGATCGACTGCGGGACATAGATGCGGCTCGCCGCGGAGCACTTCTGCCCCTGGTACTCGAAGCCGCCCCTCGCAATCGCCACGGCGAGCGCCTCCACGTCGGCCGACGGATGCGCGACGATGAAGTCCTTGCCGCCGGTCTCGCCGACCAGGCGCGGGTAGGTCCGGTAGCGCGAGATGTTCTCGCCCACCGTCCGCCACATCTGGTTGAAGACGGCGGTGCTGCCGGTGAAGTGAATGCCGGCGAGGCCCGGCGAGCTCAGGAGCACGTCAGAAACTTTCGCGGCCTCGCCGGGCACGAAGTTGATGACGCCCGGCGGCATGCCCGCCTCCTCCAGGAGGCGCATGAGGTAGTACGCGCTCAGCATCGCGCTCGACGCCGGCTTCCATACCACGCCATTGCCCATCAGCGCGGGCGCCGCCGGGAGGTTCCCGGCGATGGCCGTGAAATTGAAGGGGGTCACCGCGTAGACGAAGCCCTCGAGCGGCCGGTACTCGACCTGGTTCCACAGGCCGGGCCCGCTCACCGGCTGGTCGCCGAGAATCTCCTGCGCGTACCAGGCGTTGAACCGCCAGAAGTCGACGAGCTCCGACGCCGCGTCGATCTCGGCCTGGAACGCCGTCTTCGACTGGCCCAGCATGGTGGCCGCATTCAGCGTCGCGCGCCAGGAGGTCGCCAGCAGCTCGGCGGCCTTCAGGAGCACCGCGGCACGGTCCTCCCACGGCCAGCTCCCCCATTCCTTCCGCGCGTCGGTCGCCGCCGCGATCGCCTGCTCGACGTGCTGCGGCTCTGCAAGGTGATACTCGGCGAGCACGTGCTGGTGGTCGTGCGGCATCACCGCCTTGGCCGTGCGGCCGGTCCGGATCTCGCGGCCTCCGATCACGATCGGGATGTCGATCGTCTCGCCGGCCATCGACGCCAGGCGCGCCTTGAGCTCGGCCCGCTCGGGCGACCCGGGCAGATAGGTGCGGTTGGGATCGTTGACCGGCTGCGGAACCCGCCGGATGCCGGCGAAGGCCACCTCGGTTGTGGAGGTCTCCAGCCGCGCGGCCTGCCGGTTCTCTACAGTCGTGGTCATCGTGGCGTTCTGCGGTGCGGTGGCGGAAGGGGTGGACATAATCTGTCAATTCTACTGTCTCTGGTCTCGGGTCCCTGGTTTCGGGTCTCGGGTCCTGTCTTGGTCTCGGGGCTCGGGTCTCGATCTCTGGTGTCTGGTCTCGGGTCTCGGGTCCTTGTCTTTGGTCCTTGGTCCGACCGGGGACCGGAACCCACGGACCGAAGACCAGGAACCCGGAGCCAGGGACCAGAGACCAG
>JBOGIW010000058.1:0-2044 GCA_050748045.1 Vicinamibacterales bacterium | reverse complement strand
GTGCTACGCCAGCGCATGCGGCCTTCCCAGAATATTCAGCCTTCCCCCTTGCCCCGCGATCCGCGGACGCCTAACGTAGTATTCCACGACTGCGCTGATACCGACGCCGGCACTCTTCCGGAACCCGGGCCATTCGGGGTTTGGCTCTTTCACCCTTGTTCGTGAGGTCTGCCATGAGAGCGACGAAATGCGCACTGACGTGTCTGATCTTCCTGAGCGCCTTCGCGAGTGCCGCGTGGGCGCAGACCTTTACGGGCGGCGTCCGCGGCGTCGTGAGCGACGTGAACGGCGTGATCCCGGGCGTCACCGTGACGCTTACCAATGAAGCCACCAACGTCTCCCGGGATACGGTCACCAACGAGGTCGGCCAGTACAACTTCCCTGCCCTGCCTCCCGGCACGTACTCCCTGCGGACGAATCTCACGGGCTACAAGACGTCAGAGCGCACGGGCCTGCGCGTCGGCACGCAGCAGTTCCTGACGATCGACCTCACGCTGGAGGTCGGGGCGCTCCAGGAAACGATCACCGTCACCGGCGAGGCGCCGCTCATCGACACGTCGACGGCCTCGATCGGCGGCACGCTCGATCGCGACCAGCTCGAGGTGCTCCCGGCGCCGGGGCGCAACGCCTTCCTCATCGGCGTCACGGTCCCCACCGTGAACCCGGTCGGCGATCCGCAGTTCAACCGCCAGCAGGATCAGACCAACGCGTCGCGCGTGTCGCTCGGCGGCGGCGGCATCCGCGCGAACAACTACCTGCTCGAGGGGGTGCCGATCACGGAGCTCCGCGGCCGTGCGATCGCCAATCCCACGATGGAGGCGATCGAAGAGGTGAAGGTCCAGGTCCACACCTACGACGCGGAGATGGGCCGCACCGGCGGCGGCGTGTTCAACGTCACGGCGAGGTCCGGGACGAATCAGTACCGCGGCAGCGCCTTCTTCCAGACGCGGCCGGTCTGGGGCCAGAGTCTCAACTTCTTCAGCGAGAAGGAGGGCGGGACGAAGGAGAGCACGGGCCTGGCCGAGTCCTACTACCGGCTGTACGGCGGAGGATTCGGCGGACCGGTCTTCCGGAATCGCACGTTCTTCTGGACGGCCACCGAGGGGTACCGATCGCTCACCACGCGCGGTCTGCAGTACGTGTGGCCGACCGCGCGGCAGCGGGCCGGGGATTTCTCGGGCACGACGGTTGGCGGCGCGCCGGTGCGCCTGTTCAACCCGTGGTGCCGCGGGCTCACGACGCCGAGCGCGCGGTGCCCGGCGACGGGCACGGGCTCGCTCGAGACCGGCGGCGAGTTCCTCGGCGCGATCATCCCGCGCACGCATCCGGCCGCCAACGCCGCCGGGTTCAACACCCTCAACGCGTGGCCGACCCAGACGGTCGGCGGCCGCGCCATCGGCGCCAACGAGGACGGCAACCCGAACGTGAGCGACACGGCGCGGCTCGTCGACGAAGCCGACATGTGGACGCTCAAGGTCGACCACAAGCTCACGGCGAACTGGACGCTCGGCGGCTTCTATCTCTACAACAACACGGACGAGCCCGGCAGCGGCATCATGCCGGCCGACTTCCAGTACATCGAGAACCAGGCCGAGTTCTTCACCACGCTGCGGCGCCGGCCGCACGTCCTCGCCATCAACAACACCAACGTGCTGAACGACAGCACGGTGCTCGCCCTGCGCTTCGGGTGGCTCACGTGGCAGGACCAGACCGACACGGCCACCTTCACGCCCGGCCTGGCGTCGCTCGGCTTCAGCCCGACCTACGTGAACGCCATCAACGAGGCCGGGCGCACGATGTTTCCCGAGCTCCTCTTCGACGAGGTCGACGACGTCGGCGGATGGGGCGGTGACCTGACACGCTGGACCGGCCGCTACGCCGTGAACGCCACGCTGACGAAGCTCCTGGGGACTCACAGCATCAAGGCGGGCGCCGATTTCCGAGAGCTCGGGATCGAGGTGACCACGGAGCTCTCGCCGAACACCGGCGGACGGTTCTTCGCCGGCAGCTTCGAGTTCAACCGTCTGTTCACGAGCCGCGCCGG
>JBOGIW010000057.1:0-12994 GCA_050748045.1 Vicinamibacterales bacterium | reverse complement strand
CTGACAATCGCAGGTTCGGGATAGCGGCTGTTCAGCAGGACCGAGCACTCGAGGCGCCGCCGGCGCGGATCGGCGATCCAGAGCTCGGGAAGCGCATAACGCGCCAGCAGATCGCGCTTGTGGCCGCGGTCGAAACGCGCTGTCGAGGGCGAGATGACCTCCACGGCCAGATCGGGCGGGAAGCGCACATGCTCGTCAAGATTGATGCGCGTCGCCGAAACCGGGCCGAAGTAGATCAAATCCGGCTGCACCACGTCGAACTCCGACAGGACGAGATCGAACGGAGCGCTGCACACCAGTCCGCCCCATTGACGACGATAGTCGATCAGCGCCTCATGAATCCGCCCTCTGACGATCTCGTGCCTGGGCAGCAGCGATGGAACCACGCGCAGTTCTCCGTCGTACAGCTCGTACCGGTTGCCATCCTCCGGCATGCGCTGCAGATCGGCGAAGCTGACACGGGGCTTCAAGGCCTCCACACGGCGCATCTTATCATCGTCAGGTGCGAGAGTCGTACCCGATCGAAAATGGCCTGAACTCAAGGGATCCGTGCCGGAAGTGTGGAGAATGCGCGCGGCGCAAGGGTGCGGCGTGGGAATTCCTACCGCGCGTAGAACTCGACGATCGCGGTGTCGTCGACGAGGAGGGGGACGCCCTCGCGCAGGACGGCGCCGTCCATGCGGCCGGTGACGGGCTGCGTGCGCGTGAGCCCCGGCGAAGGCGCACGGCGTGCTCAGCGGGCGTGGCCGTTCTCGAACGCCTCCGCGAAGGCCTGTCGCTGGTCGAGGCTGCCGAGCATGAGAAGCTGTCCCCCCGGCGGGAGCACGGTCTCCGCCGTCAGTTGCGTCACGGACTGCCCGTCCTGTTCCAGCGCCACGACGCTCAGGCCGGTGCGGGACCCGATCGCGGTGCGCCCGAGCGGCTGCCCCGCCAGCGCGGCGGGCACGGGGATGTTGAACAGCTCGACACCTTCGCCGAAGAGCATCGGCGGGTGCCCGCCGAGCAGGGACATGATGCTGGCGACGCCGAGCGACGCATAGCTCAGCGCGAAGTCGGCGCCGGCCCGATGAATCGCCTCGACGTTGCGCTCGTGCGTGATGCGGCTCACGATCCGCAGGGCCGGGTTGAGGCGGCGGCAGTAGACCGCCAGGTAGATGTTCATCGCATCGTCGTTCGTGGTGAGGAGCACCGACGCGACCTCTCCGATGCCGGCGCGCTCGATCAATTTGCGGTCGGCGGCGTCCCCGGCGAACACGCTGTCGACGCCCGTCAGCGCCTCGAGCGCCGGGCCATGCCGGTCGATGGCGAAGACGGTCAGGCCGATCCCCTTGAGACGCGCCGCGGCCGCCTGCCCGACCTTCCCGGCGCCGATGACCAGCACGGGCGCCGGCGTGCGCTCGCCGGGGAAGAGATCGTGGAGCGCTTCGATCTGCGCGTTCGTGCCGGCGATCACGGCGACGCCGTCGGGCTCGATGCGCGTCTGCGGGAACGCGGTCGTCAGCCTCCCGCGCTGCCAGATCCCGACGACGCTGGCACCCGTCCGTTCCCGCAGGCGCGTCTCGCGCACGAGCACGCCGGCGATCGGCGTGCCGCGGACCGGCAGCTCCGCGATCTGCACGCCCCGGATCGATCCGACAACGTGCGCCTCCATGCGCCCGACGTCCACGCGGTTCGCGAGGTGCTCGCCGAGCCGGTGCTTCAGCGGCAGCACGGCGGTGGCGCCGCTCAACTCGAGGATGTCGATCGAATCCTCGTGCTCGGCGATGGCCGCCAGCGGGACGTCAGGGGCCGCTTCGCGGACGGTGAGCGTGATGTTCGTGTTGGCGGTGTCGTCGCAGTTGGCGACGACCAGTCGGGCGGAGCTGACCGCGAGCCGCTCGTAGGTCTCGCGGCTGTCGTTCGCGCCGGCGACCACCGACACGTGATCGGCCATGAGGCGCGCCGCCCTGGCCGGGTCGCTTTCGATGACGAAGTACGGCAGGCCGTTGCTGCGGAAGCGCTCGACGAGCCCCAGGGCGACGTCATCGAACTCCGTGAGGATGACATGGCCGGCGGTGCCCGCGGGGACCTCGCGCGGCGCGCGGAAGCGGACGCGCGCCTCGAGCCACGGCGCGTAGAAGAGCCGGATGAAGAGAAACGGCAGCATCACGAGCAGGAAGACAACGCCGGAGAGGAGCACGATGATGCTGAAGAGACGGCCGGCGTCGCTCGTGAACGTGATGTCGCCGAACCCGAGCGTGGTCATGACGACGAGCGTCCAGTAGAAGCCCGTGATCCACGAGTGCTGTTCGCCTTCGACGTTCTGCTTGATCAGGTGGAAGGCGACCGCGTAGGCGGTCACCAGGAGCCCGAGGAACAGCAGGTACTTGAGGAGCGCGCCCACGTTGGCGCGCGCCTCGCGGTCCGTGAACACGAAGGCGAGCTGGCTGGGGATGAACTTCATCGCGCCGCATGATAGCGCAGCGCGATCACATCGCCGGCAGGCCCAGCTCGCCGGCCAGCTCCCGGAGCTTGTCCTGCACGAGGCGCATGTTCCGCGGCCCCATGCGCAGGAGCTGCTTCTGCGCCGGCGACAGGGTTTCGAGACGCGCGTCGACGAACTGGTACAGCACGGGGGCCGGCTGCACGTTCACGTCGCGCTCGACGACGGGCGTGCTGAGCAGCCTGGCAATGGCGCGCTCCACCGCGGCGTCGAAGTCCCGGTCGGGGTTCCCCAGCTCGGCATACGCGTCCTGCAGGCGCGGGCGAAGCGTCGAGTACGCGCGTGCAAGGCGCGCCGCGTCGAGCGCAGCCACGGTGTCGGCGATCCCGTCGTACCGTTGATACGACCGCGTGTCGATGACGAAGTCCTGTCCCTTCGATGCGGCGGTGAACGGACGCCGCGGCGCGAGGGTCCGCAGATGCGGCGCGGGCGTCGTTCCGCGGGCGACGTTGTCGACGCTCACGACAATGCTGCGCACCAGCCCGTCGGTCGCGAGCCACGCGGCGAGCTCCGGCCTCGACGAGAGACCGCCCAGCAGCTCACGAACGACCGGATCGGTGAGATCGAGAGGCGGCAGCTCCCGCGGCTCGACGGCGGGACCGAGCGGACCGCGCGCCGCGGGAGCGCTGTCACGCGCCTCGGTTCCAGCGCCCGTGGCGGGCGCCGCGTCCGAATCGCCGGAGCGACGCGTGAGATAGAACGTGGCCGCCGCCGCAGCGACGAGAAGGCAGACCGCTGCAATGGCCCACGCGCGCCCCCCGGGGCCGCCCCGAGGCGCCGGCGACAGCGTGTCGCGTTCCGGTCCAATCGGATAGTCGTCGAGCTCCATGAAGCCTCCCCTTCCGGGTTGGACGCCGCACGCGGGTGAACAGCCGCGCTCGCTGACGCTGAGCTTGGTCGGGACCTGTGAGATCGTTGGCTGACATGACCCCGTGTGACGAGCCGCCTCCGCCGCTGCTCCTCGAGGGCCTCGCGCAGTTCAACCGCGGCGAGTTCTTCGAGCAGCATGAAACGCTCGAGCTGCTCTGGCGCGCGGAAGGGCGCCCGATCCGACACTTATATCAGGGCATCCTGCAGATCGGCGTGGCGTTCCACCACCTGCGGCGCCGCAACTACCACGGCGCCGTCTACATGCTGACGCGCGGGTCCATGCACCTGGCGCCGTTCGCGCCGGCCTGCCAGACCGTGGATGTCCGTGCGCTCCTCGCCGCCGCGGCCGTCGCGCTCCGCGCCGTCGAGGCGCTCGGACCCGATCGCCTCGACCAGTTCGACTGGACCCTGGTTCCCCGGGTCGCGCTCGTCGACTACGGCGTCGGGCCGCAGTAACGCACGCCGCGCCCCGGGACGACGTGGTCGCCGTACAGCTGCTGGTATTCGCGGGAGGCCAGCATGCGATCGACCACCGCGTCGAAGTCCCGCGTCTGCGCAATCTGCGTCAGATCCCGCAGGCCCGCCGGATCCGGATCGCGCCCGAGCAGATGGCGATAGAGGGACCGCACGGCGGCTTCGTACTCTTGCGCGAAACTGCCGGACGGCCCGGCCGTCGTGCCGCGCCGCTGGAACTCGGGGCTCGCGAGGAGCGCGCGCTCGACGGCGTCGAGGCCGTCGCGACGGGCGAGCTCGGTGAAGCTGCGAAGGCCTTCCGGATCCGGTTCGCGACCAAGCTGCCGGCGATAGAGCGCCGTCACCGCCGGCTTCCAGAAGAACTGCTCGGCATGCTCGGGTGACTTCGCGAGCTGGGCCACGAGGTCACGCACCGTCATCCGTCCGGCCGCGAGGGCCCGGGTCATGCCGGCGCTGGCCTGGTCGGCGGAGCGTTCCAGTACCTGCTGATAGATGTCGTCGACGACACGAGCAGGATTCGGCTCGCATTCCCGGCTCTGCCCCGTGGCTTGAGCGACGATGAGCTGGGCGGCGAACGGAAGAGCGAGCCACGTGAACGCAACGAAGGGAACAGTGCCCATAAGGGACTCCTCGGCCTTGCGGGAGGCGTGCGCGACGGCGTTGAAGTGTTCTCGATGCAAGCTGGAGGCCGGAGGCCGTATAATCGCGCCGTTTTCCCGGCGTAGAGCCACGCAGAAAGGAACGCTATGGTCGTTCGTGCCGCCGCTGCCGCTGCTGTCCTGCTGTGCCTGACCCTTGTCGGCCATGGCGCCCAGGACGAGCGTGACGACTGGGACACCACGAGGGCGCGCGGGACAACGCGTGAGATCGAGTTCTCGATCTCGGAAGGCACCTGGATGTCGGCCAGCACGACGCCCGACGGCCGCTGGATCGTCTTCGACCTGCTCGCCCACGTGTACCGGGTGCCGGCCGCTGGAGGCGAAGCCGAGTGCCTCACCGAGGACAGCGGCGTGGCGCTGAACTTCCACCCGCGCGTGTCGCCCGACGGGAGGACCATCGCCTTCGTCTCGGATCGCAAGGGGCAGAACAACCTCTGGCTGATGGATATCGACGGCACGAATCCTCGTCCTGTCTTCACCAGCCGCGACGTGCGCGTGTTCGAGCCGGCCTGGTCGCCCGACGGGAACTGGATCGTCGTGCGGCGCCAGGACGTCGCGACACCCCAGCCGCCGCAGCCCACGGTCGGCCTCTGGATGTACCACCGCAACGGCGGCAGCGGCGTCGAGCTCGTGGGGCGCGAGGCGCGCGGCGCCGCGTGGCCGACGTTCTCCCCCGACGGCACATTCGTCTACTTCCACCAGGGCGTCGGTGCCGCGCCGGTGGCCGGGCGCGGGGACTTCCTCTCCGGCGCGTTTCAGATCAAACGGGTGCGTCTGGAAGATGGTCACATCGAAGACGTAACGTCCGGGCTGGCCGGACAGCAGAGCCGCACGTCGAACGGCGGTGCCATTGCGGCGGAGCTCTCGCCCGACGGGCGCTACATGACCTTCGCGCGGCGCATGCACGACCAGGTAATCGAATACAAGGGCCACAGGCCCCGGCGCAAGGCGACGCTGCGCGCGGCGCGTTGTGGAAAGTCGCCGTGAGCGGCGGCGCACCTGAGCGTCTGACGACCGAGCCCGGCGAGTACGTCCAGCCGGCGTGGACGCCCGACGGGCAGCAGATCGTCGTCTCACGCGGATCCGGTGAGACGGCGCGCGGACGCACGTTCGACGCGAACGCCTGGTTCGACCTGGTCCGCGTGCCTGCACACGGCGGCACGCCGGCGCTCGTCACGCGGGTCGACACGCCGGATGGCACCGGCCGCGCGCAGATCGTGAAGGCCTCGTTTGCCACGGCCTCCGGCGAGCTCCGGATGTTCTTCCACGAGGAGACCCAGGAGCGAGCCGCCGGCGGCGGTGCGCCCCGGACGGTGTTCGACCTCAAGTCGATCCGTCTCGACGGCCTGGACGAGCGCGTGCACCTGCGCTTCCCCTACGCCGACGAAATGGCCGTCTCGCCCGATGCGCAGTGGGTCGCGTTCCAGGAAGGCGACAACGTGTACCTCACCGGCCTGCCGTTGCACGGCACCGGCCGGGAGCCGCTCAAGCTCGAGAAGCGGCGCGGCCAGATCTTCGTGGACACGATCAGCAAGGAGGGCGGCCTCTTCCCGCGCTGGCGCAGTGCCACGATCGTCGAGTACGGGAGCGGTCCCTCCTACTACACCTACGACACCGCCACGAAAAAGACCGACAGGGTTGCCATCAGACTGGCCGTCCCGCGACGGATGCCGGCCGGCTCGACGGCGCTCACCAACGCGCGCATCCTGACGATGGAGAACCGCAAGGTGATCGAGCGAGGGACGCTCGTGACGAAGGGCGGGCGGATCGCGTGCGTCGGCCAGTGCTCCACTGCCGGCGTCGAGCGCAGCGTCGACGCGCGCGGCAAGACGATCGTCCCCGGCTTCATCGACATGCACGCGCACCATTACCGGCAGTCGGCCGGGATCACGCCCGCGAACAACTACGAGAACGCGGTGTATCTCGCCTACGGCGTCACGACGAACCTCGACAACTCGATGTGGTCGGAGAACGTGTTCCCGACGGCGGAGCTGGTGGAGGCCGGCCTCACCGTCGGCCCGCGGGCGTTCAGCACGGGCGATCCGCTCTACCGCGGCGACGGGCCGCGGCAGAACGAGATCAGCAGCTACGAGGTGGCCGAGCAGAACATCGCGCGGCTGCAATCGTGGGGCGCCGTCGCCGTGAAGCAGTACCTTCAGCCGCGGCGCGACCAGCGGCAATGGATCTCCGACATCGCACGGAAGCGAGGGCTGATGGTCACCGCCGAGGGCGACTCGCTCGAGTACAACCTGTCGATGATCATGGACGGCCAGACCGCGTGGGAGCACCCGCTCTCGTACATGCCGCTCTATGCCGACGCCACGACGTTCTTCGGCATGGCACAGGCCGTCTACTCCCCCACCTTCGTCGTCGGCGGCCCTGCGGCGTGGAACGAGGAGTTCTTCTGGCAGGAGCGAGATCTCTGGGCGGACGCGAAGGCGAAGCGCTGGCTCCCGTGGCAGCAGCTCGTGCCACACACGCGCCGGCGCATCGTGCGTCCCGAGACCGACTACAGCTTCCCGCTGATCGCCCAGGCGCTGAAGGACATCATCGACAAGGGCGGCTACGGCGCCATCGGCTCGCACGGCCAGCAGCACGGCATCGGCTCGCACTGGGAAATCTGGATGGCCGCCTCCGCGCTCGGCCCGATGGGCGCGCTCGAGGTCGCCACCGTCCACGGCGCGCACTTCCTCGGCGCGAGCAAGGACCTCGGGACGATTACCACGGGCAAGCTCGCCGACGTGGTCGTATTGAACAGCAACCCGCTGGAGAACATCCGCAACACGCAGGATATCCGCTGGGTGATGAAGGCCGGTGTGCTCTACGACGGGATGACGCTGGAGGAGGTGACGTCGCCGCCAGGCAGGCAGCGGACGACGACGAATGGATCGCCGAAGTTACGGAGATGAACCTGTCTACGTGAGCCCTGCGAACAGTGGCTCGATCTCGACAGTGAGACCTGTGAGCGTCGGAGATTGGAGCCGGCTGCTGGTGACGACGAGCGGGCTCGCGTACCGGTCGACGTCGAGCACGGACACTTCGATTCGCGGCGCGTCAGGATCTACGATCCAGTATTCCGGGATGCGGAACCGCTCGAACAGCTCGCGCTTGCGCCCACGGTCGATGCGCGCGGTCGACGGGGACAGTACCTCGATGGCGAGGTCTGGGCACACTCTCACCCAATCGTTCGGGTCGAGGCCCGCCGCGCCTGCCGGCCCGAAGTACATCAGGTCGGGCTGAACGACGTCGTAGTCCGTCAGGACCAGATCCATCGGAGGCTGTACCACCTGGCCGCCGCACCCGTTCGCGTACTCGACGAGCACGAGCAGCAATCGCTGCGAAACGATCTGGTGTCGCAGCAAGGGTGAAGGAACCACGCGCAGCTCTCCGTCGTACAGCTCGTACCGGTTGCCGTCGTCCGGCATGCGCTGCAGGTCGGCGAAGCTGACGCGGCGCGTCACACCCTCCACACGGCGCATCGTAGCACGTCGGGATGCGAGCCTCGTGCCGTCGCGATTTCCAAGGGAATCCGAAAAGTCGTCGCAAAAAGTCGCAAGAACGCCGCACCGCCGCTTCACCGGCGATGTGCGGAACGTCACTCTCTGTCGAGCGGCCGTGTCAGGCACGTGGGACCGCCGCCGCCCTTCAGGCTGATCTCGGACCCGTCGTAGACGGCCACCTGCGCGCCGGCTGCCTCCAGCCTCGCGCGCGTGAGTGGATTGCCGTCGAGCATCACGCAGCGGCGCGGGGCGATGGCCAGCACGTTCACGCCGATCGACTCGAGCTCCTCGTCTGGCACCTCGACGAGGCGGATACCCCGCGCGAGCAGCCATTCGCGAAACGGCACCGGCAGCAGCGGCGAATAGACCACCGCGAGGTCCTCGTCCACCGGGCTCAGGATGGACATCAGGTGGAAGACGTCCCCGGGGCCGCGGTGGTGTGGCAGCGGCACGACGACGACCTCGACGCCATCGCCCAGCAGCCGGCGCAACTGGCGGATCCCGTCGTCGTTGGTCCGGTAGCCGCGTCCGACAGCCACCGTGCGATCGTCGAACCACACGACGTCGCCGCCTTCGAGCAGGCCAGGCGCGTCGATCGCGCCGATGACGGGCAGGCCGAGCGCGCCGTACGCCCGGCCCTGCGCGGCGGGCTCGCCCTGCCGCGCGGGCTTGCCCATGTGGCACAACACGAGGCCATGCGGCGTCACGATTGACGCGTCGCGCACGTAGATCGCGTCGAGCGTCAAGCCGGCGGCGTCGCGGCAGTCCTCGACCCGGGCGCCCGAGGCGGCAACCAGCTCCAGGAAGGCGTCGTACTGTTCGATGGCGCGCCCGGCATCGGGCGGCGCAGTGAAGGTGAGCGCACGCCATTCCGGTTCGATGCGTGCAGCCGTGAACAGGCCGCCGGCGTGCCGCATGAACAGGCGACGAAGGCGGCCGTATTCGTTGAGCCCGGTCATGCCGGTGCCGCCGCAGCGCGGCGGACCCAGACGTACAGCGGAAGCCCGGCGAGCAGCAGCAGGAATCCGTAGAAGACCGTGTCGGCACCGGCGCCGCCGATGGCGAACATCGCGTAGACGAACGCCAGAACGCTCACGACGGCCGCCCCGCCGGTCGGCGCCGGCCGGCCGGGCATGAGCCACACCGCCAGCGAGCAGAAGGCATACGGCACGAGCGTGCTGAGCGTGGACAGCAGGATGACGAACGTAAAGAGCTCGATGAGGCCGCGCGAGTAGTTCATCGCCACCGGGACGGAGCTCAGCGTGCCGGCGACGATCATGGCGCGCGCGGGGGTGCCGCGCGCCGACACTCCGCCGAACATCGAGGGGAAGAGGCCGTCGGCGGCGACAGCCATCGGCAACTGCCCTGAGAGGAGCACCCATCCGTTCAGCGCGCCGAAGCAGGAAATGGCCGCCCCGATCGCGACAAAGCGGCCGCCGCCTTCGCCGATCAGGCGGGCGGCGCCGTCGGCGAAGGGCGCCGTCGAGGTCGCGAGCGTCTCCGGGGGCACGAGGCTCATCACGCCGATGGTGGAGACGATATAGACGGCGGCCGTCAGCACCGTGCCGGCGACGGTGGCGCGCGGGATGGTGCGCGCGGGGTCTTGAACGCTCCCGGCGGGGATCGTGGCGGACTCGAGGCCGAGAAACGCCCAGAGGGTCAGCGTCACCACGGACACGAGCTGCGCGCCGAGCGGCGTGTCGCTGGCCGCTGGAAGGCTGAACGCGTCGGGCTGGACGAAGAACAGGCCGCCGACACCGACCACGGCGAGCGGCACGATCTTGAGCGCCGTCGTGATCACCTGCACGCGTCCCGCAGGCCGGACGCCGGCGATGTTGACGCCGATGAGCAGCCAGACCGTCCCGACCGCGAGGGCGGCTGCCGAGCCGGGCGCCCGCACGATCGCAGGCATGAAGGGATCGAGATAGCCGACACACGCCACGGCCAGGGCCGCGAGCGTGGCGACGATCGACAGCCAGTAGCCCCACGCCACGAGAAAGCCGGGCACGTCGCCGAAGGCTTCGCGTGTGTACGCGTACGGCCCGCCCGCCGCGGGCAACTGCCGTGCGAGCCGCGCGAAGACGAGCGCGAGCATCACGGCGCCGGCAGCCGACACCATCCAGCCGGCCAGGCTCAGGCCGCGGTACGCGGCCAACGATGCCGGCAGCAGGAATACGCCGGAGCCGATCATGTTGCCCATCACGAGCGACACGGCGGCCCAGAAGCCGAGCACGCGTGGCTGGGGAGCGATCATGCGCCCCGGATTGTAGGTGGGGGCCCCGGCCCGCGTCTAATCGAAGCGATCATCCTCCCATCGGCTTCGTTGATGTGCCCGTCGCCGTCTGCGCGCCAGGTAGGCGACCACCGCCAACACGAGGATGAAGCTCCAGACGGCGGACGCGCTGGCGAGGGCCGGCACCCATCGGCTCCAGTTCCGGTACGAGCGCCAAGCGAGGGCCGCCGCCGCATCGGGCGTTTCGCCTGTCTCCGCCGCGAAGGCCCGCAAGAAGGCCTGGCCGGTGGCGGAACCGCCCGGGGATGCGGATACACGCGCGGCAATGCGGCCCGGCACGTCCGCTCCGTGCCGGTCGCGGATATCGGTGATGAGCGCCGTGGCCAGCCGGTACGCCAGGTGTGTGCCCGGCTGTGCGTCCGATCGAAACAACTCGCTCACATCGTCAATGGTCGGCTGCGCGAGCGCGGCGACGAGCAGCCGAAGTTCGTCAGTCACTCCCCATCCAGCTTCGACCGACGTGGCAACCCCCTCGTGAAACCATCTCGGCAGCGGCCGTCCTCCGGCGCTGGCGAACAGGGCGAGGTGCACCACTTCGTGGCGCAAGACCGATTCGAGGGAGTCGTGGGGGTACCGCGTGACGCGTTGAGGGAAGATGGCGACGCTGCGGATGCCGAAGGCCTGGCCGACGACCCAGCGAGGCGTGCCCTGCGCCATCGGATCGTCCTCGGGCACGAGCGTCACCTCGACGGCGGCTGGTATCTCGAGCCCCGCGGCCTGGAGCGCCGCCGACAGGTTCTCCCGATCGATGCCGCGGAGGCGCTCAGCAGCCGAGGCGAGCGACGGAGGCGCGTCGATTGCGATCGTGAACGAGAGCAACGCGACGAGGAGGCCCACCTCGCCAGCTTACCGTTTCTCTGTTCTCGTCCCAGCGCAGGCTCTGCCGCCAAACTGCGAGGCCTCGGACGCGAATAAGACTGACCCCTCCTCCACCGGCGGGCGCTCGGCGTCCTCCTCGGCTCTGCCGCTACTCGATTCCCGCAAACAGCGCATTCACGTCGAGGGCCAATCCGGGTTGCGTGGATGAGGTGTACGTTCCTGATTCGAGGATCCGGGGCGACTCGATGCGGCTCGCGCCGGCGACGAGCGGCGTTTCAGGCGCGGCGAGGAGCCAGACCTCCAGCGTGCGCGCGTCGTAGTCCGCCAGCCAGTATTCCGGCAAGCCGTGGCGGGCGAGAAGCTCGCGTTTTCGGCCGCGATCGATCCTGGCCGTCGACGGGGAGAGCACCTCGATGGCCAGGTCCGGCCGGAAGCGCACGTGCTCGCGCGGGCGGATGCGCGCGGCCGTCGCCGGCGAGAAGTAGATGATGTCCGGCTGTACGACGTCGTAGTCGGAGAGGACGATGTCGAAGGGCGCGTTGAACACTTCTCCGCCGGCGTGTTTCGTGAACTCGAGGACGATCTCCAGCAACCTCCTGACCAGGCGCTGATGGATCGGAACGGGTGAAGGGACCACGCGCAGCTCTCCGTCGAACAGCTCGTACCGGTTGCCGTCGTCCGGCATGCGCTGCAGGTCGGCGAAGCTGACGCGGCGCGTCACACCCTCCACACGGCGCATCGTAGCATCGTCACGATGCGAGCGTCGTGCCGCCGCGATTTCCGAAGGAATTTGCGTGGCAGCGGCAACGGATTTCGGTCGGGCCGTGCCGTTGTTCCGGGTCAGGCGCGATCATGTCCGGTCGCCCACGATCAGCCGATCGGCCGCACGGCGCGGACCCAGGCGTTGAAGTCGGGCGGCTCGGCACCGGCGATTCCATCGTAGAAATACAGCACCCATCCACGTCCGTCCTCTGTGCGATCCCCGGTCCATATGAAATTCACGCCGCGTCGAAACACCGCCGCAAGATGCGGCCCATTCTCGACCGCGCGAGGCTCCATGAGCGACATCGCTTCTTCTGCCGTCGGCAGGCGCCAGTCGGCGAAGCCGGCGAAGCGGCCGGCGTTGAGCCGCGCGACGTACTCGCCGGCCTCGGCGAATCGCATCGGACGCGGGCTCCCCTGCTGCCACATCAAGCGCGTCGCGTGGTCGAGCACGACGACGGCGTCGCCTGTCGCTCGAGGCTCGTACTCGTGCGCGAGACCGGCGCCCGCGGGATTTCGCGCCTTGTCGAAGAAGCCCCGCGTGACGAGCATCGCGTCGAGCTGCCTGCCGGTCAGCGTGGCCGGCACGGTACGAAGGCTGGGACCGGACGCTTGAGCCGGCTTCGCCGGCCGCGCGTCGGCCGGGTCGGCCTTCGCTTCGCGAACAGCCGGGTCCTCGAGGGCGTCTCGAGGTGTGCCGACGAGGCCCGCCGAGTACAGCGCGCCGATGAGTGAGGTCGTCGCCGCGATGACGCCTCCGAGGGCCGTGAGAATGCCCGGCATCGTCGTCCAGAACGACTTCGTGTCCGTCATGGACGTGGATTTTACGCCGATCGCGTGCGATGACAGGGGACGAGTCGTCCCGAGGCTGCGGTCATCACGGCTCACCTGGATCGAGGCGCAGAAAAGCTAGTCGAGGTCAGCGAACAGTGGTTCGACGTCCATGACGAGGCCCTCGACCGTCGGCGACCGCAATCGGCCATGGCCGACGATCAGCGGATCGCTGTAGTGGCCGGCATTGAGGGCGGACAGTTCGATTCGCTTGGAGGGGGAATCGACGATCCAGTACTCGGGAAGGCCGAACCGGGCGAACAGATCTCGCTTGCGACCACGGTCCACGCTGGCCGTCGATGAC
>JBOGIW010000056.1:0-5631 GCA_050748045.1 Vicinamibacterales bacterium | reverse complement strand
GCGCCAGGCGTCGCTGCCGCCCGGCCTCCGATCCCGATGCGAGGCGCTCGCCCGCGACCATGCCCGCGTCCACGCCGTCGCCGCATGGCGGGCGCGGCTCGTGCCCGCCACGCTCGTGGCCACCCTCGTGATCGTCTCGGGCCTGGCGCTCCTGTCGGTCGCGACGCGCCGCTCCGACACGCTCCTGGCCGCGCAGCTCACGGCCGACCACGTCAAGTGCTTCGCGGTGTTCGACCCGGGCGGCGAGGCCGACGCCCGCCAGGTCGAGCAGACGCTCCAATCCCAATACGGGTGGGACATGCAGATCCCGCCGTCGTCGCCCGAGCACGACGTGCGGCTCGTCAACGGCCGGCGGTGCCTTTATGCCGACGGCACCGTGCCGCACGTCATGTACCGATTCGCCGGGTCGGCGCCCGTGTCGCTGTTCCGTCTGGACGGCGTGACGCGGGACGAGGCGGACGTCACGACCATGGGCCATCGCTGCCGCATCTGGTCGCGTGGCGGGCACACCTACGTGCTGGTGGCGCCCGAGTCGGCGTCGAGCCAGGACGAGCGCCTCGTGCGCTACGTCCGGCAGGAAGCCCGGTAGAATAAGGACATGACGATGACGACGACCGCCCGCTGGATCTCGATGGCTGCGACCGCGGCCGCGCTGGCGCTGCTCTTCCTCCCGTGGGGAGGCGATCCCGGCCTGTTCGTGCCGGACGAAGTGGAGGCCGCCGCCTCCGGCTCGTGCGCGGCCGACGCGAAGCCTGCGCCCCTCAACTTCACGGTCAAGGACATGAACGGCGTCGACGTCAGGCTCTCGTCGTTCAAGGGCAAGGTCATCCTGCTGAACTTCTGGGCCACGTGGTGCGGCCCCTGCAAGGCGGAGATTCCGGCGCTCGTCGAGCTCCAGACCCGGTACGCCAGCGATCTCGTCGTCCTCGGCATGTCGGTGGACGATCCCGTCGAGAAGCTGAAACCCTTCGCGGCGCAGTACAAGATGAATTATCCCGTGCTGGTGGGCCTCGGCCGCGAGGACGTGCAGGACGCGTTCGGGCCGCTGTACGGCATCCCGATGACGTTCTTCATCGGCCGCGACGGCCGCATCTGCAAGACCCACCCCGGCATCGCGCCCAAGGCGCAGATCGAGCGGGAGATCAGGGCGCTGCTCTGAACGCTGCGGTCCCCCTTGTAGTATGATCGCGGCATGAAAGGGTTTACGCACGCCAGACTCGCCTGTGGATGCCGCGCGGCGTTTCGTGAAGGCGTCGAGGGGAGCCCCGTCACCGTCGTCATCGACGAGAAGGGCCCCGCCTGCGTGCTCGCACTGCACGTTCGCGACCTGCCGGTGTACGACTACCGGGAGGCGCTGAGGCCTCCGACGAGATTCCTGTCGATGGAGGAAGAGGAGTACGAAGAGGAAGGATAGGCGCGCCGGCTCCTGTCTGCATCCTGCCCGATGAAGTCTGCCGTCCTCACGCTTCGCGCAGCGCAGCCGTGATCGGGATGCGTGCGGCGCGAAGCGACGGCAGCAATCCTCCTGCAATGCCCATCAGCAGCGCCAGCGTCATGCCCACCACGATCGAGGCGGGCGTGACGCGGAAGGCGAAGGCGATCTCCGCGAAGTTCGCGCCGCCCGCGGCCGACGAGATGCCGTTGGCCGGCAGCGCGACGAGGCAGCCGAGCGCGCCGCCCACGGCGGCCAGACACGTGGACTCGAGGACGAACGCGGTCAGCACGGCCATCCGCGAGAAGCCGAGGGCGCGAAGGGTGCCGATTTCGCGCGTGCGGGCGGCGACGATGGCGTACATCGTGTTCATCGCGCCGAAGACGGCGCCGATGCCCATCACGACGGCGACGAACCCGGCGAGCGCCAGGAGGGCCCCGGAGACCTGGCCCGACTGCTGCTCGTAGTACTGCCGTTCCTGGACAGCCTGCACCTGCATCCGCGGGTTGCGCTGCAGCTCGTCGTTGAAGGCGCGGATCGTGGCCGGGTCCGCCATGCGGAGCGTGACCGACTGCGATCCGCCGCCGCGTCCGAAGGCGGGTCCCATCGCCTCCTTGTCGCCCCAAATCTCGCTTTCAAATCCGCTGCCGTTCGCCTCGAAGACGCCGACGATGGTCCACTGGCGACGCTGGAGCGTGATCGGCCGGCCGAGCTCCATGCCGCTCATCCGCTCGAAGGCCTTGCGCCCGACGACGAGCTCGTACAGACCCGGGCGGAAGTTGCGCCCCTCGACGATACGGACGCCGTTGCGCACCTTGAACGCCATCGGCGTGACGCCGCGCACGACGACGTTGACGTCGAAGCCGTCGTGTTTCCGCTCCAGGCTGGCGACGACCACCATCTCGGGCGAGGCGAGCGGGTTCCCGTCGGAGTCGCGCGCGACGCGGGAGTCGACGGTGATCACGTTCACGTTGTCGCGGCTGATGCCGGAGGTCATCTCCGACGTGGACCCGCGCTGCACGACGATGGCGTTGTCGGGCGCCCCGGTGGACTGGAGCGCGATCCGGAAGCCCGAGGCCATCGCCACGAGCACGATGAGCACGGCCACGACGAGGGCGATGCCTCCGATGGCGAGCAGCGTGACGCGCCCGCGCACGTAGAGGCTGCGGATGTTGTAACTAATCGGAAGCGCCATCAATCAACTCCCAACTCCCAACTCCCAACTCCCAACTTTCTCTCAACTCCCAACTCCCAACTTCCAACTCCCAACTTCCAACTTTCTCTCAACTCCCAACTCTCTCTCAACTCCCAACTCCCAACTCCCAACTCCCAAAATCTCAACTTCCAACTTCCAACTTCCAACTCCCAAACTCTCTCAACTCTCAACTCCCAAACTCTCACTCCCAAACTCGCAACTCCCAAACTCTCAACTCCCAAACGCTCAACTCTCTTTCACGTTCCAACTCCACTCACCGCGGACCGCGGAATGCGGATCGCGGAGATCTCAGGCCTGTCGCAGCATGTCGGTGATGCGGGCACGATACGCGGTCATCGCCGGCACGAATCCGGCGCCGACGCCGAGCGCCACCGCCGTCGTGAACGTCAGGGCGGCGACGCCTGGCGACACCGACAGGCCCGGGAAGTTGCCGAGCACGAGCCCCATGAAGGGGAGGTGCACGAGGTTCGACACCAGGCCCTGGGCGAGCGCGAGGCCGAGCCCGCCGCCGAGCGCGCCGAGCGCGAAGGCCTCCGCGATCACGAGGCCCATCACGAGCGCGCTCGAGAAGCCGAGCGTCTTGAGCACCGCGATCTCGGTGCGGCGCTCGCGGATCGCCATGCTCATCGTGTTCGCCGTCACGAGGAGGATGGTGAACGCCACGGCCAGGCCGATGCCGTTCAGCAGGGCCACCAGATTCCCCGTCAGCGCCAGGAACCCCGCGATGAACGCGCTTTCCGTTTCCGTCTTCGTCTGCACGTCGCTGTTCTCGAAGTTGGCGTCGATCGCCTTCGCCACCGCCGCGGCGTGATTCGGGTTGCTCACCTTGACGTTGAACGTGCCGGCGCCCGCGTAGCTGCCGACACGCCCCTGGATCGACTCGTAGAGGTACTTGAAGTGGAAGAACATCATGCCCGTGTTCGCGTTCGGGTGCCTGGCGGTGTCGGCGTCATAAATCGCCCGCACGACGAACTGGAGCGGTCCCTTCACGCGGTAGGGCGGGATCATGCTCTCCATCTGGAACGTGTCGCCGATCTTGAAGCCGTGCTTCGCCGCGATCTCGGGCCCGATGAGCGCGCCGCGCATGTCCTGCAGGTACTCGCGGTACTGGTCCGGCGGGATCTCGTACTCCGGAAACATCTTGAAGTAGTCCTCGGACTCCACGGCGAAGTTCGGGAAGAAGTCCTTCATGTCGCGATAGACGCCGCCGAACCAGTTCGCCACCGCCACCCCCTGCACGCCGGGCAGCGCCTGGATGCGGGCCTTGTAGGCGAGCGGCATGTTGAAGATCAGGCTGACGCCGTGGCGCGTCACGAGGCGCGACGGGTCGGCGGCCTCGGTGCTCGCGCGGATCGCCGCCAGCACGGTCTGCAGCGTGCAGATCAGAAAGATACACACCGCCATGCCGGCGACCGTGCTCGCCGTCCGGATCCAGTTCCGTCGCAGGTGCTTCAACACGTACGGGAGGTACTTCATAGATCCTCTGGTGGAGAGGGGTCCGGCCCGTGACTGCCCATCAGGAGCCGGACCTGCCGGTCAGGCCGTGACGGCGTGGCGCTCCGGCGACGAGGCCAGCACGCCCTTGTCGAGGTGGCGCTCGACGTGCGCGCGCGACGAGGCGCGCGGGTCGTGCGTGACCATCACGATCGTTTTCTTGAACTCGCCGTTCAGCGTGGCGAGCAGGTTGAGGATGTCTTCGGCGCTCTTCGCGTCGAGGTCGCCCGTCGGCTCGTCGGCGACGAGCACGCTCGGATCCGTCACGATCGCCCGCGCGATGGCGACGCGCTGCTCCTGGCCGCCGGAGAGCTGCCGCGGGTAGTGCTTCGCGCGGTCCGCGAGGCCGACCACCTTGAGCGCCGTCAGCGCGCGCTCGCGTCGCTGCGGCTTCGAGAGCTTCGTCAGCAGCAGCGGGAGCTCGACGTTCTCGAGCGCCGTCAGCACCGGGATCAGGTTGTAGAACTGGAAGATGAACCCGACGCTCCGGCTGCGCCACTTCGCGAGCTGCCCATCCGACAGCGTCGTGACGTCGGTGCCCCCCACCACCACCGTCCCCGACGTCGGCCGATCGATGCCCGCAATGAGGTTGAGCAGCGTCGTCTTGCCGGAGCCGGACGGGCCCATCAACGCCACGAACTCGCCGTCGGGCACCTGCAGGTTGATCCCGTCCAGAACGACGATGTCCTGCGTGTCGCGTTTATAGACCTTCCGCACGTTCTGGAGTTCCACTGCAGCCATCGATGACCTCCGTCTGGTCTCTGGTCTCTCGTCTCGAGTCGTCAGCCTGTGGTCTTGATGCTGACGCGATCGCCGTCCTTCAGACCGTCGGGCGGGCTGGCGACGAGCGTCTCGCTGCCGGCGAGTCCATCGGTCACGACGACGCGGTCCTGGCGTGTGGGGCCGATGGAGACGGGCACGAGCTTCGCGGTGCCGTCGACGATCTCGAACACATGCGGCCGCCCGTCGCGCGTGACGACCGCCGTCTGCGCAACGAGCACGATCGGCCTGGCCGGCGCCGCGGGGTCGCCGACGGCTGCCGGCGGCTCGAGGAAGGTCGCCTTCGCGCTCATCTCGGGCTTCAGGTTCGGGTCCTTGTCGAGAATCGTGACCTTCACCATCACGGTGGCCTTGGTGCGATCGGCCGTCGGGATCACCTGCCGGAGCTGCGCCTTGTAGCGTTTCTCCGGAAACGCCTCGACGGTGACTTCGGCGAGCTGGCCGCCGGTGAGCTTGGCCACGTTCGCCTCGGCGACGTCCACTTCCACTTCGAGCGTGTCGAGGTCGGCCAGGGCCACGATCGCGCCCGACGAGGTGGACAGGTTCACGCCGGGCGGGATGGGCGCGACGCTCTCGCCGACCTCCGCCATCTTCTTCACCACCGTCCCGGTGAACGGCGCGCGGATGACGGTGTGCTGGAGCAGGGCCTGGACGTACGCGAGGTCGGCGTCGGCCTGCCGCAGCGCGGCGACTGCGCGCTGCTCGTCGG
>JBOGIW010000055.1:0-8064 GCA_050748045.1 Vicinamibacterales bacterium | reverse complement strand
GAGCGGCGTGCCGTGCAGCTCGCGCACGGCCGCTCCGTGCAGGCGGACGGCCCGCCATGCCTCACGCGCGATGCGGCCGGGCCTCTTGACGAGCGCTCGCGCGGCGCCGCCGGCACCGAGCTGCCGTCGCGTCCGGATCCACTCGTATCGTCGATACCAGGCGCGTGCGGCGCCGGCGCGCCCGAACCCGAGACCGAAGAAACGCTGCTCGATGGCGAATCGAAGTGCCGCCCGGCGTTCCGGCCCCGTCCGGACTCCAGAGAGAAGCGCTACGTGATCCGCCTCGAGCCGCGGCGGCTGGCCGGCGTCGATTCGGCGACCGTCCCAGGCGCCCGCGCAGAGGGGCGGAGAGGCGCCGGCGGTCAAATCGTTCCGCATGTCTCGTAGAACCGCCGCACGGCGGGGTCGACGAGGAGCCCGCCGTGCACCTGCAGCAGGTTGACGTCGGTGTTGGCGCTTCCTTCGCCGATGATGGCGCGGCCGTCGTCATCGACAAACACGTCCCAGCCGATGTAGCGGCTGGTCGGCAGAGCGATGGCGGCACGAAGCACCGCGTCGCACACCGTCTGCCAATCGGGAAGCTCGACACCCTGAATCTGCGCTCCGCTGTCGGGGTGCCGCGCGTAGTCGGTCTCCCGCCGCCCGCCCTTCAGCGGGTGCATGCGTCCGATCCCCATGCGGCCCGTCGTCACGTCCACGCGCGCGCAGATGCCGCCGCCCGACCAGTTGTCGGTCGGCATCGTGGCCGCGGTGCCGATGCGCTGCACCGCGACACCGATGAACGGCGCCGCGTCTCCGGGTGTCCACATCGTGACCACGCGGAGCGTGTTCGCGCTGAACGGACACAGCTCGCGCCAGAACGCGCCCTGCTCGATCATGCGCTCGACGATCGTCGGGCGGTCGTCGCCGGCGGGCGTGAACGGCCGGACATCGGGTCCGCGCTGCCGCACGAGCCGGCCGTCGCGTGCCGTCACCAGGAACACACCTTTACCACGGCCTGTGCCTTCCGGCTTCACGATGAAGCGCCCACCGTCGTCGAGCAGCCGGCGCTGGAGGTCGCCGATGCTCGACGACTCGGGGCTCCCCGACAGCGGGTTCAGCAGCACGTGACCGCGCTCGAAGAGCGCAATCGTCTCGGGCTGCGGGAAGCCCCGGGCGAGCAGGAAGGCGCGCAGCATCAGCTTCTGATCGAAGAAGGCCCGCGCCGGGTTGATGTTCACGCAGCGATAGACGCGTGCATAGTCGCTCACATAGTCGTGCCAGTCGTGGTGCGCCAGGTCGTAGACTGCGGCCGTGTCGGCTCTGAAGCCGCGAGGCCACCAGGTGAGCTTGTGGCGCAGCGAGAAAGGCGCGCGGAGCTCTTCGTTGCGAGCCAGGTGATAGACGGCGCGCGCGGCCGCCCAGAGCCGGGGGCGCACCAGCGTGCGCGCTATCGTACGCGGAACCGCGACCGATGAGGTGGGCACCATGCTGCTCGTAGCAACGCACGCGCCAGGCTCAGCACGTCCCTTGCAACGGGAGCGCTCCGGATGAGTCTCCCGGCGGAGGATGCCTGCGTGCCCACGATCGCGATTCAGCCCGACCACGTCGTGCAGCCGAACGGCGTCGCCCAGTCCTACTCCGATCGATGGCTCGCACTAGCGGCCACGGCCGGAATTCACACGAAAGTCGTCGACGTGCACAAGCCTGATTTCTTCGTGCAGCTCGACGGCTGCGACGGGTTCATGTGGCGCTTCGGGTACCGCGCGCCCGAGCGGCTGATCGCCCTGCGGCTCCTGCCGGCCGTGGAGCATGCCCTGGGGATCCCCGTTTTCCCATCCTGGAAGTCGGGCTGGCATTTCGAGGACAAGATTTCGCAGCATTACCTGTTGAAGGCCGCCGGCATTCCGATGCCACGTACCTGGGTCTTCTGGGATCGGGACGCCGCCCTCGACTTCCTCCGCCAGGCGTCGTTCCCGCTCGTCATGAAGCTGGCACACGGCTACCGATCGGGCAATGTCCGGCTGCTCAGGAATGCGGAGGAAGGGTCCTATTGGGTCGAGGAGTTGTTCGGTCCAGGGGTCTGGGGCTTCGGGCCGACGCCGGTTGGGTCCCACCTGCGGAGAACCCTCGCTCGCGCCAAGGCCGCAGCTCGACTGCTGGCCGGCAGGCCTGCACCGCTCCCCAGCCTTCGAAGCGAGTTGCAGCGAGGCTACTTCTACGCGCAGGAGTTCCTCGCGGGCAACGACTTTGACACGCGCGTCACGGTCGTCGGCAACCGGGCGTTCGCGTATCGCCGGCTGAACCGGCCCGGCGACTTTCGCGCCAGCGGCAGCGGCCGCCCCGACTGGGACCCGTCGCAGATCGATCTCCAGATGGTGCGGCTGGCGTTCCTCGTGGCGCGGCGCCTCGACACACAATCGGTCGCCATCGACGGCATGCGGCGCGGCGTTGAGCGCGTGCTCGGCGAGATCAGCTACACCTACGTGAGCTGGATGGTGCGCGACTGCCCGGGCCATTGGGTGCTGCACGGCGAGCCCGGCGCGGGAGACCTCGAATGGGTCGCCGGGCACCTGGCGCCCGACGATGCCATCTTCGAGGACTTCGTGTCCGCCCTTCGGCCACCTCACCTGTCGTCGAAGGGAGCAATCAGGGAAGCAGGGGACGGCGAGCAGCGTTACGCAGGTGCCGCCCGCCATTGACCCCGGTTGTGACGCGTGCCGCGAATGAGCGATGGCGCGGCCCCGGTCCCGTCACCTCGGCATTACGGGCGTCGAGTTCGCGAGCCATCGCCCCGTATGTGCTGTGTGTCTCGAGCGGTGGAAAGTGTGGCTGGCGAGGCGTCAGGAGTCACCGGCATTGCCCAACCTTCGGCAATCAGCATCCGCGCATCGCGGGCCGGCAGGTCGAGGCGGTCGCCAACCTGGCTCCTCGACAGATCCACACCATCGATTTCTTCGGCAAACTTGCGCGTCAGCCGAACCGACGTGACGTGTCTGTCTTCTTCCTGGGCCATAAGGGGTTATCCGCCATGATGAACGCAGCAATCGCCGTGCCTTTACTGACGGAACGATTTGATCAGCTGAGGCATTCTGACGGGATTAGATCTCGCGCTGCTCGGCATCGTTCAGACCCCAGCCGACGCAGTGTCGGTGAATCGCCGCGATGAGCTCCTCGCTGCTCACGGGCTTGTACAGCACGTCCTTCACTTTCAGCGCCGCCCTCAGCAGGTCCGATCTGCGCGCGTGAGTCAGGATGACGACGGGAATCGAGGCCAGAGACGGGTCTGCCAGTTGCCGCTCGCGGAACGTCCACCCGTTCATGCCGCCCATGATCAGGTCGAGCACGACGGTACAGATCCGCGTACGATTCCCGCGCAACGCGAGAAGGCCTTCCTCGCCGTCGGCGGCCTGAAGCGTATCGAAGCCCTGTCGTTGAAGAAATTGCGCAAGGAGTTTCCGCGTATCGGCGACGTCGTCGACGACGAGCACCGCGGGACGGCTCGCGGCCTGGGTGACCGGTGGGAGGCCTCGCGCAGCGAACATGCCCTGCCTGAAGCAAGTGGCGTGACCTCAGCGGTACCGGCGATCAGGCCAGCGCGACGTCGAGCGCCGCCCGCACCTGCTGCGCGAGGGCATCTGGTGTGAAGGGCTTCTCGATGAACGCGGCGTCGGCCATGGCCGTGTCGGAGAGCGTGGAGTGGTCGTCGTACCCCGACATGTAGAGGACACGAACGCCTGAGTGCCGATGGCGGGCGGCCGCCGCCACCTGGTGGCCGTTCATGCCTGGCATCACGAGGTCACAGAGCAGCAGGTCCGGCAGAAGGCCGTGTTCCAGTTGCGCAATGGCGTCGTCGCCGCTGCCGACGTCGACCACCGAATAGCCGCGATGGCGGAGCACGGTGGCGGCCAGCGCTCGCACGCTCGGATCGTCTTCGACGACGAGGATCGTCTCGACCCCGGGGGCCGAGTTCACGGCGGCCGGCGGTGCGGCCAGCGACTCGGGAGCGGCCGCCGCGCGGGGCAGCAGCAGGCTGAACGTGGTGCCCGCGCCGATCTGGCTCCAGCAACTGATGTGGCCACCGCTCTGGCGCACGATCCCGTACACCATCGCCAGCCCGAGTCCGGTGCCCTTCTGGCCTTTCGTCGAGAAGAAAGGCTCGAACATGTGGGCTTGCGTCTCGGCGTCGATGCCGGCGCCCGTGTCGCTCACGCGCACGCGCACGTACGCGCCGGGTGGCACGCGCATCGCCTCGCCGACGGCCTCGGGCAGCGTGTCGTCCGTGCGGAAGGTCACGGTGTCCGTCTCGATGGCGAGCAACCCGCCGTCGGGCATCGCGTCGCGCGCGTTCACGGCGAGGTTCATCAGCACCTGCTCGATCTGCGT
Organism: Vicinamibacterales bacterium; assembly: GCA_050748045.1. Taxonomy (GTDB): domain Bacteria; phylum Acidobacteriota; class Vicinamibacteria; order Vicinamibacterales; family UBA2999; genus CAVYVZ01. The sequence continues at coordinate 3,699 of JBOGIW010000055.1, read as the reverse complement.
GCGGTCCGCCCGTACGTGCCAGAGGTCCGAACCGAGCCTGGTCACGAGCGAGATGTCTTCCCCGATGACACGCTGGAGCAGCGCCGTGAGCTCGGCGACCACGGCGTTGAGCTGCAGCGTCGTGAGCTGCAGCATCTGCCGGCGGCTGAACGCCAGGAGCTGCCGCGTCAGCTCCTTCGCGCGATCCGCCGCCGCCAGCACTTCGTGCAGGTGCTCGCGCCCCTCGCGGGAGGCCACGTGCTCGCGCAGCTCTTCGCCGAAGCCGATGATGGCCGTCAGGATGTTGTTGAAATCGTGCGCCACCCCGCCGGCGAGCTGACCCACCGCTTCGAGCCGCTGCGACTGCCGCATCTGCGCGTCGCGCGCTGTCAGCAGGTCGGCCATGCGGTCGAAGCCGCGCCCGAGCTCGCGCAGCTCGCGAGCGCCCCCGAGTGGTCCCGCCCGCGCGTCCAGCTCCCCTTGCCCGAAGAGGGTCACGGCGTTGACCACGCGTATGATCGGACGGCGGATATCGCATTCCGCGCCGATGAGCGCGATCGTGAACACGACGATCGAGCAGCCGAGCAGGATGAGCAGCGCCGTGCTCACGCGATCGTCCGCGGCGCCGGTGACCTCCGACGTGAGCAGCCCCGCGACGGCGTACATCGCTCGCTCCGGATCCACGGGCACGGCCGCATAGAGTCGTTGCCTGCCGTCGGGACCGCTGCCCTCGCGGACGAACGTGCCGAGCTTCGCGTCCGGCGGCAGCGTGACCCGCTCCGGGCGCCGCTGTTCGGCCGGGATCGCCGGGTACCGCGCCGCGATCGCGCCGGTGCGATCGAGGATCGCGATGACGCCGCCCTCGGGCAGCTCCACGCGCGAGAGCGATCGGCTGAGCGAGTCGACGTCCATCGACGCGAAGACCACGCCGAGCACACGGTCGCCCTCGAGCACGGGGAGCGTGAACGTCACAATCGAGCGGCTGGTGATGCGGCCGATGGCGAGGTTCGAGACTGTCATGCGCCGCGTTCGAACCGTGTCCTGGAAGTAGTCGCGATCCGCGACGTTCAACAGCTCCTTCGGCGGCGTGCCGGCGCACAGCACGTCGCCATTGGCCGCGATGAGCCCGAAGTTCGCATACGCCTGCGAGTCCTGGCTGACCAGGGTACGGAAGAAGTCGCCGCAGGCGGTCCGATCGGCCGACCGGACGACGGGGTTCGCCGCGAAGGCCGTCAACAGTTGTTCGGTGCCGTGGGTGCGACCGGCCTGTCCTTCGGCGGCGAGCTGGGCGAGCTGGACGACCGATCGCTCCAGCTCCGCTTTCTGCACGGCGTGCATCTCGGTCCGGAGCCATGCCAGCAGCACGAACCCTGGCACGAGCGCCACGAACAGCAGCACGACGAGTCGGGTCCGAAGACCGGGCCTTCCGAGAAACACTCCTGATTGGTATCGGTTCCGCGACGGATTAAGTTTAGCAGCCGCCCTCGCCGATCACTGGCCCGATGCGAGCGACTCGAGCTCCGGGACCACGAACCGCTTGACGAGGCTGAGGAGCTCGTCGAAGCGGAACGGCTTGTCCAGCCACCCGCTCGGACAGAGGCCTGCGCGCCCGGGCGCGTCGATGTCCGACGCGGTGACGATGATGGCGGGGATGTCGGCGTAGGCCGGATCCGCGAGCATGCGTCCGCGGATGTCGCGGCCGCTGACGCCGCCCGGCAGCAGCAGATCGAGCACGATGAGCGCGATGCCCGCGTGCGGGCGGGTGAGATGGGCGAGCGCGGCACGGCCGTCGCGGGCCTCTTCGACGAGAAAGCCGTTGAGCTCCAGCAACTGTGCCAGGCCCTGGCGAACGTCGTCGCGATCCTCGACGACGAGGATGGCGCCCCGACGGGCGGAGACCGATGTGAGGGTGCCCATGCATTCGCGTGGTTATCCACGCCCCGTGCCAATCTGCCTCGGCCGTTTGCGGGACGCTTCCGTCTAAACACGCATGCCCGAACGCCTTGTGTTGTCGTGGATTCCGACACGCCGGGCGATAACGTCCGGGCTTGTCGTGCTCACGGCTGCGCTGGCGATCGTGGTGGTCGCCGCGCGTCAATCGTCGCGCGATGAGACACGGGAGGAATGGCAGAAGGTCCCCGAGATCGTGCAGGCGCTGGGCATCCGGAGCGGCTCATCCGTAGCCGACGTCGGCGCGGGCGGCGGGTTCTTCACGCTGCGCCTGGCCGAAGTGGTCGGTTCAGCGGGCCGCGTCTACGCCGTCGACGTGGCGGAGGACGACCTGCGCCGCCTGCGGGAGCGGACGACGAATGCCGGGCTGAGGCAGGTGGAGGTCATCGCGGGCGCGCGCGACAACCCGCGCCTGCCCGACGGCGCGATCGACGCGGTGCTGATCGTCAACGCCTACCACGAGATGAGCGAGCATCAGGCGATGCTGCGTGCCATCCGCCGCGCCCTGAAGCCGGACGGCGACCTGGTGATCGTGGAGCCGATCGTCGAGAGCCGTCGCGGCGGATCGCGCGCGCGCCAGGAGAGGAGTCACGAGATCGAGCCGAAGTACGTCGAAGGCGACCTCCGTGACGCGGGCTTCGACATTCTCGAGCTCCGCGATCCGTTCACGCGGCGCCCGGCGGGCGACACCGAGTGGCTGATCGTCGCGACACCGACGTTTGTGTTTGAACGCTGACGCGCCGGCGCCGGCGTCACGACCGCCGGAACGCCGCCCGCGCCGTCACCGGCTCGACGAACAGGAAGACGACCGCCACGCCGACTCCCATCGAGAGCATGAACGTCGCCAGCGGCGGGTTGGCGTCACCGGTGAGCAGCCCCGCGGCGGCGAGCGCGGCGGCAAAGACCCAGTCGGCCAGACGAATCCATCGCGCGGTGCGCCCGCGCACCCACGGCAGCTCCGCCGGATAGAAGCGTGACGTGAACCAGAGATGGAAGCGCAGGTTCGCCGACACGATGATCGCGATGAGCGTCGCCACGAACACCGCGCGGCCCGCGGTGCCTCCGACGAGCCCGCGTGCATTCCAGACCGGAATGGCCATGAGCCAGTAGACGAGGCCGGCGACGGCCTGGTGAAACTCCCACCACCAGCGGGGCGTCAGCGACCGGCGGGTGCCCGCTGCCGGCGCGCCCGGGCGCGCGAGATGCTCGCGGATGGACTCCAGTTCGGCCAGGAGCGCACGCGTCGAGCGCGGACGCGCCCGCGGATCGCGTGCGAGGCATCGATCGGCGATCGTCCGAAGCGCGTCCGGCAACGCCTCGCGCGGACTCGACCCGCCGGCAAGGGGGTGCACGCCCGTGGCCATTTCCACGAGCATCACGCCGAGCGCGTAGAGGTCGGCGCGGAAGTCCACGTCGCCGCTCACGAGCTGCTCGGGCGCCATGTAGGCGGGCGTTCCGAGCACGGCGCCGGCGAGGGTCAGTTGCGTCAGCGTTCGGTCGGTGAACTGCGCGATGCCGAAGTCGAGGATCTTGATGCCGCCGTTCCCGGTGCGCAGGATGTTCTCCGGCTTGAGGTCGCGGTGCACGATGCCCGCGTCGTGGGCCGCACTGAGCGCGCGCGCGATGTCGATCGCCGTCTCGAGCGCGCGCGCCGGGCCGAGCGGGCCGTCGAGCAGCTCGGCCTTCAGCGTGCGTCCCTTGACGTGCTCGGCGGCGATGAAGACGTCGCCGTCGATCTCCTCCAGCGCGTATACGACCGCGATGCCGGGG
>JBOGIW010000054.1:0-10579 GCA_050748045.1 Vicinamibacterales bacterium | reverse complement strand
GACACTCGAGAGCGGCCCCACGGTCGACGCCTGGGCCTACTTCTACAACGCCCCCCTCGGCCGCGCGCAGCGCATCGAGTCGGGCGACTATCTCGAGCACCTGAGGGCCAGGTAGGGATTCGGATGCGCTATTCCGCCCGGCGCCCGGCCTTGACGGCGTCCAGGAAATCGAGGATGACGGCCTGGACGCGTTCCGAGGGCTCAATGAACTCCATGCCCGACCGGTACATCACGATGTCCTGATCCACGTCGCTGATGCGGCAGTGGGCCACCCGCCCCTTGATTACGACCGAGCGGTCGCCGAGGGTGAGACGCAAATCGTGCAGGGAATCGAGTTGCAGGGGGAAGCGCGTGTCGATCTGGGCCCCGCCGCTGCTGATCTCCTTGATCACCATCGGCTCGAACACCATGATCTCGCCGTGGAGCTCGCCAAGGATCGAGACGCGGTCGGTGTCGCGCTTCTCGGGCGCCATCAGCGCCCGAGTGTAGCATGCACCCAACCTCAGTTCATACGGAGCGCCGGACGCGACGGCAGCATGCCCTCTTCGTCTTCGGCGATCTGCGAGACAGCGGTGTCGAAGTCCTGTCCCTCGTATTCGCTCGTATACGTCAGCACCGGGATGTCCCTGGTCTCGACATCCAGCTTCAACATCGTGAGCAGGTGGAAGCCGTTCACGTCGTCGATGCGCGCGCAGAGAATCACGAGGTGCGGGACGACCTTCTTGATCTGTGAATAGGCGCGGTCACTCGACTCGACGAACACCATGTCGTAGCGGCCGGCATCGAGCACCGTCTCCAGCATGCCGAGCACCTCGGTGTTGCCGTTCACGACGACAACCTTCTGCACCGGCGTGGTGACGTTCCAGTTTGCGTCTGCCATGTCGATACCCCGCCCTTCCTGCCCACGTCAATTCAGGAACCGTGCCACGGAGGAAGGCGCGCATTTGGCTCAGGTTTCGCGCAGGTGTGCGCAGACCCAGAAGCCCGTTGTCCGCTGCCCCAGAACGAGGCCAGGGCCGTAAGGGGTCTAAATCGTTCTGAAGAAGGCGGTTCGCCCCACCGACCACCTGAACAGCGGACGATCGTCCGAGGATGACTTTTCGGCAACCTCAGCGACCTTTGGTCGTTACCACGGAGCACAGCCCGACCCTTGCCGCGCCGTGAGGGATGGGGCACTCTTGAGGGTGATGCCGACGCCTGTGCAATCCACGGTTCAGACGTACCACAACTTCATCGACGGCGAATGGGTCGCCTCGCGACGCGGCACGGTGTTCGAGAACCGCAACCCGGCCGATCGGGACGACCTCATCGGACTCTTCCAGGAATCGTCCGTGGACGACGCTCGGGCCGCCGTGGCCGCCGCCGAGCGCGCGTACGCGCGCTGGCGGCTCGTGCCGGCGCCCAAGCGGGCCGACGTGCTCTATCGTGCCGCCGCGCTCCTCGTCGCGCGCAAAGAACAGTTCGCGCGCGACATGACGCGCGAGATGGGCAAGGTGCTCGAGGAGACGCGCGGCGACGTCCAGGAGGCGATCGACATGACCTACTTCATGGCGGGCGAAGGACGCCGTCAGTACGGTCAGACGGTCCCCTCGGAGCTCCGCGACAAGTTCGCCATGTCCGTGCGGCAGCCGCTCGGCGTCTGCTCGACGATCACGCCCTGGAATTTCCCGATGGCGATCCCGTCGTGGAAGATCATGCCGGCCCTCGTGTGCGGGAACACGGTGGTCTTCAAGCCGGCCACGCTGACGCCGCTCTCCGCGCTCAACTTCGTGAAGGTGCTCGAGGAGGCGGGCATCCCGCGGGGCGTCGTCAACCTCGTCACGGGCGGGGCCGACGTCGGCACGCTGCTGTCGACGCACGAGGCCGTGCGCGTCGTGTCGTTCACCGGTTCGACCGCCGTCGGACGGACGGTGAGCGGGAACGCGGCGCCCGCGTTCAAGAAGGTCCATCTCGAGATGGGCGGCAAGAACATCATCATCATCATGGACGACGCGCAGCTCGAGCTCGCCGTCGAGGGGTGCCTCTGGGGTGGCTTCGGCACGACGGGCCAGCGCTGCACCGCCGCCAGCCGCGTCGCCGTGCACGAACAGGTGTACGACGCGTTCGTCGGCGAGTTCACGAGGCGGGCGAAGGCCCTGCGCGTGGGGAACGGTCTGCATGAGCGCACGCAGGTCGGGCCGTCGGTCAGCGAGGCGCAGCTCCAGACGGTGATGGGCTATGTCGAGATCGGCAAGGCGGAGGGAGCGACGCTCCTGACCGGCGGGCACCGGCTCGAGCGAGGCGAGCACGCGAAGGGGTTCTTTCACGAGCCCACGGTGTTCGGCGACGTCGATCCGCGGATGCGCATCGCGCAGGAGGAGATCTTCGGGCCGGTCGTCTCGGTGATGCGGTGCCGCTCGCTCGACGAGGCCATCGCGATCGGGAACGGCGTCGCCTACGGCCTGTCCGCGTCGATCTACACGCGCGATGTGAACGCGGCGTTCCGAGCGATGCGTGATCTCTATACCGGCATCTTCTACGTGAACGCGCCCACGATCGGCGCCGAGGTGCACCTCCCGTTCGGCGGAACGAAGGCGACGGGCAACGGGCACCGCGAAGCCGGCACGGCGGCGCTCGACGTGTTCTCGGAGTGGAAGTCGATCTACGTGGACTTCAGCGGGACGCTGCAACGCGCGCAGATCGACGCGCAGGAGATGTGACGTGGGCCGTCACGGCTCGCCCGGCACTGGCCCATGCCCCTGACGGTGGCGCTGCGCGTCGCGGTTCGCGCCCTCGGGCGCAACGTGCTGCGCACGGCGCTCACGATGCTCGGCATCGTGATTGGGGTGGCCGCGGTGATGGCCATGGTGGCGCTCGGCAACGGCGCGCAGGCGGTCGTGGCCACCGAGATGCGCTCGGCGGGCGCCAACCTGATCGTCGTCACGGCCGGCAACTACATCCGCGGCGGCGATGCCGTGAACATCCCGTCGGGTCACGGCGCCGCGACGACGCTGACGGCGGCCGACGCCGACGCCATCGGCGGCGTCGAGGGCGTGGCCCATCGCGCGGCCGGCGTGAGCGATCGCGCCTTCACGTCGGCCGGCGCCGCGCGCGTCTTCGGCCGCATTCAGGGCACCGACGTCGCCTTTCCGTTCATGTATGACTGGCGCTTCGACGCCGGCACGTTCTTTTCTCGCGCCGACGTGGAGAGCCGCGGCCGCAGGGCGGTGCTTGGCCGTGCCGTGGCGACGCGGCTCTTCGGCGGCGCCGCGCGCGCCCTGGGCCAGGAGGTCGAGATCAGGCAGCAGCGCTTCGAGGTCGTGGGCGTCTCCGGATCCACGGCGGCCGACCAGGCGGAGACGGTGTTCGTGCCCTACACGACGCTGCAGCAGATGCTCGGCATCGCCCATCTCCACGGCGTCGTCGTGGCCACGCACGAGGCCGGCGAGGCGTCGCGTGCGGCCGAAGACATCACGCGACTCCTGCGCGCACGCCACGGGCTCCCCGGCGGCGCCACCCCTGACGACTTCGTCGTGCGAACCCAGGCAGCCGAAGCGCTGGCGAAGGGCTTGTACACCTCGGTGGCCGCGTTCGCGCTGGCGAACCTGCCGACCCTCGACAAGATGACGCTCGACGAGATGCACGGGACGCTCTCGCGGGCCAATGCCACGATGACGGCGCTCCTCGCCGGCGTCGCCACCGTCTCCCTCATCGTCGGCGGCATCGGGATCATGAACATCATGCTCGTGGCCGTGACCGAGCGGACACGCGAGATCGGCGTCCGCCGCGCCGTGGGCGCGCGATCGCGAGACGTGCTGGTGCAGTTCCTCGTCGAGGCGGTGGCGCTCAGCGTGGCAGGCGGGCTCGCCGGGATCGCACTCGGCTTCGCGGCGGCGGCGGGCATCGAGGCGCTCCTCGAGTGGCCCACGCGCGTCTCCATCGGGGCCGTCGGCCTGGCGTTCGCCATTGCCGTCGGCGTCGGCGTGTTCTTCGGCTTCTATCCCGCTCGAAAGGCGTCGCGGCTCGACCCTATTGATGCGCTTCGGTACGAGTAGGCCGCGCGTCGAACGGCAGATCGACCCAGTACGGCTCCTCGCCGCGCAGCGTGTACGCGATACGGGCCGTCGTGCCGGCGGGGTTCGCCACCGCCTGGCCCTGTCCGACCCAGCTTTCGCCCGCCTCGTCGATCTCCAGCGCGACGCGCTCCGGCGGCTCGTCCGGGCGAATCACCACGATCGAGGCGCGCGCCGCGGTTGACGCCGGCAGGTCCAGGCGCACCGCATCGGTGAAGTAGAGCCGATAGCGTCCCGATGGATCCAGCACGACCTCGTAGTGCAGGTCGCCTTTCATCATCACCACGCCGCCGTGATGCGGCGCGTGATCGCCGTGTGGAGTCGCGGACTGCGCACGGGTCCCGGCGGGCGACGGCGGACCCTCGGCGCCGCACCCGACCGAGAACTGACAGCCGCCGGCGCCCGTGAGGAACAGCAACAGACACACGCGCATCGCCGGCATTGTAGGGCGCGCCTTGCGGCGAGCCAAGCCGGCGTCCGGGAGCCGTCTCTTCCTCCGTTTCTCCGCTTCTCCGTGTGACACCGTTCCCTCCGTCTGCTCCGTTGGCCCTCCGGAAACGCAGATCCGCGAATTCGATGGGTCGCGGGTGTGGCACCGTTCTCTCCGTCCGCTCCGCTGGCTACCGTACCGCTCCGCCCACGAGCCGTTCCGGCGATCGGAGGAGTGCGAGATAGGTCTGCCAATCGCGCACGCCGGGGACTGGTGTCACGTAGGCGACCGCCATGGAGCGGTTCTCCTCGACGAACGCGAGGAAGCCGCCGGCATCGGGCATCAGGACCTCGTCTCGCAGCCGCCGGAGGCCTGCGTCGCGCGCGATCTCGCCGTCGGCGGTCGCGATGGCCAGGGCGAGGGCGAGCGGTGCAAGGTCGTCGAGGATGCGCGACACCGCGGGGCGCTCGGCACGGGGCACCGCCAGGTCGGTCGCGGCGACCGCGAGCCGCTCGGCCATGGCGCCGTGCGGCGTGAACGCCGGCGTGACGGCCAGCTCCACCCATCCACGCCGGTCGCGCAGATCGTCCCACACGAGGTTCTGCAGATGGTGGCCGGGGTAGGTCTCGTGGCACAGGACTCTCCGCAGATCGGCTTCGAACCAGGCGGCGTCGCGGCGGATCTCGACCGTGCTGCGACCGTCGTCTCGGTACGATGTAAAGGCAGGCCACGGCCGATCGATCACGTACCGGAGCTCGACGCCTGCGTCGAGGAGGTCGTCGGGCACCGGCGTCCGTGCCCGGCACTCGTCCACGAGCCGGTTCGACACGGCATCGAGGCGCGCGCGCGGGAGTGCCGACGCCTGTCGATGCTGTGCGAGCCGGTCCACGAGCAGCCCCTGGCCGGGCAGCACAGCATCGAGCTCGGCGCGGAGCGCGGCGGCGCGGCTGCCGTCGTACGGCGGCGGCGACAGGCCGAGCGCCCCCGCCTCCTCGCGAATCGACGTACGCGCGCCCGAGAGGAACCGCGCGCGACGCTCGAGCGCTCGAAGCTGGGCGAGCAGGAACGCGCGGCGGCCGTCGCGCGCCTCGAGCCGGCTCACGCGATCGTGCGCGGCGGCGATTCGTCCCGTGAGCCGCTGGTCACGACGCTCCACGCCGCGGGCGAGTGCGACGTACTCCTCCGCCGCCGCGTCGATCGAGTCGGCCGCCCGGGGGCCGCACGAAGCGGCCGTCATCACGAGACAAGCGAAGACAACCGGCGAGCGCACGAACGTTGACACCTCGTGGAGCGGACTGTAGCATCGGCCCGCCCTGAGCACGTCGAAGGGCCCCGCCCTGAGCGAGGCGCAAAGCGCCGAATCGCAGGGCCCGTACAGCGCAAGAGAGGAGAGCCTATGCGTGTGCTCGTGCTGCTCCTGTTGCTCGTTGCCGTGGCGGCGTGCTCTGGTGAACGGGATGGCGGGAACGCCCAGCCGGCCTCCGACGCCGTCGTCCCGGCGCTCGGCATCCGCCCGTACGGCGACGAGACGGTCAAGCCGGATCTCGCCCGTGTGCCGGATCAGGTAAAGAAGGTCTACGACTACATCGACGCGCACATCGACGAGCACGTCGTGGCCTTTCAGAAGTGGATCCAGCAGCCCAGCATCTCCAATACCGGCGAAGGCATCCAGGAATCCGCCCAGATGGTGAAGGGCTTCTTCGACGAGCTCGGATGCCAGCGCTCCGAGGTATACGACGTCGGGATCACCGAGTACGGCACGCCCGGGAACCCCGTCGTCTATGCGCGCTGCGACGAAGGCGCGCCGCGCACGCTCTTGATCTACTGGATGTACGACACGATGCCGATCACGCAGCCGGACGCGTGGCTGGTGCCCCCCTTCGAGGGGCGCCTGGTGGAGCTGCCGCCGTTCAAGAAGGTGCTGATGGGCCGGGGGGCGACCAACTCGAAGGGCCCGCAGATCGCCCAGCTCAACGCGTTCCGGGCGATCAAGGCGGTGCACGGCCGGCTCCCGGTCAACCTCATCGTCGTCGCCGAAGGCGACGAGGAGCGCATGTCGATCGGCCTCCGCAAGTTCGTGCGCGATCACCCGGAGCTCTTCGAGGACGCCGAGGCCATGTACCGGTTCGGCGGCCAGGGCTTCAGCGGCGGCGGCGAGTTCTCGGGCGGGTCCGAGGGGTGCGTCTACATCGAGCTCACGACGAGCGGAGAACGGTGGGGCCGCGGTCCGACGAAGTCCGACATTCACGGCGCCAACAAGCGGTCGGTCGACTCGCCGGCGTGGCGGCACATCACGATGCTCAACACGCTCATCTCCGAGGACGGCAACCGCACGAACGTGCCGGGCTTCTACGACAACGTCGTGCCGCTGTCGGAGCCGGAGCTGGAGAAGCTGCGCACGCAGGCGTCGCGCGTCGACATGACGATCGCGGCCCAGAACATCGGCGTGGCGCGGTTCATCGCCGACGACCCGCTCGAGTACCTGACGCAGGCCCGCTACGGCATCTCGTTCAACATGGACGGCATCTGGGGCGGCAACATGTACGCGGGCGGCGCCGGCGCGATCCTGCCGAACAAGGTGACGTCGAAGCACAACATGCGGTACGTGCCCAACCAGACCGGGCCCGATCTGGTGAAGAAGATCCGCGCCTTCCTCGACGCGAAGGGCTTCCAGGACGTCGAATTGAAGCTCATCGGCGACGTGCCGTGGTCGAGAATGCGCTACGACACCGACATCGCCCGGGCGCTCCGGACGTCGTACGAGATCTTCGGCATCACCTACACCGAGCCGGCCGCGAACGAGTCGATCCTCGGCGGCTACTGGCCGGCGTACCTGTTCGTGAACGACGAGAAATCCCCGATCCACATCCCCATCGTCGGCGGCGCGGCCGGCCACGGCGGCGGGGCGCACGCGGCCAACGAGTACTACGTGATCGAGGGCGCGGGAAAGGTCTACGGGCTGGCGGGCGCGGAGAAGTCGATTGCCACGGTCCTCTACGCGTTCGCCGGGCAGGTGCCTCCCGTCAAGAAGGAGCTGACCAATTAGCCTGATATCGCTCACGAACGTCACCAAGACCTATCACGTGGGCGAGGTGGCCGTGCCGGCGCTGCGCGGCATCTCGCTCGGCGTGGCGGCCGGCGAGTTCGTCACGGTGGCGGGCCCGTCGGGTTCCGGCAAGTCGACCTGCATGCACATCCTCGGCTGCCTCGATCGTCCCACGGCCGGCCAGTACCTGCTCGACGGCCGGGACGTCTCGCATCTGACGGCCGACGAGCTCGCGGAGGTCCGGAACCGGAGGATCGGGTTTGTGTTCCAGGGCTTCAACCTGCTGCCGCGGACGTCGGCGCTCGAGAACGCGGAGCTGCCGCTCCTCTACCACGGCCACAAGCTCGGCGCGTCGGGGCGGCGGAAGAAGGCGCTGGACGCGCTGGCCGCTGTCGGCCTCGCCGACCGCGCCGAGCACCATCCGAACCAGTTGTCGGGCGGGCAGCAGCAGCGCGTGGCCATCGCGCGCGCGCTCATCAACGGACCGTCGATCCTGCTGGCGGACGAGCCGACCGGCAACCTCGACAGCCGCACGAGCGTGGAGATCATGGGGGTCTTTCAGCGGCTCAATGCCGAGCAGGGGATTACGATCGTGCTGATCACCCACGAGACCTCGATCGCCGAGTACGGCTCGCGGCTCGTGACGTTCCGCGACGGCCTCATCGTTCGCGACGAGGCGAACGGCGCCCGTCGCGTCGCGGAGTACGAGCTGGCGGCGACGCCGGCGGATTCGTGATCACGAGAGCCGCCACGGCCACGAAGCCTTCGTGCGTGCCGTGGATCTCGCGGTTGATGGATGCGACATGGACTATCGCCTCGGCTTCCACATCGCCGCGCGCGCGCTCGCGCGCAACCGGCTCCAGACGGCGCTGACGATGCTCGGCATGACGATTGGCGTGGGCGCGGTCGTCACGACCACGGCGCTCGGGCGCGGCGCGCAGTCGTCGATCGAGCAGCAGGTGATGGCCGCCGGCCTCAACGTGATTGTCATCACCGCGGGCAACTACAGGGCCGCGGCGCCGGACGACGGCGGCGGCGTCGTCGATCATCAGGCATGGCTTCGGGAGGCGGATGACGCGGAGCGGGCGTCGTACCATCCGGAAGACGACCCGATGGAGAAGCACAATCACCCGACGGCGCGGCAGCGGCTCGGCGACGCGGCCGCGGGCCTCGGCGCCGCGGCCACGCTGACGAGCGCCGACGCCGAGGCGATCCGCAGCGGCATTCGCGGCGTCCAGTACGTCGCTTCCGGCGTGCACGAGAATGCGCGTATTGTCGCCGGCGACAGGCGCTGGTTCACGCGGCTCCACGGCACCGACCTCGAGATCCCGCAGATCCGCCGCGCCTGGACGTTCCTGCACGGCGACTTCTTCACGCGCGGGCACCAGCGCCGCGCGGATCAGGTGGTCGTGCTCGGGAGCGTCGTGCGCGACCGGGTGTTCGGCACCGGCGTGAACCCCGTCGGCCGCGAGGTGCGCGTCTGGAACCAGCCCTTCGAGGTCGTGGGCGTCATCGGCTCCACGTCGTGGACGGCGACGCCGGCGCCCGGCGACGACCAGTTCGACGCCGTCTACACGCCGTACACGACCGTGCACCGGCTGCTCAATCTCACGAAGCTGAACACCATCACCGTGACCGTCCGCAACTCCGGCGAGGTCTCGCGCGTGGCGCGCCAGGCCTCGGAGCTGCTGCGCACGCGCCACGGCATCGGCGATGCGCAGCCCGACGACTTCACCGTGAAAACGCAGGCGCGTGACGTGCTGACCAAGGGGCTGCACCCCTCGGTGGCGCGGGCGATCGGCGGCAACGTGTTCAACTTCGAGCAGGTCACGCTCGAGCAGCTCGCGCGCACCCTCGAGCGGGCGAGCTGGACGATGACGCTGCTCCTGGCGAGCGTGGCGGCGGTGTCGCTCCTCGTCGGCGGCATCGGGATCATGAACATCATGCTGCTCGCCGTGACCGAGCGGACGCGCGAGGTCGGCCTGCGGATGGCCGTCGGCGCGCGGGCGCGCGACGTGCTCCTGCAGTTTCTCGCCGAGGCCGTGACGCTCAGCCTGATCGGCGGCGTCGCCGGTGTCCTGGCCGGGATGGCCGCCGCCGGCGGCCTGCGACAGTTCCTGCGCTTCTCGACGGAGCTCTCCGTCGCGGGGATTCTGCTGGCGTTCGGCATCGCGGCCGCGACGGGGGTGTTCTTCGGGTATTACCCGGCGAAGCGCGCCTCGAGGCTGGAACCGATCGAGGCGCTCCGATTCGAGTAGGCCGGGCGCGGCGTTGCGCTAGGTCGTCATGCGCTTGATGTCGTCCTTCAATCGGGGGTTGACCGGGAACTTCGCTCTTTCCGCCGCCTTGACGGCCGCCTCCGCCTCCTTCTTCCGGCCGGTCATCATGTAGATCACGGCGAGGTTGTTGTGCGCCTCTCCGAGCGAGGGGTTGGTCTCGATCGCCGCCAGCCACTCGCGCTCGGCATCCTGCCGATCGCCATTGCGGAAGTAGGCACTGCCGAGCGCCAGCGACACCTCAGCGGGCGGCCGCATGGGATCCATGTTGCGCTGCTTGAGGCGCTCCAGGTCGCGGATGCGTGTTTCCAACCCGAGGATCCGCTGGCTCGGATCGCCGGTCGCCGTCTTGAGGCGGCCTGACTGGAGCGCCCGCACCGCCTCTCGGAGCTCGCGGATCTCCTCGTCGCGCTGGCGGTCCACGTTCACCTGGTCGCTTTGCGCAAGGCCCGCCAGGCGCTGATACGCCGCGCGGCAGCCGGTGTAGGCCTGAATGGCGCTCGCGTAGCGGCGGAGGCCCATGTAGGACTGTCCCAGCCCGTAATGCGCGAGGGCCAGCAGCGGGTCGGTGTCGATCGCTTTCTGGAACGCGCCGGCGGCTTTCTCGAACTGCTCAGCCGACAGGAATTCGTTGCCGGCCCGGTAGTAGGCGAGCGCCTCGCGGCGGGTCTGATCATCGGCCACCTGTTGCGCCGCGGCCGGCGCAGCGAATGCGATCGCCAGGATCATGACGGCGGACGTGCGCGGCATGGGACCTCCCGCGGAAAACAAAAAG
>JBOGIW010000053.1:0-7158 GCA_050748045.1 Vicinamibacterales bacterium | reverse complement strand
GGCCTCGGCCTCCTGCCGCGCGGCGGCGCCCGGGTTGATCACCACTTCCCCCGTGGCGCCGTCGACGATCACCCACGCGCCGGGCGGCACGCGCCGGCTCACGTCATGGAGGCCGACGACGGCGGGGACGCCGAGCGATCGCGCGAGGATGGCCGTGTGGTACGTGCGGCTGCCGGCGTCGGTCGCGAAGCCGCGAATCCGCGTCCAGTCGAGCTGCGCCACGACCGACGGCGTCAGCTCGTCGGCGATGAGCACGCACGGCGTCTCGAGGTCCTGCAGGAAGTCGCGCGCGCTGCCCTTTTCGTCGCGCAGGTTCATGCGCAGGCGCCCCGCGATGTCGTGCAGGTCGCCCTTCCGTTCGCGCAGGTACGGATCGGCGAGGTCGTTGAACACGGCCGCGAGCTCGTCGACCGCGCTCTGCACCGCCCACTCGGCGTTCACGCGCTCGTCGCGCACGATCGTGGCGGCGCGCGAGACGAGCAGCGGGTCGTCCAGCATCAGGATCTGCGCGTCGAAGATCGCCGCGAGGTCCGCGCCGCGGAGCGACGCGACGCGCGATCGCAGTTGCTGGAGCTGCGCCTGCGATCGCTCGCGGGCGCGCGCGAGCGCCGCGAGCTCCCGCGACACGCGCTCCGAGGCGATCGGAAAGCGGATCACCTGCGTGCGCTGAATCGCCACGAGCGCGGGACCCACCGCGACCCCGTCCGAGACGCCGATGCCCGTCAGCCGTTCCACGGTTCCTCGCCGAAGCCGGATGCCACCAGCCCGCAGAGCGCCTCCACGGCGGCCGCCTCGTCGGGACCGTCCGCGGAAATCGTGATGGCCGTGCCGCGGGCCGCCGCCAGCAGCAGGATGCCCATGATGCTCTTGCCGTCCATCACCGTGCCGTCGCGCCCCACCCGGATCTGCGCCTCGTAGCGCGTCGCCATGTGCACGAACTTCGCCGCGGCCCGCGCGTGCAGCCCGAGCTGATTGTTGACCACAATGGACCGCGAGGTCACATCAACTCCCACCTCTCAACTCACAATCTCCCAATCCCCAACTCCCAATCCCCACCTCCCAATCTCCAGGCCCAATTCGCGACTCCAACTGCCACACCGAATGGCCTTCTCTCATGACTCTCCCGCCTATCCCGGCCATCCGTGACGGCGCGCGAGCGCACAAGTGAAGTCCCATTGGGAGTTGGAAGTTGGGAGTTGGGAGTTGGGAGTTGTCCATGTTCAACCCTTGTCCCCGCGCAGGAGATCCGACGCCACCCAGATCGCGTTCTTGCCGTGCTCGCGGAGCTCGCGCGCGACCTCCAGCACGTCGCCGCGCTCGGTCATGCTCGCGAGCTTGATCAGCATCGGCAGGTTCACGCCGGTGAGGACCTCGACGCGGCCTTCCTCGAGGAACGTGATGCCCAGGTTCGACGCGGTGCCGCCGAACATGTCGGTCAGCAGGAGGATGCCGTGCTCCGCCTCGACGCGCCCGATGGCCCGCGCGATCTCGTCCCGCGCATCCTGCACGTCCTCGTGCCAGCCGATCGAGACCGCCGTAAAGCGCGGCAGATCGCCGACAATGGTCTCGGCGGCATTCAGCAGCTCCGTCGCGAGCTGTCCGTGCGTGACGACGACGACGCCAATCATGGCAGATCCTGCAGTTCCGGGTTCCACGTTCCACGTTCCAGGTTCGGGTTCCAGGTTCCACGTTCCAGGTTCAGGTTCGAAGTTCTGTCCGGGGTTCGAGGTTCGGGGTTCCGGCTTCTCAGTTCGTCGTCGCGACCGGTTGCCGGGAACGACGAACCTCGACCCCCGAACCGCGAACAGGGAACAGAACCCCGAACCCGAACCCGGAACGTTGAACCCGGAACCTGGAACGTCATGGTTAGCTCAGCTATCCCGATGCTTGACGCGCACGCGGACGTTCCGGATGTCGGCGAGCGTCTTCTTCAGGGCCTCGGCGATCATCACCGAGCGATGTTGTCCGCCCGTGCAGCCGACGGCCACGGTCAGGTAGCTCTTGCCCTCCTCGACGTACTGCGGCAGCGCGAAGCGCAGGAACGACGTCAGCTTGTCGAGGAATTCCCGGGTCGCGCCGTGCCGGCGCATGTACTGGACGACGGCGCGGTCGCGCCCGGTCAGGCCCCGAAGCCGCTCCACGAAGTGCGGGTTCGGGAGGCAGCGCACATCGAACACGAGGTCGGCATCGACCGGCACGCCATGCTTGTACCCGAAGCTCACGAGGTTGACCATCATCTCGTTGTGCTGGCGGGTGCCGCGGGACATGCGCATGAACACGTCCCGCAGCTCGTGGACGGTCAGGTTCGACGTGTCGACGATCATATCGGCCATGCCACGGATCGCGTTGAGCTTCGCGCGCTCCTCGCGGATGCCCTCGGTGACCGACCGGTCCGGCGCCAGCGGGTGGGGCCGGCGCGTCTCGCTGAACCGGCGGACGAGCGTCTGCTGGTTCGCCTCGAGGAAGATCAGCTTCGGCTCGAGCGCCGGCATCGCCCGCAGCCGCCGGTAGATGCGCGGGAACTCGGGCAGGAACCCCCCCTCGCGCACGTCGACGACAATCGCCACCTTCTCGATGGCCGCGTCCTCGCGTGTCGCCATCTCCGCCAGCGTCGGGATCAGCATCGTCGGCAGGTTGTCGACGCAGAAGTAGCCGAGGTCCTCGAGCGCGCGGATCGCGTGCGACTTGCCCGCGCCCGAGAGGCCGGTGACGACGATGAACCGCTTCTTCCGGCGTCCGGGTGGCCCGATGGCGCGGGCCCCGCGAGGGGTCCGCCTCCTGCCGGACCGGGTGGGCTTCACAGGTCCTCCCCGGGCTCCACGTCATCCGGATCGACGTCGGCCCGCTCGCGGAGCCGGCGATCGAGCCGGTTGACGAGGTCGCGCGCGGCATTGAGCCCGCGCGTGCGCAGGAGCTGGTTCCGCGCCGCCACTTCCACGAGGATCGCCAGGCTGCGGCCCGGCGCCACGGGCATGCGGATGAGCGGCACGCGGATGCCGAGCAGGTCGTACACCGAGTCGTCGAGGCCCAGCCGATCGTACTCACGGGCGGGGTCCCAGCGCTCGAGCTGCACGACGAGCTCCACGCGCTTGGACGACCGCGTCGACGCCACACCGAACAGGTCTCGCACGTTGATGACGCCGAGTCCCCGGATCTCCATGTGGTGCCGTGTCATCTCCGGGCAGGAGCCGATCACCACCGTCTCGCCGCGCCGGCGGATCTCGACGGCGTCGTCGGCCACCAGGCGGTGCCCGCGGACGATGAGGTCGAGGGCGCATTCGCTCTTGCCGAGGCCGCTCTCGCCGACGATCAGCACGCCCAGTCCGAGGATGTCGAGGAGCACGCCGTGGAAGATCTCCCGCACCGCCAGCGAGTCGTCGAGCAGCGTCGTAATCTTCGCGATCGCCAGAGGGGTCGTGACGGCCGTCCGGAGCAGCGGCATGTGGTGCGCCTCGGCGGCGGTGACCATCTCGGGGGGTGGCGGCCACCCGCCGGTGATGATGACGCACGGGATGTCGTGCCCGAACGTGCTCTCGAGAGCGTGCAGGCGCTCGGCGGGCGCGAGGCTCTCGATGTAGCGGATCTCGCTCTCGCCGAAGACGAGCACGCGCCCCGGCCGGATGTACTCGTGGAACCCGGCAAGCGCGAGCCCGGTCTTCTGGATGTGGGGGCTCGCGATGGGGCGCTCGAGGCCGGCGGCGCCGGCCACCACGTCGAGGGCAAGGCCGATCGCCTCGGGCCGGCTTCGCAGCAGCCCCGAGACGGTGACCGTGGGCGTCATCGTCGAAGGCTCAAGACTGCACGGCTCGAGGCGCCCTGGGCATCGTCAGGCTTCGGGCTCGACGAGCCCGAGGTTGCCGTCGGGGCGGCGGAACAGCACGTTCACGGCCTCCGTGCTGGCGTTGCGGAAGACGATGAACGCGCCGGCGTGGTCGCCGACTTCGAGCGCGGCCTCGTCCACCGACATCGGCTTCGGCGCCGTGCGGCGCGCGCGGATGATCCGCACGCCGCGCCCGTCTTCGCCGGCGCCGCGTCCGAGGCGCTCGGCCGGCCGTTCCCCGGCCTTCCCGGGCGACACGGCCTGGCGGCGCCCCTCCACCCACTTCCCCTTCAGACGGCGGGCCTGCTGCTCGACCTTGTCGAGCGCCTGGTTGATCGCCGTGTCCCAGTCCTTGCCGCTCCCGGCGGCGTGGAAGAAGTGCTCGCCGCGCGCATGCAGCGTCATCTCCACGCGGTGCCGGTGCTTCTGCCGCGAGAGCACGGCCTGGAGCGACACGGCGCTGTCGTGCAGCACCCGATCGAGCTTCTCGAGACCATCCTGGACGAGCTGACGCAGACTGGGAGTAACCCTGAGGTGCCGGCCGGTGAGTACGAGACGCATGAGGAAGGTGTCTGTCTCTGGCCCGCCCCTCGGGGCGGCCAACTCAGTACAAGACCTTGCGTTGATTCGAGGTCGGAATCTTCAGCTCTTCGCGGTACTTGGCGATGGTGCGCCGCGCCAGCTCCAGTCCTTCGCGCTGGAGGATGCTGACGATCTTCGAGTCGCTCAGCGGCTTGCGGGGATCCTCCTGCTCGATGATCTTCCGGATCCGCTGCTTGATCGTGACCGACGACACCGCCTCGCCGTACGAGCTGGCGATCCCGCTGTGGAAGAAGTACTTCATCTCGAACACGCCCTGGGGCGTGTGCATGTATTTGTTCGTGACGACGCGGCTCACGGTGGACTCGTGCATGCCGATGTCGTTGGCCACGTCGCGCAGCACGAGCGGGCGCAGGTACTCGATCCCGTGATCGAGGAAGTCCTTCTGGAAGTTGATGATGCTCGTCGCGACCTTGTGGATCGTTTTCTGGCGCTGCTCCACCGATTTGATCAGCCACAGCGCCGAGCGGAACTTGTCCTTGACGTAGGCGCGCGTTTCGTCGCTGTTCTCGGCGCCCTTGTCGAGCAGCCGCCGGTAGACCGGGCTGATGCGGAGCTGCGGCAGCCCTTCCTCGTTGAGCACGGCGACGTACTGGTCCTCGACCTTCACGACGTACACGTCGGGGATCACGTACTGGGACTGCGATGGGTTGTAGCGGCTGCCCGGCTTCGGGTCGAGATGGCGGATGAGCTCGATGTGCTGCTTCAGGTCGTCGATCGACGTCCCGAGCTTGCGCGCGAGCTCGGGCACCTGGTGGTTCTGCAGCAGGCGGAGGTGCTCGGTGACGATCCTCTCCGCGGGCGATCCCGCCAGGCCGAGATGCCGGATCTGGATCGTGAGGCACTCCTGCAGGTCGCGCGCGCACACCCCGATCGGATCGAAGCTCTGGAGCAGCCGCAGCGCGCGCTCGACGGCCTCGGTCGACCACGGGCCCATCGATCCGAGCTCTTCGACCGTCGCCACGAGGTAGCCATCGTCGTCGAGGTTGCCGATGATCGCTTCACCGATCTCGCGGACGAGCGGGTCGTCGGTCTGCATCGACAGTTGCCAGAGCAGGTGATCGGAGAGCGAGGCGGCCGTCGAGAGGGTGTTCTCGATCGGCGGCAGCTCCTTCACTTCCGTGGGCGTCCGCGGGCGATAGCCGTCGTCGAGGTAGTCGCCGAAGAAGTACTCGTAGTCCTGGTCGTCCCAGGCGTCGCCCTTCTCCTGCTGCTGCTGCTTCTGATCTTCGGTTTTCTGCTGCTCCTGCTGGGCGGGCTCGACGGGCTGGAGCTCTTCCGTAGGCACCTCTTCGAGCATCGGGTTCTCGACCATTTCCTGGTTGAGCAGCTCCGACAACTCGAGCGTGGACATCGGCAGAAGCTTGATCGCCTGCTGCAGCGACGGCGTCAGAATCAGCTTCTGAACGAGCTTGGTGTGGAGTTTCTGCTGAATCGCCATGTCGGTCAGTTCAGCTTCGCCAGCCCGGGCATCGGATCATCTTAGTCCAGTCTGAAGTCGGTCCCCAGATAAATCCGGCGCACGTCCTCGTCGGCGGCGAGCGAGTCGGGTGTGCCGCTCCGGAAGATGACGCCGTCGTGAACGATGTAGGCCCTGTCGGTGATCCGCAGCGTCTCGCGCACGTTGTGGTCCGTGATGAGGACGCCGATGCCGCGCTCCTTCAAGTGAAAGATGATCTTCTGAATATCCGTTACCGCGATCGGGTCGATGCCCGCGAACGGCTCATCGAGCAGGATGAACCGCGGAGAGATCACGAGCGCTCGCGTTATCTCCGCCCGCCGGCGCTCGCCGCCGGACAGGGTATGGGCGGGAGCCCGTGCGAGCGGCGTCAGGTTCAGCTCCGCGAGCAGCTCCTGCAGCCGCCTGGCGCGGGCCGCGGCGTCGAGCGGGAGCGTCTCGAGGATCGCCAGGATGTTCTCTTCGACCGACAGGCCCCGGAAGATCGATGGCTCCTGCGGCAGATACCCGATGCCCTTCCGGGCCCGCGCATACATCGGGTCGCCCGTCACGTCCTCGTCATTGAGGAATACACGACCCGAGTCGGGCGACGTCAGCCCCACGGTCATGTAGAACGTCGTCGTCTTCCCCGCGCCGTTGGGGCCCAGCAGGCCGACCACCTCGCCCGAGGCCACGTCGAGGCTGACACCGCGAACGACCGTCCGACCGCTGTAGGACTTGGTGAGCGCCTCCGTGCGCAACGTGGACATCACAGCGTCGCGATCATCGCGGCGGCTGCGGGCACGGTCCGCCGCTCGTGGTCCGCGTGCGAATCTCCTCGTTGCCGTCGACGATGATGTTATCGGTCGCCCTGAAGAAGGTCAACGTCCGGCCCGTCGTCCGGCGACACGCTTCGGAGACGGTCACCGGCACCACGCCGGCGCCGGCCATGATGTAGCGCCCCTCGCCCGCGAGGTACGTGAGGCGCGCCCCCGTGGCGACCCGCTGGTCGACTCGGAGGTTGACCTCGTCGTAGGCCTCGAGCCGCTCCATGCGGCGCTCGTCTTTCGCGAGCAGGACCACGATGCGCCGGGCGGTCAGGTCGCCCTGAGGACCGCTCACGTGCGCGGTCGGCAGGGTTGGTGCGGCGGGCGCGCTCGGTGCAGCGGGCGCGACAGGCGCGCTGGCTGCGCCTGGGGCGCCGGATGTGCCTGGGGCGCTGGATGTGCCCGGGGCGCTCGCTCCGCCTGGTGCGTTCAGGACGCCGGGGGCAAGGGCCGCGGGCGCGCTCGCCGTGCTC
>JBOGIW010000052.1:0-3807 GCA_050748045.1 Vicinamibacterales bacterium | reverse complement strand
ACGCGCCGGCGCGCGTGCGCGGGCTCCGCCCCGGGGCGGGGTGTACCGCCGCGGGGCTTGCATTCAGGCGTGCCGGGCTTCGACGAGATGATCCGTCACGACGGCGGGCCGTTTTCCGTGGGCGATCAGGTGCTGCTCCTCGGTCCGGCCGGCTCCGGCAAGTTCGAGTTCGGCACGCAGTTCATCGCGGCGGCCGCACCCGGCGAGCGCGCCCTGTGCGTCTCCTTCCTGCGAAGTGTGGACAGGCTGGCCGATCGCCTGGCGATCCTGTCGTGCGAGGACGACACCAGATGCGAATGCCTCCATCTCAATGCGGCCGAGATGGTGCTGGAGGAGATGCTCGCGGCCCTCGACAACCTCCTGGGGGAACGGGAGGACGTGACCACGCGGCTCTTTCTGCATGGGCTGTCGACGCTTCGATACCGCTTCGCCGACGAGACGGAATACGAGTCGTTCGTGCGATCGGTCATGACCCTGATTGCCGCGTTCCCCAACGTGACGGTGCTGGCCTCCTATCACACGCCGCGCGTCTTCGCGTCCTACGCGGAGATCGACATCCCCGCCAACGACGTCTTCTCGACCGTCATCGGCTTCAACTTCCAGGAGCAGTACAACCGTGTCGTGCCTGGCATCGTCATCCTGAAGTCGCGCGCGTCTCGTCACGACTCGGCGCTGAAGGTGCCGAAGATCGTCGGCGGCCTCTACTCAGTCGATCCGAAAGCCGGGTGGGCGCGCGTCGGGCTGCTGAGCGGCGCGCGCGAGCAGGTGCACGAGGAACGTCCGTTCGTAAAGCTGTTCTTCGAGAACCGATCCGAGGAGGAGGTCCTCAAGCGGCCCTTCGAGGATTTCCGGGGGCGCTATCCACACAATCAGAACTACGAGTTCCTGATGGTCGGCAAGCACAACCCGCAGCCGTCGCACTGGAGCTTTCAGGGCTACGCGGGCCCGGGCCACTCGAACACCAAGCTCGTGCAGTTGCGCAAATACGTGATCGACGTCCTGCGGGAGCGCGGCCTCCTGCTCGACGTGCCCGACGAGGTGAAGAAATCGCTCGAGAAGTCGGAAGCCGACCGGTTCGAGGACGGCACGTACCTGTGGCGGGATTGCAGCAGGCGTCCCCACGACCCCCACGTCATGATTCCGGCGTTTGCCGACGTCGGTGTTCTCGTGTACCACGCCGACGCGCTCGACGGCGACCCGCCGCAGACGTGGGATGACGTGCTGTCGCAGGCACGACAGTTCACTAGGCGCCGCAAAGGGGGCAAGCGCCATCTGTTCACCATCCCGAACACCGTGGGCGACTACCGGAACTTCATCAGCTTCTTCTTCGAGCTGTGCTGGACGTACGGGTGGGACTTTCCAAGACCGGAGCAGTGCGCGCTCGACAAGGAGGCGCTGGGAGAGGTCGTCGCGCTGTTCGACGGTGCATACGCCGAGCGCGCCATCTCGCTGATGAAGGAGCTCGTCGCCATCAAGAGCCAGGACGACGCCACGCTTCCCGTCCCCAATCCTAACCGCGGCGGTCATTACCATGAGTCGGTGTTCTCGCGCCGCTGGTTCAGTAAGATTCACCTGCTCCCCGACGATGCCAGGGCGCGGGCGTTCGAAGGCAAGGAGGCGTTCCAGTTCGGCATCGCGCCGCTGCCAGGCGCGGACGCGAGCCGGCCCGGCATCTCGAATGTCGATCTCTACGCGCTCGGCGTGATCCGGGAGGCGCTCGCGCCGGAAACGGCGTGGATGCTTGCCTCGAGCCTTTTCGAGCACGATGTGGAGACCGCGCGCGCGAAGCGCAAGCGGGGCTTGGCCATCTCGCGCTCACGGTTCGACACCTCGCTCGTGCAGTCGAACCTCAGCGCGCCACCGCCTCCCCCCACCGACCTCCAGGCGCATAAGGATTTCTTCAAGCAGAGCGAAGCCACGTTCAAGCGTTACACCGAGACGCTGAACCTCATTCTGAAAGGCGATCCCGAGCATCCGCGGCGGTTCAGGCGGACCTCGGACATCCCGAAGTTCTTCTGGGTGGAGGAGTTGCTGGCCGCCACGCTGCCACGGATGTTCGACGATTCGCCGCGCAGCATCGCCGACATCACCGACGACATCAAGAAGGGTCTCGAACGGATCTACGCGAACCCCGAGTCGGCGACTCCGTAGCTCCCAGCCGTTTCAGGAGCATCGGCCACGCAACGTCCCAATGCATCGGGCCGTAGTACTGCTCCCTCCGATCGGCGGTCCAGAACTCGTAGCTCCGCACGTCCCTGCCGCGATGAATGTCCTTGCTGCCGAGCATCTGGTGCGCGAACTCGTGCGCGGCCGACGCCGCGGCCGATGGCGTCGATGATCTCGGCGCGAGGCGTCCCGGACGGGGCGTGCGCGACGGCGTAGCTGGCCAGCAGGCGGAAGTTGACGGCACCCTGGCCGCCGAGCGGCCAGATGCCCCGCGACTCGCCGGCAGGTGGGATCGATCGGGGAAACGTCGGATGCCGGAGCGTTTGAACGACGCGCACGCGATAGGTGGCCGCGCGGCTGGTGCTGAAGGCAATGCGAACGCCGGCAAACGCCGCGCGGAGCTCGGAGAACGCCACGGCCTCGATCCGTGCCATTTCAGCGGCCGTCACGCCGCCCCCAAGGCGATCCGCTTCCACCTCCGAGTCATCGAAGGTGACACCCTCGAACCAGAAGCCCGCGTTGACGACGTGCCGCTTCGACTGCGCCGCGAGAAGCCAGACCGACGCACCGGCCACCAGTAGAACCAGCACGATGACGAGACCCTGCCGGTGCGAGTGAAGCAGGCTCAGAGCGGCCTCCCTCGCGAATGCTAACACGCCGGCAGCCAACCGGCGTGCCGGTCCTTCCGTCCAAACGGCACCGGAGGACCGCATGCTGCAGGACGTCAGGCTCGCTCTTCGATCGTTCCGCCAGCATCCAGGCTTCAGCGCCCTGGCCGTCCTCGTCGTCGCCCTCGGCGCCGGCGCCAACGCCTCGGTCTTCTCCGTCGTGCGCGCCGTGCTCATCGAGCCGCTCCCCTACGTCAGGCCGGACAAGCTGGTGTCGATCTGGCCGGACGCGTTCGTCTCGAACGGCGACCTCGATTTCCTTCGAACGCGGTCGCGCACCCTCGCGCAGGTCGCCAGCTCATCCCCGGGCTGGACGATGTCGCTCGTCGGCGCGGGCGAGCCGCGGCGGGTGACGGCCACGAAGACCTCGGCGAACCTCTTCGCCCTCCTCGGCGTGCAGGCGATTCTGGGGCGGGTGTTTGCGCCGGACGAGGACTTGCCCACCCGCAGCAGGGTCGCCATCTTGAGCCATGAACTGTGGCAATCGGCGTTCGGCGGCGATCCGCGCGCCGTGGGACAGGTCGTCACGCTCGAGGGACAGCCTCATCAGATCATCGGCGTGATGGGTCCGGCCTTCGAGCTGCTCGGGCGCGAGGCGGAGCTGTGGATGCCGTTGCCCTTCGACCGGACGTCGCCCTTCTGGAAGGGCACCGTGGCGTACGGGATCGCGCGCCGGCGCGAAGGCGTCGACCTCGCCGCCGCGGCCCGCGAGCTTCGGTCGCTCATCCCGGCATGGCGCCGCGAGCTCGGGTACGAAGCAGACTGGGGGCGGGAATCCGTCGTCGCCCCGCTGCGCGAGCGTGTCGTCGGCAACGTCCGCCGGCCGCTCCTCGTGCTGCTCGGCGCGGTCGGCCTGATCGTGATGCTGACGGCGGCCAATCTTGGCGCGCTGCTGCTGGGACGTCACGTGGCGCGGCGCCGCGAGATGGCGGTCCGTGGCGCCCTCGGCGCGTCCCCATGGAGACTCATGAGG
>JBOGIW010000051.1:0-3011 GCA_050748045.1 Vicinamibacterales bacterium | reverse complement strand
TCCTCTGGGTGCTGTTCCCCACCGAGATCGGATGGCTGGCCTGGCTCTGGGTCGCCGCCCTCGGCGTCACCGCCGTCCAGCGCACGCGGCTGGCGTGGCGCGCGCTCCGATAGCTTGACACGTCTCGGCGCGCCATGGGATAACCGGTTCATCGTGGTGGGGAACCGGACCTGCGCCTGTTGTTGCCTCGGACAAGGGGCCTCCGACGGTCGCGCTGTGCCCGTTCCGATCGTGCGCATCTAACCCCCAGGCACGAGCAGGTTTCGCAGCAGAAGGCCCGGAAGGCTTCGACGCTTTCCGGGCCTTTGTCGTTTCGGGGTGCACGGGATCTCAGGAGGATGTGGACATGAAGGTCGCGATCGTTCTTCTGCTCGCCGTTCTCGCAACCGGAGCGAGCGACCTGCAGCCGGTCGTCGGACGCTGGGATGCCATCGTCGTCGTGAACGGGCTGGAGATTCCATTCCGCTTCGACATCACGGCGCAGGGAACGGAAGTCAAAGGGTCGTTCTTCAACGGCGATCGACGCATCACCTCGACGAGGAGCCGGTTCGAGAACGGCGTCCTGCTCCTGAGCTTCGACCAGTACGCGAGCCGCCTGCAGGTCTCGCACCGCGACGGCCAGTTGAGCGGTGAGTACCAGCGGCCGCGCGGCGTCTATCCATTCCGCGCCACGCGGGTGTCGACGACGCCGGCGCCTGCCGCCGGCAAGGCGCCGTCGATCGACGGCACCTGGATCGTCGCGGCGCAAAGCAAGAAGGGAGAGTCGGCGTGGCGGTTCATCGTGAAGCAGAAGGGTGCCGGCGTGTCGGCGACGATCCTGCGCGTGGACGGCGACACGGGCACGTTGACGGGCTCGTACCGTGACGGCCGGTTCCTCCTCAGCCACTTCTCGGGGGCGCGGCCGCTGCTCCTCGAGGTCACGCCGCAGGAAGACGGTTCGCTGAGCCTGAGCCAGAACGGACAGCCGGCGCTCGCCGCGGCGCGCGAAAATGCCCCGCGCGCGAAACGGATTGGGAAACCCACCGATCCCGCCCGTCATACGAGCGTCAAGAACCCGGGCGAGCCGTTCCGTTTCAGCTTCCCGGATCTCGACGGGCGTCTGGTCAGCAACACAGATCTCAGATTCCGCGGCAAGGTGGTGCTCGTCAACATCAGCGGGAGCTGGTGCCCGAACTGCCACGACGAGGCGCCGTTCCTGGCGGCGCTGTATCGCAAGTACCAGTCGAAGGGGCTCGAGGTGGTGGCGCTCTCCTTCGAGGAGGCGGACCAGCTCTTGAATCCGACGCGCCTGCGCGCCTTCATCGCGGAGTACGGCATCACGTATCCGGTGCTCGTCGCCGGCGAGCCGGAGCAGTTGAACGAGAAGATCCCCCAGGCGGAGAACCTCAATGCGTTCCCGACGACGTTCATCCTCGGGCGTGATGGGCGCGTGCGCACCGTGCACGCGGGCTTTCCGAGCCCGGGGAGCGGCGTCTACTACCAGCGGGCCGAGCGCACGATCATTCGCGAGGTCGAACGGCTCCTCGTCGAGCCGACAGGCACGTACTGATCGGGTCTGCGCGACCATGCTCGCGTGGCGCGCGGATCGACCGGGCGGCCCCGCTTCACCTTTCGCACGATCGAGCCGACCGGCCTCGGCACGGGCTGGCTGAGCGGCGTGCTCTCGGCGGCGCTGGGGCTTCTGCGACTCGGCGCCGTCTTCTGCTTCCACTTTCCGCCGGCAGGCCCGGCCGTCGCCTGCGCAGCAGGTGTGAGGGCGCAGGATATACTCCGCGCATGCCGTTGGCGTCCTGGCTGTTCGTGAAGGATGGACAGAGCGTCTGGATTGAGCGTCCGTTCGGCCTTTCGATGATTGTTGTCGGGCCGGGTCCGGCCCGGGAACATCATGACTTCCCCGACGAAGATGCGCTCCAGGCGTTCCAGGTCGACATCGGGGAGCGGCTGACGAACGGCGGCTGGTTCCTCTGGGGATTCGATCGGGAGCGCCGCAGCGGATCCGACAGGAGACGCGACGATCGCCAAACGCCGGATCGCCGCCAGGCGATTCGCGTCGCTCCACGGGAGGCCACGCCTCCGCGCTGAGACGCTATTTGTCGACGCGGAACTCGCGCCTGCCGGCCGGCTCGCCATCGACGAGTATCTCGACGGCGTAGTCGCCCGGTGGGAATCCACCCGAATTCTGGATGTGAAACTCGGTGGCCGCGTCGCCCTTGTACGACACGTCCTGGGTCGGCTCGCTGACCACGCGGCCTGCATACATCCACCGGGCGGTAATCGTCGCCGAGCCCGTCCCGGTGGTCAGCACCGAGGCGTAGATCGTCTCGTCCGGCTTGAAGCGCGTCGTGTGGCTGCTGACGGTTCTATCCGGATTGAGCGACCGCCCAAGCTGAATGGTCGTGGCACGAAGCGGCTCACGGCTGCGGCATCCCGAAACGACGACAAGGGCGGCGAGGATCAACAGAAGAAGGCGTGAAGGCTGCATCACCGGGTCGGATTGTAAGTCAGCGGCGCGTCCTGCGCCACCACGACGAGGATCGTGCCCCTCGTCACCAGGCGCCATCCGTCAGACCGGCACGGCGTCGAGGCCGAGCGACGCGACCCGCGCGCGCTGCCAGGCTTCGATGTCGGCGGGCGTCACCGAATCGCCGTGGTGCAGCGTCCAGTTCAAGACGGCGCAAAGGTCGTCGGGATCCTCGAGGCCGACGGCGAGGCGGATGAGCCGATCGAAGCCGTTGCGCCGGAGCTGCTCCAGCGGCGTGAAGTACTCGGACACGGTCCGATGGTGATTCACTTTCGTGGTCGGGCCGTCGAACGAGAGCGCATAGCGCACGATCACGCACGTGGCGAGCACGTCGGCCAGGTGGCGCGTGCGATCCTCGTCGGCGTCGCGCACGCGGAAGGACAGCAGCGATCCGGTTCGCACGTACAGCCTGGCAATCGCCGCCGCATCCGGATGCGCCGGGAGCGACGGGTGGAAGACGTCGCTGACGAGCGGGTGCGCGGCCAGGAAC
>JBOGIW010000050.1:0-8194 GCA_050748045.1 Vicinamibacterales bacterium | reverse complement strand
CGTTGCGAGCGGGCACGAATCCCACCCTCTCCGCCATCCTCCAAAACCGCTAGAACCGCTGGAGTTCCCCGTCGGGCCGCCAATACGTTCTGCGGCCGGCTACCGCCACTATACAGAGAGCACGGTCGAGGAACTGCGGTTCATCAAGAAAGCGCAGAGCCTCGGGTTTTCTCTCGACGAGATCGGCGAGATCCTAAAGCTCACGCGGGCGGGCAAGACGCCATTAGTTCCAACTCATTGCAATCGGACGTTCATGGCCCCGGCGATCATGTCGGCGGTGGTGCCGAGCTGATCTTCCGACTGCTTCGTCTCGAGAGTTGCAACGCGGCGGTCCGGTTGCCGGACAGTGACGCGGCTGGCCTTGCGGTCAAGCTTGTCATCGAGCGGTGCCAATTCAACTTTAACCGCGCCGACAGTATCGGTCAGAACTTCACCTTTTGATTCGAGTCTGCCAACTCGCCTCTGAGACACGCTTGGTCCTCGATGATCGTGCCGAGCACGTGAAGTACAAGGAGAGGCGTCGGCTGGCCACCGCGTGACGTCCTCATCGCCTTGGCCAGAGGAGAACTCCTGACCGCAGGAGGCTCTCAAAGTCGGTCCGACGTCGCCTCAGTCCTTCTGTGGAGGCCCTGTGGGATCGACCAGATCGAGGCGATCGATCCAGCGGTACAGAGAGCGGCGGCTGACGCCGAGAAGCCGAGCTGCAGCTGTCTTGTTCCCGCCGACCTGCTTCAACACGCGATCGATCTCTGTGCGTTGCGCGATCGACAAGAGGCCACCTTCGAAGCTGTTTGCTACCTCACCCGGCGGAGATCCCTCGGGCTTTGCGGCAGGAGTGGCCCTGGGGGATGCGTTCATGGCCGCGAGGATGTCGCGCTCACTGAGCATCCTGGTGTCGTTGAGCAAACAGGCGCGCTCCAGCACGTTGCGTAACTCGCGGATGTTCCCCTCCCAAGGTGCCTGCTGCAGCACCCGCTCTGCCGCGGTAGTCACGCCGGCGATCTGACGCTTCATGCGCGCGGAGCATTCACGCACGAAGGCGGCTGTCAGAAGCGGAATGTCTTCACGTCGCTCGCGCAGCGGTGGCAGGTGAATCTCCATGACGCTCAGGCGGTAGTACAAATCGCTACGAAATCGTCCGGGAGCGGCTTCGGACCTGAGATCCCGGCTCGTGGCCGCGATCACGCGCACGTCGACACGTTTCGATTCCAGCGACCCAACACGTTGCACGTCCCCGTATTCAACTGCCCGTAGCAGCTTCGGCTGGACGGTCAGTGGCAACTCGCCGACTTCGTCGAGGAACAGCGTCCCCCCGTCGGCATGCTCGACACACCGACCTTCGTCTCGGTAGCACCTGTGAAGGCTCCACGTTGATGGCCGAACAGCTCGCTTTCGAAGAGCGTGTCGACGACGGCCGAACAGTTGACGGTGAGAAAGCGGCGATCGCGGCGCGGTCCGACCTTGTGGAAGGCGTGCGCGACGAGCTCTTTGCCCGTCCCGGTCTCACCAGTGATCAGGACCGTGCGCACGTGGGGCGCGAGGCGGCGGACGGAATCGAATAGCTCCTGCATCGGCGCGCTTCTGCCAATCATTCCGTGGAACTCGAAGCGACGCGCCACATCGGCGTCGATACGCAGCAGGGTCTCGCGCTGCTCGATGCCCTTCTGCACCGTCGTCAGCAGATCGCGCAGGCGTTCCAAATCGAGTGGTTTCGTCAGGTAGTCGAGCGCGCCCAGCCGGACGGCTTCCATCGCAGAGTCGACGCTTGCGTTCCCCGTCATCAGGACGACCGCGCACGTCGGATCGATGTCACGGATCGCCCGCAGGACATCCAGGCCGTCGACCTCGGGCATCCGAAGGTCGACGAGGACGACGTCCGGTTGAACGTGTGGCACGTGATGTAGCCCATCACGCCCGCCGCTGTGGCACACGACATTGAAATTCAGGCTGCGCGCGAATCGCTCCACAAGCGCGAGCACTGCTGGTTCATCATCAATGGCGAGAAGCGTTGGGCGATCGGTGATCACGAGCGCTTGTCCCTTGGAAACGGAGCGAGCGCCAGCAAGTCCATCGCGCGGTTCGCCGCTACACGGATCGCCTCAAAATCGGAACGGCGAGTCTGCCGCTCGTCCATATCCTGAAGCAACAGCTCGCTAAACCCGACGATGATCCCAAGCTGGTTCTTCAGATCGTGTTCCCAGCGGTCAACGGATTGGCGCGAGTCGGTCATGGCGAAACGCTCAGCTCAGGTCCATTGAACGGCTTTGAAATGAAGGCGTCCGCGCTGGCCTCGAGGCCCCGAGTGCGGCTGTCCGTATCCGTCAGGGCCGTTAGCAACACCACAGGCACAAGCCTCATCTCGGGATTCGTCTTGAGGCGCCGGCACACCTCGAACCCGTCCAGCGTCGGCATGACGACGTCCATCAGAATGAGATTAGGACGATCGCGCCCCACGAAATCCAGGGCCTGTTCGCCGTGGCTCGCCAGCAGGACGTGGTGCCCCTCGTCACGAAGCAGCGCCTGCGCCAGCCGCGCGCTGCCCTCCAGATCGTCCACCACGAGCACGCGGCTTGGATGATCGGTGATGCTGTGAATGTGCTCTGTGGGGGGACAGAACATTCGCTACACGTCGCACTCTTTCTTATCGGTCCTATTGGGCAGGTCCTTTATGAAGGCGCCTTGGCACGCCGTGCGACCCTGACCCGTCTGACACAGCGCGTGCGAGCACATACGCACACCCGCTCTACGGCGGGCACTGAAAAATGGCTGGACGCTGGCCCAGAGACGTCTCTCTCGCCTCGACGTGCGTTTGGCGCCTACCTTGCCCCTCATGCACTTTGAGCGACGGGCGCTCACTGGAGGAGACACGGGATTGGGAGGGGCACGCGCGGACGCCGATATGTCGCACGGTACGAGCGGCGGGCGGCAAAACTGTTGGGATTTCTATACCGGCTTCGCCGCCGGCCCAGGCATCAACAGACGCCGGTCGCGATCCTCACGGGCGACCAGCTGCTCGACCAGGCGATCGTTCACGAGATCGATCAGCTCGGAGGCACACTGCATTTCAAATCGCTCCAGCTCACATACCTGCTTCGGATCACCACTTCGCGGCGCCGTTTCGCGACAGTAGGGGCCGCCTAGCAATGGTCTGGTTCTTTGAACGCGGATCAGACTCTCTGACGTTGGAGATCTGCCCAAATGCGGCAGCCTACGAAGTGCACGTACAGCACGCCGTCGGGAGACGGACGCTCGAGTTTGTCGGGGCGGCCGAGCAGCTCGTCGAAGCGATCCACGCACTTCCGCAGGCGCTGATCGCGGCGGGGTGGCGTCCACACGTTCCGGGTGAGTACCCGCTGTCATTCCGTCGCGCCAAATAGAGCTCGAGTCATACGCCTTCGGCTGGGGACGTGCGGACTTCGCCGAGAAGCCGACACGCGATCGCATGACTGCGCGCCGCGCAGGCTGCCATTTCGTGCTTCTCGTCTGCGCCGTCTTCCGGACCTACCGTGCGTACGCGCACGCTGTGGGCCCAGGTGGCACAAGCGCTGTCTCACTCCGCTGGCCGCCTTCCCGCATCGACTCGCTTGTTGGAAAAGTCCGCCCTGACCAGCCTGCGAGCGCACGGCAGCTCATATGGCCGGGCTCTTGCTCTACCGGGTCATCGCCGGGCGAGTGGCGGCACAGCGAGTGCGCGCGACCCGGACGTTTACCCATTCACACAAGGAGGGATACAGCATGTCGAAGGGGTTTCTACGCGCGCTGACGGTCATGGGCCTCCTGGTCGCGGGCTCTGGTATGGCCGGAGCACAGACGCCGGTCACGCTACCCGATTCGAGCCAGACGACCACCGCAACGGCGGAGGTCAGTGAGCAGGCACAGGTCACGGTGCCCGCAGCCGTGACATTTAGCGTGACGAACGTCGCAAGCAGCACCGCTGCCAGCGCCGCGTCGGTCACGGTCGACAGCATCGTGCTCGAAACCGAGACGAAGCAGCTGAAAGTCTCGATCCAGGCGGATGCAGCCAATTTCACACCACCCGTCCCGCTGGCCACGACGTGGTCCGCTGGCGACGTGACGTGGAACGCGGCGACCTGGACGAACGCGACGGGCGCTAGCGGAACGCTCAGCAGCGCCGCCTTCAACGAAGTCGCCACCTGCACCGCGGATGCGGCGAGCTGCAGCACGACCGGCTTGGTCTTCACGTTGGGCGCGAAGTCCACCGTGAAACGGTCCGGCAACCACACCCTGTCCGTGACCTGGAAGTTCGAAAGCATCGGCACGTAATCGTGCGGCGCACGGCCGACGGGGGCCGCGCGGCCCCGTCGCTTCTCATCGAGTGACCCATATGACACGTTTGCTCTTTACGGGGCTGACGTGCTGCCTGGTGCTCGCCGGCAGCTCGCCACTCACGGCCGCCAACTTCAAGGTCACCCTCAGCTCCATCAAGGTGGAGGCGCGACCGGGCCAAGTGCTGACGCGCCACCTGCAGCTCACGCTGGACCAAGACCAGCTCCCGACGCAGTTCAAAGTGCACGTCGAGGACTGGTGGCGCAGTGAGGACGGCACGCAATCGTTTTACGCGGAACCCGGCCGGCTGAAACGATCGTGCGCCACATGGGTGTCCATGAACCCTGTCGAGGTCGCCGTCGAGCCCGGCGCTATGCTCACGATTCGCGTGACGATCAGCGTGCCTGCGGACCTGCCACCAGGCGGGTACTGGTGCGCGCTGACGATCGACGAGGTGCCGAATCCCCGGACGACGCCGCCCGACGTGAGCGTGCAGTTTTTCGCGTCGGCGTCGACGGGCGTGTTCGTCTACGTCGATCCCGTCGAGCGCGCCGCCCGGATTCTCGACGTGATGATCGACGATCAGAGCGCGACGATCAAAGTCCAGAACGACGGGAACGCGCCCCTCGGCGTGGAAGGGCGTTTCGAGTTCCTGCGCTCCGGCGACGAGCAACCCGTGGCCGTCGCCACGCTGCCTCGTGGGACGCTGCTGCCGGAACCAATCACCGTCGGAGCCTTCAGGGCCGCGCTGCCTGACGCGGCAGCCCTCCCCTCGGGGCGGTATCTGGTACGTGCCATCATCGACATCGGGCTCGACCATTACATCGGCGTGCAACGCGAGCTGGACGTGCGGCGGGAGCCCCTGGCACAGCCTAGGGCACCGTGAACCACTCAGCCATGCGAAGCGCGCGCACGAACCGGCGCCGCATCTGCGCCGTCCGGGCGACTGCGGCTTTCCTGGCCATGACGATCAGCGGAGGTGCCAGTGCGCAATCCCTGGCGGACATCGCACGTCAGGAGCAAGCGCGGCGTCGCGCGATCGTACCGAGCCCGGTGCTCACGAATGCCGATCTCGACAGGCCCGCGCGCGAGGCAATTCGCCCAGCCGCTCTCGCTGGCAGACCCGTGACGATCTCGCCGATCGCCGTGATCGAGCCGGTGCCAGTCGTGCACATGACGCCTGCGCCTGTCCCTGAAGCGAGACCAGCGCCACGACCGGTAGCCTCACCCGTCGAGACCGTGCCGTCCGGCGTGCCAGCGGTCGCTTCAGTCGTCGAGCGCGTGCCGTCCGGCTTCACGACCAGCGCGACCAGTACATCCGCAGCAGCTACACCGACGTGGACCACATTCATCCTTCCGAAGTCGCCCGAACAGCTCGCGATTGAACGCCAGCAACGGGAGCATGCGAATCCCAGCTCCGGTCGCCTGCCCCGATCAGTCCTGCCGCCGAGCCGCGAGACGCTGACAACCAGCGCCGCGATTGGATACGTGCAGGGTGCCGACTGGGGGACCGAACTGAGAGCGATCGGCAGTTTTTGGGGTCTGCGCACGGACGCGCATGCGTTTGTCACCGCCGGCCCGGCCGGGCTCGAGTGGTACAACGGCTGGTTCGCGCTCGAAAGTCCGGATACAGGCTGGCGCCTGACCGCGGGAGACCTGTTTAGCGATCTGGGCGGCGCCAGCCGCGGCGCGCGCATGTCGTGGGCGGGTCGCGGCGGACGGGCGCCTGCGGTGTCGCTCTTTCTGCCGAACCCACGCCGAGGAAGGAGCCGACCGGCGGTTACATACCGCGATGCGGTCCGCCTCGGGCGGGGCATGGCGGTCGATGGCGAAGCGGCGACTGACGGCGAGGCCTTCGTTCGCGGCGAGTTCAGCGAGTCGAGGGTCGCAGTCCAGACCTCGTTCCGACGCGCCACGGGTCGGTACGCGGGTCGCGACTGGGGTTGGACCGCGGCCTATCATCTGTGGCGCGGCGTGAGCGTCCGCGGCGGCGGCCAGTATTCCGCGACGACCGATGGCCGCGGCGAGGGGTACACGTTCGGCGGGCGCATCCCGCTCCCAGGGCGAATCGCCGTGAGCGTCGACCAGACCACGTCGCATCTCAACGGCACAGCGCACGCGGGGCAGTCGGCCACGATCCAGTTTTCGGTCGGGCGCGTCCGGTTTCTCCAACGGTACGGGCGCGGCACCTACACCACGCTCCAAGCCGGGCGGCCGGCAAGCATCGAGCGGCAACGATTGCAGACGACCACCGCGTTCGCGCCAGCCCCGTGGGCCAGCCTCCAACTCCAGGTGGCCAACCAATGGCAGCCCGATGGACGCCTCCTGCAGTGGCAGGAGCTGGCGTCGTCGTTCTCCGTCGGCCGGCGGACGCAACTGCACGCGGTCATGGCGTTGCCGGATGTGCTGGACCCCTCGCGGCTGCGGGTTCGACTCTCCCAGCTGCTGTCGCGTGACTTCACGCTCGAGGTGGAGTACGGACGCCTCGGGGCATTTCAATCGATCACCCGTCTCGATCACGGGCGGGCGCGGTTCCGGGTGATGATTCGGAAGAGTTGGGACGTGGCCACGCCCGCTGCCGGAAGCCTCGTCAGGGGCAGGATCAGTGACGCGGTCGGCGGGCCTGTCGCTGGCGCGGTGGTCCACCTCGGCCCGTACCGGATGGCGACGGACGAGACCGGGTCGTATGCCTTTCGGCACGTGCCGCGCGGTGAATACGAGCTCTCGCTCGACAGGTCACATCTTCCAGCGGACTATCTCTGGGCGGAACAGCCACGGCAGATTCGCACGAGACGAAACAGCCAGTCCAGCGAGGACTTCCTCCTCGTGGCGCTCGACACGGTCCGCGGTTATGTATACGAGGATCGAAACGGCAATGGTAACGCGAACGAGGGCGAGGGCGTGGCGCGGGTGGCGGTCCGGCTCGACGATCGAGTTACCGCGACTGACGAGCACGGGGCCTATGCGTTCTTCAACATCGCGCCGGGCGTCCACGATGTGAGCGTGGATCCCGACCGGCTGCCGGCTGGGTACGCACTGGCCTCGCCCGGCACCCAGCACGTCGAACTGGTGACAGGCCAAGGCATCCCACCCGTGGAGTTCCAGTTAAAACGGGTCGAGAAGCCCATTATCTTTCAGCGATGAGAGCCCGCCATTTCGTACCGGTGCTGCTCGTTCTCGTCGGCGTCTCAATCGCGTCGGCGCAGGAAACGGTCGACATCACCGTCCCTTCGTTCGTGACGTTTCACGTGACTGACGTCTCGCAAACGAGCACCGATCCCTCCACGATTGTCCGCTTTGCCAATGCGGTCCTGGAGCCCGACCGCGTGTTACACGTCAGCGTACTGGCGGAGACCAGCGAGTTCAGCGGCCCCGGCGGTTCGATCGCCGCATCGTCCGTGTCCTGGACCGGGAGCAACGCCCAAGGCGGATTTGGCTCGAATGGCACCCTGAGCGCCAGCAGCTATACCGAAGTGTTCCGCAGCCAGATCCTCGCGGAATCCGGCAGCATCGACCTGCGCTGGACCCTCGGTCCGCCGGGCGCGAACATCCTCGCGAGTGCATACGATCTTACGTTGCGATGGAAAATCGAGTCGATTGCACCGTGAGGACGGCGGCGCGGCAACCGGCGCCAGGCGGCGATCGCGTCGGCGGCGGGGATTTGCGCATCGAATTCCGTCAGCGCCGTCGCGAACAGGTCCTGTCTTCGCCGCCGAGATCAGTCATGCCGCCGTGGCTCGATCGGGGCGTTCGCTTGATTCTCCTGCTTCGTGCTCAGCGGTTCCGCCAACCTCGGCGATTGAGCATGTTCGCCTCTGAATTCAACACGTCCACCACATCCCCCACGCGGACCTTTCTAACGTCGGCCTACGGAGCGCCAATCGGCAAGCGGCGCACAGCCGTGGGG
>JBOGIW010000049.1:0-13079 GCA_050748045.1 Vicinamibacterales bacterium | reverse complement strand
CTCGACGGCGAGCGCCACGTACCCGCGCCGCTCGGCTTCCGAGGCGACGAGCCGTACGAGCTCTGTCGCCGCATCCACGGTGGCCGCATCGAGCACGATCCAGCGCGGCTCTCCGTCGCAGCCATGATCGAGGAGATCGAGCATCGTTTCGAGGGAGGTCATGCCCATGCCGGTGCAAGAGCTCGACCCGCCGGGATCCGGCCGGAAACGGCCGGGTACGCGTCGGAAGCGCGCAGTTTCTTCGTATACAATCAGACCGCGATGCTGCGATTTCTCACTGCTGGCGAATCGCACGGCCAGGCGCTCATCGCGACGCTCGACGGCGTGCCGGCCGGTCTCCTGCTCGACCTCGACGCGATCGACGCACAGCTCCGCAGGCGGCAGGGCGGCTACGGCCGCGGCCGGCGGATGGCGATCGAAAGCGACCGCGCGGAAATCCTGTCGGGGGTGCGCGCCGGCTGCACCACCGGGGCGCCCATCGCCCTCATCATCCGCAACAAGGACTGGGTGAACTGGGAACAGACCATGTTCACCACCCCCGGGATGCCGGCTGACGCGAGCGGCAGCCGCCGCCCGCCCGTCACGCGGCCTCGGCCGGGACACGCCGACCTCGCCGGGTCGATCAAGTACGACCATCCCGACATCCGCGACGTGCTCGAGCGCGCCAGCGCGCGGGAAACCGCCGCGCGCGTCGCCGCCGGCAGCATCGCCAGGCAGATCCTCGCGCG
This sequence comes from Vicinamibacterales bacterium, assembly GCA_050748045.1. Classification (GTDB taxonomy): domain Bacteria; phylum Acidobacteriota; class Vicinamibacteria; order Vicinamibacterales; family UBA2999; genus CAVYVZ01. The sequence continues at coordinate 12,351 of JBOGIW010000049.1, read as the reverse complement.
CTTCCGCATGGAGATCGTCAGTCACGTGTCGGTCGTCGGCGACGCCGGTCTTCCCGCCGATCGCCTGGTCACGGCGGACGAGGCTCGCCGCATCCCCGATGACGCTCCGCTCCGATGCGTCGATCCGGACGTGCAGCAGCGGATGATCGCCGCCATCGATGCCGCGCGCGACGCGGGCGACACGCTCGGAGGGGCCTTCGAGATCATCGTGACGGGAGTGCCGGTGGGCCTGGGCTCGTACATCCAGTGGGATCGGAAGCTCGACGGCCGTCTGGCGCAGGCGATCATGTCCATCCACGCGATCAAGGCCGTCGGCCTCGGCATCGGGCCGGACGTGGCGGTTCGCCCGGGCTCCCGCGTGCACGACGAGATTCTCCCGTCGCCCGACGAGGGCGGCGCCCGGCCCGTGCGCCCCACCAATCGCGCGGGAGGCCTCGAGGGGGGCGTCACAAATGGCGAGGACGTGCGCGTCACCGGCTTCATGAAGCCGATCTCCACGCTCATGAAGCCCCTGCGCTCGGTCGATCTCGCGACCATGACCGAAGCGCCGGCGGCCATCGAGCGCAGCGACGTGTGCGCCGTGCCCGCCGCGGCGGTCGTGGGCGAAGCCATGGTGGCGCTCGTCCTCGCCGACGCCTTCCTCGAGAAGTGCGGCGGCGACTCGATCGAGGAGGTCGAGCGTCACTACGCCGCCACGGCCGATCAGCTGCGCCACCGCTTCGCGCGCCCCCGGTCCCCAGTCTGATGCTTCGTCCGATTCTCCGATACGGGGTCGACGTGCTGCATCGACCGGCCCAGCCCGTCCAGGAGATCACGCCGGAGATCGAGCACCTCGTCGACGACATGGTCCAGACGATGTACGCGGCTCCCGGGATCGGGCTGGCGGCGACACAGGTGGGGGCCCCGCTGCGGATTTTCGTGATCGACCTCTCCGTGGGCCGGAACCCGGACGACCTGCTCACGTTCATCAATCCCGAGTTCGTCGAGCGCGAAGGCATGCAGCTCGAAGAGGAGGGGTGCCTGAGCGTGCCGGGGTTCAACGCCACCGTCGCGCGCCCGGCGCGCGTTGTCGTAAAAGGGCTCGACCGGAGCGGCACGGAGCGGGTGGTCGAAGGCGCCGGGCTCCTGGCCCGCGCGTTCCAGCACGAGATGGATCATCTCGACGGCCTCGTGTTCGTCGATCGGCTGCGCGGCCTTCAGAAGGACCTCATCGTCCGGCGAATCAGGAAGCTCTCACGCGCCGGGAAATGGTAGCCGCGCTTCGCGTCGTGTTCTTCGGCACGCCGGCGTTTGCCGTGCCGGCGCTGGAGCGCCTGCTGGCCTCGCCGCATCGCGTCGTCGGCGTCGTGACGCAGCCCGATCGGCCGAGAGGTCGGGGATACACGGTGACCGATGCTCCCGTGAAAGCTCTTGCGGTCGAACGGGGCGTGCCGGTCGTCCAGCCGCCACGGCTGCGGGAGCCGGAGGTCGAGACCCCGCTCCGCGCGTGGCGGCCCGATCTGGGTGTCGTCGCGGCCTACGGGAAGCTGATTCCGGATCACCTGCTCACGCTGCCGCGCCTCGGGATGATCAACGTCCATGCCTCGCTCCTCCCGAAGTACAGGGGCGCCGCTCCCGTGCAACGGGCGGTCATGGCGGGCGAGACCGAGACCGGCGTCACGATCATGCGGGTCATCCACGACCTCGACGCCGGAGGCACGTTCGCACAGGCGACGCGGGCCATCGGAGGCGACGAAACGAGTGTGGACGTGGAACGGGACCTGGCGATCCTCGGCGCCGGCCTGCTCGTCGGCGTGATCGATGCGATAGCCGCGGGGTCGGCGCAGGAAACGCCGCAGGACGATGCCCAGGCCACCTACGCGCCGAAGGTCAGGAAGGAGGAAGGGCCGATCGACTGGGCGCAGCCTGCCCGGCGCATACACGACCAGGTTCGTGGACTCCATCCATGGCCCCATGCGCACACCGTGCTCGGCGGTGCGCGGGTGATTGTGCTGCGAACGCGCGTCGAGGCGCCGGTGGCCTGTCCGGAGCCGGCGGGTACCGTGGTGCACGTCTCGCGGGATGGCCTGGAGGTCATGGCGGGCGACGGCGGCGCGATCGCCATCGAGCGGCTTCAGCCGGAGGGCAGGCGTCCCATGAGCGTCCGCGAATTCCTGGCAGGCCATCCCGTCGCCCGCGGGGCGCGCCTCGGCGGCGCATGACCGCGCCGGCGCGGACGGCAGCCTATCATGCGCTCTCTGCCGTCTCGGCCCGGGGGCAGGACCTTCCGGCCGCGCTGGCGCACAGCCGGCGCGCGCTGACCGACGATCGCGATCGAGCGCTGGCGGCGGACATCGTCACCGGCACGATGCGATGGCTCCGCAGCCTCGACTTTCTGATCGATCACTTCGCGAAACGGCCCATCCGGAGACTCGACCCGGAGGTCGTCACCATTCTCCGCCTGAGCATCTACCAGCTCCTGCACCTCGATCGCGTGCCGGCGTCAGCCGTCGTGGACGACGCGGTGGACCTGACGCGTGCGGCGAGAAAGCCGAGCGCCACGGGCTTCGTGAACGCCGTCCTGCGCGCAATCCTCCGGCAGCGGCACAGGCTGCCGCTGCCGGCCAGGCCCGGCACGGCCTCGCGCGAGGCACAGCGTGCGTATCTCGGTATCACCCATTCGCACCCCGACTGGCTGGTGGACCGCTGGCTCACGCGGTACGGGTTCGACGCCGCGGAGGCCTGGACGCGGTTCAACAACGAGACGCCCGCGCTGACGCTGCGTGTGAACACGTTGCGCGCGACGGTGGACGAGGCGCGGCGAGCGCTCGCGGAAGACGGCGTCGAGACCGGCCGCGCGTCCTATGCGCCGGACGGCCTGAGGGTGACGAGTGGGAATCCGCTGCGGCGCCCGGCGGATGGCCTCGTCTTCGTGCAGGACGAGGCGTCGCAGCTCGTGCCGCTCGTCGTGGCCGCGCGGCCCGGCGAGCACGTGCTCGACCTGTGCGCGTCGCCAGGAGGCAAGACGATCGCGATGGCCGCCGCGATGCGGGACAGCGGAGTCATCGTCGCGTCGGACGTGCGCCCGAGGCGAATGGATCTGCTCAGGCAGACCGTGCAGGCCAGCGGTGCGCGGGCGATCCACGTGGTGCGCGTCGCCAGGGCCGGGCCGCTGCCGTTTCGCGCCGTTTTCGATCGCGTGCTGGTGGACGCACCGTGCTCCGGCCTGGGCACGATCCGGCGCGATCCGGACATCCGCTGGCGGCGGCGCGAGGCCGATCTGCCTCGCCTCGCGGTGCAGCAACTGGAGCTCCTGGCCCGCGCCGCGGCGACCGTGCGCGAGGGTGGACGGCTCGTCTACGCGACGTGCTCGAGCGAACCCGAGGAGAACGACGAGGTCGTGGACGCCTTCCTCGCTGCGACGGCCGGCTTCCGGCTCGTCGACCTCGCGGCCGAGCGCCTGCCTCCCGCCGTGACAGCGCTCGTCGACGCCCGGGGCCTGTTCCGGACGCTCCCCTTCCGCGACCGGCTCGAGGCGTTCTTCGCGGCCGCGCTGCAGCGTCGATGAGCCGCGAACGCACGAAGAACATGGTACGATTCCCTCCTTCATGAGATTCGGCACCCGCGTCTGGTCGGCCGGCAAGCTCCTGGTGCTCGTCGGCGCGCTCGCGGTGACGTTCTCTCTCTTCGCGGCGCTCGCCATGCGGGTGGCGCTGCGGACGCGCGAAGTGCAGGTGCCGGACCTCGTGGGGCGCGGCGTGCACGAGGCGTCGCAGGCCCTCGGGGGACTCGGCCTGACGTTGCGGGTCGACGAGAATCGCCGCCCCGACACACGCGTCCCCGCGGGCCGCATCATGCAGCAGGATCCGCCCGCCGGCGTCCAGGCGCGGCGGCAGCGATCCATACGCGTGTGGCTCAGCGCCGGATCGCGCGCCGCGACGGTGCCCGCGCTCGTCGGGCAGACCGAGCGCACCGCGCGGATCAGGCTCGAGCAGGACGGTCTCGCCGTCGGCGCCCTGTCGGAGTTCCGGTCGCCCGAGTATCCCGCCGACGCGATCGTCGCGCAGAACCCGCCGCCCTCGTCGCGCGCGGATGCCGTGTCGCTCCTCGTCAACCGCGGCGACGAGGCCACGTCGTACGTGATGCCCGACCTCATCGGCGTGAACGGCGACCGCGCCGCCGAGGTGCTGCGGGCCCGCGGCTTCCGCGTCAGCATCGTGGGAGAGCAGCCCTACGCCGGCGTGCCTCCGGGCGTCGTCGTGCGGCAGCAGCCTCCCGGTGGATTCCAGCTTGGTCCCTCCGACGCCATTTCGCTCGAGGTGAGCCGCTGATGGATCTCCGACAGCGCCCCGGCCAGGTGCAGATCGCCCCGTCGATTCTCGCCGCCGACTTTGCCGCGCTCGGGCGCGACATCGCGGCCGCGGAACGCGGAGGCGCGGACCTGATTCACGTGGACGTGATGGACGGGCACTTCGTGCCGAACATCACCATGGGGCCCCCCGTCGTGCGATCGATCAAGCAGGTCGCGACGCGGCCGCTCGACGTGCACCTCATGATCGAAGAGCCGGACCGGTACATCGACGCCTTCGTCAAGGCCGGGGCGGCGATGATCTCGGTGCACGTCGAAGCCGTGCCGCACCTCCACCGCACGCTCGCCTGGATCCGACAGCTCGGTGCGCGCGCCGGCGCCGTGCTCAACCCGTCCACACCGGCCCAGGCGATAGACGACGTGTGCGACGAGCTCGATTTCGTGCTGGTCATGTCGGTCAACCCGGGTTTCAGCGCCCAGGCGTTCATCCCACACAGCATCGAGAAGCTCCGCCGGGTCCGCGACGTGCTGGCGCGGAACGGGTCGTCGGCGCCCATCGAGATCGACGGCGGCATCGACGCCGGCAACGTCGCGCAGGTCGTCGCGGCGGGCGCCCGCATCATCGTCGCGGGCCATGCGATCTTCGGCGGCCCCGATGTCGAGCGCGCCACGCGAGCGCTGCGGGCGGCGGCCCTGGCGGGCGTCACAGCGGGTCCGCGCGCATGACGAGCGTCGGCGGCACCGCCCCCAGCAGGCGAACGCTCGTCCGCGTCCGCTATGCCGAGACCGATCGGATGGGCATCGTGTACTACGCCAATTACCTGGTCTGGTTCGAGGTGGGCCGGGCCGAATGGCTCCGCGAAACCGGTTTGACGTATCGCGAGATGGAAACCGAGGGCGTCTCGCTGCCCGTCATCGAGGCGCACTGCGAGTACCGCCAGTCCGCGCGCTATGACGACGAGCTCGAGATCCGGACGCGGGCGACGCTCCTCACGCCGGTGCGGGTCCGCTTCGACTACGACATCGTCCGCGCACACGACCAGGCGCTGGCGGCGGCGGGGTACACCGTGCACGCCGCCGTCGATGCCGCCGGCCGGCCGTGCCGCGTGCCGGCGCGCGTCCGCAGCCTGCTCTCATGACCTGTCCGCCAGCCCTCCAGACCAGACGCCCCTGCCGGATGTCTACAATACGTGTGATGACTTCACGCGTGCTCCGCGCGCCGCTTCACGTTCCGGCGCTCGTGCTCGCGGCGCTCATCGCAGGGTGCGCGCCGAAGCAGAGCACGATTCCCCCCGGCACGGCGCAGCCTGACAAGTACCTGTTCGACCGCGGCCAGGAGGAGCTCAACAAGAGAAACTGGCTGAACGCGCGCGAGTACTTCCGGCAGATTGTCGACAACTATCCCCAGAGCCCGCTCCGCCCGGAGGCGAAGCTGGGGGTCGGCGACACCTACCTCGGCGAAGGCACGACGGAGGCGCTCGTGCTGGCGGCCAACGAGTTCCGGGAGTTCCTGACCTTCTATCCCACCAACGCGCGCGCCGATTACGCGCAGTACAAGCTCGCGCAGAGCCACGTGAAGCAGATGCGGGCCGCCGAGCGCGACCAGACCGAGACGAAGGAGGCCATCCGGGAGTTCGAGGTCTTCTTCGAGCGATACCCGAACAGCCCGCTGATGCCGGAGGTGAAGCAGCAGTGGCGCGAGGCGCGCGACCGCTTGAGCGAAGCGTCGTACCGCGTGGGCCTGTTTTACTACAGGTCACGCTGGTATCCCGGAGCCATCGACCGCTTCCGCGAAGTGCTCAAAGAGGATCCCGGCTACAGCGGCCGCGACGCCTTGTACTACTATCTGGCGGAATCCCTGGCCCGAACCGATAAGAAAGCCGAGGCGATCCCGTACTTCGAGCGCCTGCTCAAGGAATTCGAGCGGAGCGACTATCGGGCTGATGCCCTGAAGCGCCTCGAAGAGCTGAAGACTCAATAACTTATCGGGGAGAGATCATGACTCGCTCCAGGACGCGTGTCGCCGTGACCGCTGCCCTGCTGACCGCGTTGACCGCCCCGGCGGCCGCCCAGCGCGGGCCCGCTCCGCGCATGACGGGCCTTCCGGCAGACGTGCTCGCGATGGCCTGCGCGCCGCGCCTGACCTACGACGTGCCCGACCAGTCGCTGCGTCTCACCGGCGGACAGGACTCGTTCAAGCGGCGCAGTTTCGGGCCTGGCGATCTGGTGACGATCAACGGGGGGACCGACAACGGCATCGAGCCGGGGCAGGAATACTTCGTCCGCCGCCTCCAGACGGAGGCGAACCAGCGGCCCTCGCGCGTGACGCCGGGCAGCATCCGCACCGCGGGCTGGATCAGGGTCTACGCCGTGGACGACGAGCTCTCGCTCGCCACGATCGTGCACACCTGCGACAGCATGGACATCGACGACTATCTCGAACCATTCGTGATGCCCGTGGTGCCGAAGGTGTCCACGGAGATGATCAAGCCGCAGCGCGACAACTACGGCCGCATCCTGTTCGGCACCGACTTCCGCCGCTCGTTCGGCACGGGGGACTTCTTCCTGGTCGATCGCGGCAGCGATCACGGTGTTGCGCCGGGCGACCGCTTCGTCATCTACCGCGACAAGAAGCAGGCGGAGAACTTCCTCTACGATCTCGGTGAAGCGGTCGCGGTCGAGGTGCAGCCCGACCGGTCGACGCTGCGGGCGCTCGTCTCGCGCGACGCGTTCATGGCGGGCGACTACGTGGCGCTCAGGAAGTGATCACGAGGCCTTCCGCCCGGCGCGCGCGCGGGCGAGGTTCACGTCCGTCACGCGCGCGCTGACCAGCCGCTGGAACCGGCGGTAGTAGTCCACGGCCGAGACCACGGCCATCACCATCACGACCCACAACGCCGCCTGCCCCACGGGCGCAAGCCAGGGCAGCGGTCCCGCGGCGACGAGCAGCAGCAGGATCGCCGCCACCTGGGACGCCATCTTCCCCTTGCCGAGCGGCGACGCGACGATGGTGATGCCCTTGGTGTGCGCGACGCTACGGAGGCCGGTGATGGCGATTTCGCGGCCGATCACGAGCGCGACGATCCACGCGGCGGCGAGGCCGAGCTGCACGAGCGCGATGAACGCGGCGGAGGTGAGCAGCTTGTCCGCGATCGGATCCATCACCTGGCCGAACCAGGTGATCTGATCGCGCCGCCGCGCGAGGTATCCATCGAGCCAGTCGGTGAGGGACGCCACCGCGAAGATCGCCGCGGCCAGCAGCTCCTTCGAGACGCCCACCACGCGGGGCCCCTCGAACTCCGTGAGGAGCACGACCACGAACAGCGGCACGAGGAACACCCGGACGATCGTGAGCGTGTTCGGCAGGTTCATCGTGGACTCCGATCCGGGAAGCCGGCTGGCGGCCACGCCCGTCGGTGCCCGGGCGCCTGCATTCTATCGTGTATGATCGGTGATTGTCATGAAGGCGATCCTCCTGACCGGGGGCAAGGGCACACGGTTGCGCCCGCTCACGATTCACACCCCGAAGCCTCTAGTCCCGATCTTCAACCGTCCGTTCCTCCTTTACCAGATCGACCTGGTGAAGCTGGTGCCAGAAATCGACGAGGTCATCCTGAGCCTGAACTACCAGCCGCGCCGGATCGAGGAGATGTTCGGCGACGGCTCGGGACTCGGCATCAAGATCCGCTACGTCGTCGAAAAGGTTCCGCTCGAAAGCTCGATCGACGCGATTGCCGAAGGCGACAGGTGCGTGGTGTTCAACGGGCCGATCCTGATCGACGTGGACCTCCCGGCGGCGGCGATGAACCGGCACGAGGCCGCCATCGTGCTCGGCACGGAGTCAGCCGCGTCCGGGGTCGCGATCGTGACCCGACGGGTCCTCGAACGCGTACGCACCGAGGTGATTCGTTCGGGCGAGTCCGTCAAGGACGAGTGGATGACTGCCAGTGTCGACGATCCTGCGACATACCGAAGTCGGTACTCGGCGACACTTCGCACGCCGGACGACTACCTTCGCATTCACCGCGACCTCCTCGAGCGGGGAGGCCTCGGCAGCTGGGATGCCTCGACGGCGGTCGCCGAGTCGGCCAGTCGCATCGACGCGGCGGGGGCGGTCGTGGAAGGGCCCGTTGTCGTCGCCGAGAGCGCGACGATTGCCGCGGGGTGCCGCATCAAGCGTTACTCGGTCGTCGGCGAACACTGCCATATCGACGCGGGCGCTGCCATCAGCGGCGCCGTCGTCTGGCCGCATACGCGTATCGGCGCTGAAGCCGAGATCGGCGCGTGCGTCATCGGCCGCCAGTGCCACATCGGGAAGAAGGTGTCCATCAGGACTGGCGCCGTTCTGGGCGACAAGGCCGTGTTGCCCGACTACACCCGTTGCTGACGTGGTGCGCGCGCGTGGCCATCGCCGAGACTGACGAGCGGGTTGAAACGTGGCGGTTGATACTGAGGGAATACCTCGCCCGGCGCCATTCCGCATGGCCCCTCGCCGCCAACCCCGCCGACGGCCGGACGCTCAACGCTCTACGGTGGATACTCGCTCGACTCGACCTGGTGACCGGCTGGCCGCACCGGCGCTATCTGCGGCTCGCGCTGGCCAGGCGCATCCGGGCGCTGCCAAGCCGCATCCGGCCCACGATCGCTCACGCCGATCTCTATCAGTGGGAGTTGAGAGCGATCGACAGCTGGACCGTGACCTGGCCGCTCCTCCACTTCGTCCTCGTGTATTGCATGGTTTTCGTCGTGCTCGGCAACGATCGGTGGCGTGGATCGCTGCCGGGTCGCTCGGTCCTGGTTGTCTGCGCGGTGGTCAGCGCGTATCGATCGACATCCTCGTGACCCTGGCTCGTCTCCACTTCCTCGATGTGTACATTCCCCACAATCGCCCGAGGGCGATCGTGGGGACGGCGTGCCAGCTGTTCGACACGACCATCTCGTTCGGGATCGCCTATCTCCTGTTGGACGCCTTCGCGGCGGCCGAGGGTGTGTTTTCCGGCGACACACCGATGCAAGGCTCGGTTGTAACGCCGCTCTATTACAGCTTCGGCGTGCTCATGAATCTCGGCGTCGAGAACCTTCATCCCGTGCACGCAACGGCGCAGGCGGCCGCCGCGTTCGAGCACGCCATCGGTCTGCTCTTCCTCGTCGTCATCTTCCAGAATGCCGTGAACTCTCCCGCAGTGCGGTCAGGGAGCGATGCCGTCACGCCCCCGACGCGGGAGACGGGCCCGCGGACGCTGTCGGGCGCGACGTACGCGGCTTTCCTCGACACGTTCCGCCACCCGCCGCCGTTCGTCGAGCACCTGTTCGCCCGATTTGCGGACTACTTTGCAAGCTCGTCGCCCATTCTCGACGTGGGTTCCGGCCGTGGCGAGTTCCTCGAGGTGATGCGGCGCGCCGGAATTCAAGCGTACGGCGTGGACGTGAACCCTGTTCTCGTGCAGCGCTGCCGTGCGGCAGGGCTGCAGGTGGTCGAGGGTGACTGGTTGGCACACATGAGCAGTCTTCAGGACGCGAGCCTGGGAGGGATCTTCTCGGCGCAGTTCGTCGAGCACATGTCATGCGACGATCTGGTCCGCTTCCTGCGGCTCGCTCATCAGAAGCTGCGGCCCGGAGGGCGCATGGCGATCGAGACGCTGAACCCGTGTGTGAACACGCTCATGGAGAAGTTCTTCGTGGACCCAACGCACGAGTTTCCGCTCCATCCTGACGTGCTCAGGTTCTTCGTCGCCACGAGCGGTTTTTTAGACGTGAGTGTCGCGTTCTACAACCCGCCTGCCGAGAGCTCCATGTTGCTGACGGTTCCGGCCGGACCGGAAACCGAGACGATCAACCGCAACTTCGCCCTGCTGAATCGGCTCATCTTCGCCCCGCACTACTACTGCGTCACGGCCCGGACACCCGAAATCTGATGGTCGCTCCCTGGATCACCGCCATCACTGATTCGATGTCGGCTGTGGAGAGCGGCCACGGCGCGCGGCTGCTCGTGACCGTGACGGGATCCGGCGGGGACGCCGCCTATTGGAGGCACCGGTTGGACCAGACCCGTGCCGATGTGCTCCGCTCCGACGGAGCGGTCACCGCGATCTCGATCAGCGAGCCGCATCGGATGGGTAATTTCCTGGGCTGCCTGAACGCGTGGAAGACGGTGCGTTCCTCTGTCGGCGATTGTGATGTCGGCGTGGTCAACATGGTCGTCGGCAAGGGGACGCGCCTGAGTCCGTTCACCCAGCGTCTGGCCAACCGCAAGTCGGCGTTTCCGACACCCTTGCTCGGGAGGACGTCGGGTCTCCACCTCACCATTGCGGAAGTCGCGGTGCTCTCGGTGGCGCATGTGCGCGCGACACTGGCGGGCTCCGGTTTCCGCGGCCTGCTCGTCAAGTGGGGCGATGAAGCGATCATCCCTGCCGCAACGTCGTTCGGCCTCCAGGACCTTCGCACCTGCGACGCGGTCAGGTTCGGATGGCGGACACCCCCGACCGAGCGCCTCGCGAGGGAAAAAGAATGGCTGGTGTCTCACGGACCCGATGGCGAGATGGTGGCCGAGATCGCCAGACAACCGCTGCGGGAACTGCGGCGTCGTACGGCGGCGGTTGGCGAGGCCACACCGTCCGTGAATCTCGGGATGTTCGCGATCAGCTACGACTTCCTCGACGCGGCGGTGGGCGTCTTCGAAGACGCGCTGCACTCGGAGTCGACGTGGGTTGACTGGGATCCGTACTTCTGGATGGCGTTCCATGCCGACAGCGCCGATGCCTGGGAGCACGAGAAGGGCGCCGAAGCGCGGACCGGCGTCCGCGGCATCCGCGATCTCGAATCGCGCATACCGGGCTTTTTCGAAAAGGTGAGCGCTGTCCGCAAGGCGCTTACCGACATGCGGAACAGGCCGCCAAAAGTTGTCGCCGCGCACCTGGAGTCGCCCTTCTGGGTCGACTTCGGATCGCACAGCACGCTGAGGGAATGCTTCGAGGCGCTTCGAGCGTCCGCCGCGTTCGGTCCCGTGGTCCGAACGCTCTTCCAGATCACGCACGAGCGCGACGAGCGGGGGAACATCGTCGTTCGGAGCTCGCTGCCTGCTGGCGCCGACATACGTGATTCGGTCATTATCGATGCGGTGATTGCGGACGAGCGCACGCAGATGTCCCAGGGCGTCATCTTTGGCGGCAGCTACGGCCGCGTGCTCATGCCTCATGGCGGGGTGGCGATTCTGTCGGATGTCGCGCATCTGGAGCTGGCGAGTGGCGACGCAGTGGCCTTCAGGTCGGCAGGCGATCTCGTTCGGCTTGGCCCGGGCGATCGGCACACGTCGCTCACCGTCGCCGGCCGCGCGATTCACCTTCGCGGGAACGAACAGATCGCCGATTACACGGGCGCGGCGTACGTCGAGCCGATCCTCGGCAACGAACTGTCGTTTGACGAGGCGGCGCGCCTCTTCGAAGGCAAACGCCAATGAACGCTCCACCACGGAGAACCGCCTTGCCCATGGATATCAACCCCCTCATCTTCAAGGCCTATGACATCCGAGGCCTCTATCCCGGCGAGATCGACGAGGCGGTCGCGCACCAGATCGGCCGGGCCTTCGCCGCCTACCTCCGGGCGGCGCGCATCGGCGTCTCGCGCGACATGCGGGTCTCGTCGCCCTCGCTGGCGGCGGCGTTCATCGACGGCGCCCGCCTCCAGGGCGCCGACGTCGTGGACTACGGCATGATGGCAACCGACATGCTGTACTTCGCGTCTGTCACGGACAGGCTCGACGGGGGCGCCCAGATCACGGCCTCGCACAACCCCGGGCAGTACAACGGCATCAAGATGGTGCGCGAGGACGCCCAGCCGCTCAGCGGCGACGCGGGCATCGGCCATATCCGCGACATGATCGCGAACGGCCGCCTGCCGCCTCCAGCGCCGCGGCGCGGCGGGATCAGCGCACGCGACATCCTGGCCCCGTACGTCGACAAGGTCATGTCGTTCATCACCCCGGCGGTCATCCAGCCGTTCAACGTCGTGGCCGACGCCGGGAGCGGGATGGCGGGCCTGGTGGCGCCGAAGCTGTTCGAGCGGCT
>JBOGIW010000048.1:0-2448 GCA_050748045.1 Vicinamibacterales bacterium | reverse complement strand
TCGCGGGGCTGGCCAACGGGCTGCGCGTCGCGCTGATTGGGGCTCTCGCCTACCTCGAGATCGGCTCGCCGCTCCACGGTCCGTTCCACGTGCTGCACGGGCTCTTCGTGGCCGGCGTCGGATACGTGGCGCTCTTTGCCGGGCTGCACCTCCTCGAGTCGAGCCAGCGGGCGGCCGCCGCCGGCGACGCGGTGCAGGCGCCGCGCGTTTCCCCCTCGTGGCGGATGGGCGACGCCTTCGGGCTGGCGCTCGTGTTCTGGACGCTGGCGGTCGTGGGCCTCTCGCCGCGCTCCGTGCCGGTGGCACTGGCCATGCCGCTCGACGACCTGCCCAGCCAGCTCGGCGTGTGGCAGGCCGATCGGCTGCGCGTGGAAGGACCGGCCGGCGTGGCCGCGTGGAACGACGCCGACTGGCAGCTCCGCCGGAGGTACTACGGGCCGGGCGGACAGGCGGCGACCGTGGACGTGTGGTACTTCGAGGCGCAGCAGCAGAGCCGCGAGATTGTCAGCTTCAGGGTGGCCGGCCTGCACCAGCAGGCGGTCTCGCGCCGGATCCGGCCGGCGACCGGCCTGCCGTTCTCCGCCAACGTCGTGCGGCTCCCGGAGGAAATCGGGCTCTTCTGGTACGTGCTCGATGGAGAGCCCGAGGCCGATCAGTATGTCGCCAAGCTCCGATCGCTCTGGACCGCGCTGAGCCGCGGTCGCAGCAACGGCGCAGCCATCATGCTGCGGGCGCCGTCGCCGGCCCCCCCCGACGAGCACACCCTCGCCTCGATCGAGGACCTCGCGGCCGAAGTCCACGTGGCGCTGGGGCGTCACTGGCATCCGGCGCCGCCGGGCTCCGGGCCGGGCGCGTCCACGTCACCAGCCAGGTAATGCCGATGACGATCATCCGGTGCGACCGGCGTCACGATGCGTCGTGGAATGCGTTCGTCCAGGCCCACCCGCAGGCATCCTTCTACCATCGGGCCGAATGGCGCGACGTGAATACGCGCTCGTTCGGCCATCGCACGTGCTATCTCGCCGCCGTCGAGGGCGACCGCGTCGCGGGCGTCTTTCCGCTCGTACAGCTGAGGAGCGTGATGTTCGGCAACATCGCGTGCTCGCTGCCGTTTGTGAACTACGGCGGTCCGGCCGCCGAGAGCGAGGCGATCGAAGGCGCCCTGCTCGATGCGGCAGCCGCGGTCGCCGGCGAATGGCGCGTCGACTATCTCGAGATCCGCAGCCGCCGGCACCTCGGCGATCGGTACCCTTCGTCGGCGCACAAGGTGAGCATGACGGTGGATCTCGATCTCGATCCCGACAACGTCTGGAACGCGTACAAAGCCAAGGTGGGACCGCGCCAGGACATCCGTCGCGGGTACAAGAACGGCTTCACGGCCCGCTTCGGCGGCATCGAGCTCGTCGCGGCGTTCTACGAGGTGCTCGCCGAGAGCTGGCGGGACCTCGGCACGCCGATCTACCGGAAGGCGTACCTCGAGGCCGTGCTGGAGACCTTCCCGCTCGAGACGCGCATCTGCGTCGTCTCGGCCGCCGACGGCACGCCGGCCGCCGCGGCGCTCTGCGGCCATCATCGCGACGTCGTCGAGGGCATGTGGCTCGGAACGCGCGCACGCTTCCGCAAGGAGATGGCCGGCTACGTCCTGTACTGGGAGTTGATCAAGGACGCCTGCGAGCGCGGCTACGCGCGCTTCCACCTGGGTCGCTCCACCGCGCAGTCGGGCGGCGAACAGTTCAAGAAGAAGTGGAACGCGCAGGCCGTGCAGCTGTACTGGCAGTACATGCTGCGCGGACGCGACGAGGTGCCCGCCCTCAACGTCGCCAATCCCAGGTATCGGCTCGCGATCAAGGCGTGGCAGAACCTGCCCGTGCCGGTCACGCGGATGATCGGTCCCCTGATCGCGCGGAGCATCCCGTGACCGGAAGCCGGTTGCTGCGGCTGCGCCACGTCGCGCCGGCCGGTGCGCCGATCCGGCTGCCGGATCTCGCGCGCTGGGCCGGTCTCGCCTTCACCGGCGGCGACGTGGCCGCGTCGCTGCAGCAGGCGTTCTGCGATCGCTTCGGCGTGCGCCACAGCTTCCTGACCTCCACCGGCCGCGCGGGGATGACGCTCGTTCTCCGCGCGCTGCGACGGCTGGCGGCGCCGCACCGGGACGAAGTGGTCGTGCCGTCGTACACGTGCTACTCGGTCGCTGCGTCGATCGTCAAGGCGGGCCTGCGGCCGCGGATCGTGGACATCGCGCCGGACACGCTCGACTACGCGCCCGACGCGCTGGCGCGCGCCGACTTCACGCGCGTGCTGGCGATCGTCGCGACGAACCTCTACGGCCTGCCGAACGACCTTTCAGCGACGCGCGAGGTCGCCCGCGCCCACGGCGTCTTCCTCGTGGACGATGCGGCGCAGGCCATGGGCGCGTCGGTCGGCGGCCGCCGCTCGGGAACCTGGGGA
>JBOGIW010000047.1:0-9733 GCA_050748045.1 Vicinamibacterales bacterium | reverse complement strand
AAGCGACTCGACACCATGCCGACTGATGCGTAGCGCTCAGGCCTGAGAGCCATGCCTCCACGATTCGCCTACTGGACGATCCTCGCCGGCGGACTCCCGACATCGTTTCGCGCGGCGGACCGGGACGACCTGCTGCCGACGTTCCGCCGTATCAAAGCCAGGCATCCGGACGCGGAGATGAAGTACTTCGCGCGCGGGAAGCTCTGGGAATCCGCCGAGGAGGCTCGCCGCGCGCATGCGGGCCGATTCGCCGCGACGCCCCGCCCGGACGTGCGCGACCGGCGCGGTCGCGGGTGGCGCCCCGGTGGTGAGCATCGGGATCCGCGGCAGCCGTTCAAGGATGCGAAAAGGACGCGGAACCAGGATCGCCGCCGGCAACGGTGGCAGCGTACGGCGGCGAGCCGCGGGCGCCTCGAGCGGAACCCGCAGCCGGCGCCGGCGCGCCCTCCTGGTCCGAACCGTGAGCCGCCCCCGGGCCGTGAGCCGCCGCCGGACCGCGAGCCGAAGCCCGAACCGCCGCCGCGTCCAAGCGAGCCGGCCATCAAGCCGCCCGGACCGCCCGAGCGGGGCCGCAAGCGATTCGAGAAGCGCAGGCGCAAGGAGTAAAGGCGTGGTTGCGCACATCGTGTTGTTCCGCCCGCGCACGGAGCTCCCCGCCGACGAGCGCGCCGCGCTCGTCGGCGCCTTCTCGCATGCGCTGCGGGAGATTCCTCACCTCCGGCGCGCCTGTGTCGGACGACGGGTCGTGCACGGCAGGCCATACGAACAGATCATGACCGAGGACTTTCCGTACGCGGTCGTGCTCGAGTTCGACGACGTGGACGCGTTGAAATCGTACCTGCAGCACCCGGCGCACGAGGAGCTCGGAGCGCGTTTCTTTGCGTCGTTCGAGGCCGCGCTGATGTACGACTACGAAATGAGCGAAGACGGAACCGCGCTCGGGGCGCTGCCGTAACCGGCTGACGCCGCTTCGCCGTCAGATCCCGAGACGTCCCCGCAAACGGCCGATGAGCCCGTGACGTCGCGCGCCGTGCGGCGTCTCGAGCCGCTCCAGCGCTTCGGCAATCGAACCGACGACATGAATGCCGAGTCGCGACACACCCGGTGGAACGGCCTGGGGCGCGTCACGCCACACGAGGAAGGATAGGGCGTGCGAGTCCGTGGCGACGTCGAAACAGTTCTCGAGCCGGTCGTCGAGCACGGCATCAAGGGTCAGCGCGGCGGCGATCCGTCCGCGGGAGCCGGACACGACGTAGACGCTGGGCAGGTCGAAGCCGTGGGCCTTGAGCCAGCGCTGCGATTGGATCTGTGTGGTCTCGCCCGCCGCGGACGGGCGCGTCGTGATGAACAGCAGTTCCCAGTCGTTGGCCGCCGCGGCGCTCGCCAGCCGCGCCACGGCGCCCGGCTCGATTTCCTTCAACGACGCCCAGAAGTTCTCGATGCCTCGCACGTGCGCCCAGAGCTGGCGCTGCTGGCGGTCTGACAGCCGCACGCCGGCTGAGGCAGGCGGCACCGGCGGCTGCATCCCCGGCGTGGTCGCCGTGGGATCGGGCGACTCGACGCCGGCCGGGCCTTCGGGCCGGCCGCGCAGACTTCCGCGCAGATCGATGCCCGGACCGAACAGCCGCTCGGCCTCCACCTCGAGCGCCGACTCCATGTCGGCGAGGGTCCCGTCGAGATCACACGCGATGCGAAGCGACATGCACTTGTCCGGTTCGGCGCTGGACGCCGTCGTCCCGTCTCAGGCCGCCGCCGATCCCCGCGCGAGAAACCAGCCGTAGGTGGACTCAATGCCCTCACGGAGCGGAATGCGATAGCGCCAGCCGAGCCGGCGCAGCCTCCCGACGTCCAGCAGTTTCCTGGGAGCGCCGTCAGGCTTCGTCGGGTCGAACACGAGCCGCGCGCCGGGATGCACCGCGTCGCGAACCATCTCGGCCAGCTCACGAATCGTCAGATCCTCCCCAGTCCCGACGTTGATGTGCTGCGCGTCGCTATAGTGTCGCATGACGAAGACGCAGGCGTCGGCGAGATCGTCCACGTGCAGGAATTCGCGCCTCGGCTGGCCGCTGCCCCAGATCGTCACGTCCCGACGCCCTTCGATCTTCGCGTCGTGGAACTTGCGAATGAGCGCCGGCAGCACGTGCGAGCTTGTCAGGTCGAAGTTGTCGTGGGGTCCGTACAGGTTCGTCGGCATGGCCGAGATGAAATCACACCCATACTGGCGACGGTAGGACTCACACAGCTTGATGCCGGCAATCTTCGCCACGGCGTACGGCTCGTTGGTCGGCTCCAGCGGCGCCGTCAGCAGCGCCTCCTCCGGCATCGGCTGTGGCGCGTTGCGCGGGTAGATGCAGGAGCTCCCGAGATACAGGAGTTTTCTCACGCCGAACAGGTGGCTGGCGTGCACCACCGTGGCGTGAATCATCATGTTGTCGTAGATGAACTCGGCCGGGCGCGTCGAATTCGCAAGGATCCCGCCGACCGTGCCCGCGACGAGGAACACGTACTCCGGCCGGTTGGCGCGGAACCAGTAGTTCACGGCCGCCTGGTCGCGCAGGTCGAGCTGCTCGCGGGTCGCGGTGAGCAGGTTGACGGGACCGTCAGCGGCAAGACGGCGCATGATCGCCGAGCCGACCAGGCCCGCATGGCCCGCCACGAAGATGTGACTGGAGGGATCCATCCACCCCGGACTATCGGACGGGCGTGCGCCGCCGAGTAGGGCGAGCGCGGCGCTCCCCTCACCGCGATCCGCGGTCCGTACCCGCCATTCCCTCCTATCCGTTGAAGAACAGGCGGAGGCGCGTCAATGCCGTGCGCAGGTCATCGCGCGACACCGCCGCGTAGGACACGCGGATGAACCCCTCGCCCGATCGTCCGAACGTCGAGCCGGGAACGGTCACGACGTGGACTCGTTCCAGGATGTCGGCCGCGAGCCCTGCCGAGTCTGTGCAACCCTCCACGTGCACGAACGCGAAGAAGCCGCCTCCGGTCGGCGTCCAGCGGAGGCGTGGAATCTCCTTCAGGCCGTCCGCGAGCAACGCCCGCCGTTCCATCAGCTCTCCCATGAACCGCTCCGGGTAGTCCCAGCTCTCGCGGACCGCGGCCTCGACGGCGACCTGCGACGGCACCGGCGCGCAGATGATCATGGCGTCATGAATCTTGATGGCCTGATCGCAGACCTCCTGCGACGCCAGCATGTAGCCGACGCGCCAGCCGGTCATCCCGAACGACTTCGAGAACGTGCCGATTACGACGCAGGTGTCGCGCCACTCGGGGAGGGCGGCGGCGCTCGAGCGCGGCCCCTCGTAGACGAACCGCGCGTACGTCTCATCCACGAAGAGCACGACCCCTCGCGCGGCGAGCTCTCGCACCACGCGCGCCAGCTCCTCGGGCGGCACCACGGCGCCCGTCGGGTTGCTCGGCGAGCAGACGACGACGGCGCGGGTGCGGCTCGACACATCCGGCTCGAGATCCCGCCACCGCAGCACGAAGCCGTGTGTCTCGCTGAGCGGCACTTCACGTGGCGACGCGCCGAATGCCGACATCGCCATCTCGTGGTTCACGAAATACGGCGCCGGGAGCAGCACCTCGTCGCCTGGATCCACCAGCGTCATCAGCGCGAGCATGAACGCCTGGTTGCCGCCCGCCGTGATGATCACTTCCTCCGGGACAATGCGCGCCCCGTCGGCTCGAATCCGATCGCACAGCGCCTCGCGGAGGCTCCGCCGGCCGGCGTCGGCCGAGTAGATGTGCGTGTCCGGTTGCGCCAGACCCTGGCGAAGGGCCTCGATTGCCGCGGGCGGCGGGCCGAAGCCCGGCAGCGCCTGGCCCAGCGAGATCACGGCATGTCCTTCGGCCCCGAGCTCCGCGGCCCGGGAGTTCAGGACGTCGAATCGGGCGGCCGTGATGCGGGCGGCGCGAGGCGGAATGCGGGCAGCCGTCACGCCGTCACGACGGGCGACGCGAGGAAGAGCTCGTCCACGATTTCACGCAGCTCGGCGATTGACTGCGCGCCGTTCACGCGCACACGCAGCCGCGCTCCGCCGTCGAGCCCCTTGGAGTACCACGAGCAGAGCGCACGAAGCTTGTTGATCACCCACTTCTCGCGGCCCCGCGCCGGATGCGCTGTTCCGGGTTCCAGGTTCCGGGTTCCCGGCGCGACGTGGCGGAAGCCGTCCGCTTCGTTCACGCGCTCGTTCAGCAGGAGCTCGATGTACTCGAGGAGGAACTGGCCGCGCTCGCGCATCGTGATCGAGCGCCCGGGATGTCCGGCCGCAAGATCGGCGGCCTGCGCCAAAATCCAGGGATTGCGCAGCACGCCGCGGCCGACGAGCACGCCGCTCACACCGGACTGCAGCCGGCCGATCACGTGCTCGGGCTCGATGCAGTCGCCGCTGCCGATCACCGGAATGGAGAGCTCTCCGGCGATGCGCGCCACGAGATCCCAGTCCGCGATCCCGGCGTACGACTGCTCCGCCGTCCGCCCGTGGATGGTCACGGCCGCCGCCCCCGCATCCTGCACGCGGCTGGCGAGCTCGGGGGCGTTGCGCTGCCCGTCGTTCCAGCCGGCGCGCATCTTGACGGTCACCGGGATCGTCACCGCCCGGGCCATCGCGTTGATCACCGCCGCCGCGTGCGCGGGCTCACGCATGAGGCTGCAGCCCGCGTTGTGCTTCGCAATCTTCGGCACCGGGCAGCCCATGTTGACGTCGACGATGTCGGCGCCCATGCCTTCGACCACCTGCGCCGCCGCCGCCATCTTCTGCGGATCGCCGCCGAAGACCTGGATCGACACCGGCCGTTCCTCCTCGGTGTACTCGGCGTATTCGAGCGTGCGATCGATGCCGCGGACGAGGCCCTCCGACGACACCATTTCCGTCACGACGAGACCGCAGCCGCCATGCCGCTTCACCAGCCGGCGGAACGCGGTGTCCGTCATGCCCGCCATGGGCGCCACGCCGGCCGGCGCCGGCAGATCGACGCGTCCGATCTTCATGATCAGTAAGGGCGGACGTCCGCGGCGTCCACCTCCACGCTCACGGCCTGTCCGATCAGATCGACGGACAGCACGAGGCGGGCCTTCTCGCTCTTGCGCATGAGTCTCCCGATGACGCCTTTGAGCGGCCCGTGCACGACCTCGACCATCATCCCTTCACGGATCAGCGGGCACGGATCGAAGGCGAGATCGCTCTCGACGAGCTGGCGGATGCCGAGAATCTCGTGCTCGGGGATGGGCGCCGGCTCGCCCTCGAAGGAGACGATGTTGACGACGCCCAGGCACTTGAGCACGGGGAGGCGCGCGCGCGCGTGGAATCGCGCAAAGCAGTAGCCCGGAAACAGCGGCCAGTCGACCTTCTTCTTGCGGTCCTTCCAGCGGCTCCACCGGGTGACGGTCGGCAGGAACGCCTCGACGCCCTTCTGCTCGAGTTGCTCACGAACGACCTGCTCGTGACGCGACCGCGTCCAGAGGGCATACCACCGCACCTCGGCATCGCTCGGAGGCTCGACGCGGCTGTCCGGCAGCTCGATCATCGCATCGCGGTCTCGAGGCGCGCTTTGCGGTCGGCGAGCGCCTGGTCGTACGCCTTCTTCAGCTCGTCGTTCTTCCAGCTCACGATGGCCTGGGCGCGGAGCCTCTCGACGTACTTCTGCATCTCGCCTCGTCGTTTCTCGTCGGCGACAC
This sequence comes from Vicinamibacterales bacterium, assembly GCA_050748045.1. Taxonomy (GTDB): domain Bacteria; phylum Acidobacteriota; class Vicinamibacteria; order Vicinamibacterales; family UBA2999; genus CAVYVZ01. The sequence goes on along the minus strand of JBOGIW010000047.1, from coordinate 4,050 downwards.
GGTCGCTGATCTCGTCGCGCGCGGCGTCGAAGGAACGGATTTTCTCGTCGGTTCGCGATTCGAGCTTCAGGATCTGGTACCCGCGCGTCGTGCGGATCGCCTCCGTCAGCTCTCCCGGTTTCATCGTCTGGAGCATCTCGGCGAGCGCCGGCGCGAGGTCGGTGCTGTTGATCGGGCCGATGAGGCCGCCATTGGCCTTCGACGGCGCGTCGGAGAGATCGGCGGCGAGTCGCGCGAAGGGCTCGCCCGCGAGAAGCCGCTCCCGGACCTCCTGGGCCCTGTCCCGCGCGGCTTCGTCCTGCGCGACGTTGATCCCCTTGTCGCTCGCGGGCACCTCGATCAGGATCTCGCGGAGCGTGATCGCCGACGGGGTCGTGAACTGGTTCCTGTGCCGCTCGTAGTACGCTTTCGCCTCGTCCTCGGTGACGGCGATCTTCCCCATCACCTCTTGCTGCTGCACACGCGAGATGAGCATCTGCCGCTCGAGCGAGCGGCGGAGCTCGGCAAGCGTCAGCCCTTCCTGTTTCAAGGCCGCCTGGAACTGCTCATCGCTTTCGAGCTTGTTCTCTTTCTTGATGTTGTCGAGGATGCTGGCGAACTGCTCGTCGCCCAGTGCGTACCCGAGCTCGCGCCCGCGCTGCACGAGCAGCAGCTCGTCGACGGCGCTGAGGATCAGCTCCGGCGTGATCTCGGCGACTGCCTTCCGCAACTCGGGACTGTCCGGGGCCACCGAGGCGAGCTCCTGCCGCTGGCGGAGAGCGGCAATCTGGCGCTGCTCGAACTCGGTCTTCGTCACGATGTCGCCGTTGACCTTGACGAGCACCTGCTCGAGGATGTCGGCGCGCACGGGCACGAGCGCCGCCAGCACCAGGAGTGCGGCCGCGGTCAGCTTGTTGAACATGGCAATTCCTTGAGAATCAGTATCTTATCGCAGCCCTAACGGCCGGCGCCACCGAGCGCCTCGAGCAGGGATCCGAGCCGGTCGAACATCCCGCCCTTCTCCCGGGGATCGGTCTCGGGCTTTCGCAGAATCTCTTCCTTCGAAAAGCCGGGCTTCACCGCGCCGGCCGTGGCGCGGGCCGTCCACCAGCCGGGCGCCCCTTCCGTCGAGGGCCGCGCCCCGAGCGGCCGTTTCGGCGCGCGAGCAGGTGGAGACGCACCCGTGCCCCCGTCGTCCGGCGTATCCAGGTCGAGCTTCAACGACGAGGGCGGAGCCAGCCGCGCGCCGGCCCGCGCGTGAACCACCGTGACCAGGCGCATCGGGTCCACCTTCGCGTTCTGCCTGAACTTAAGGACGACGAGCCGCCCCTCCCGGTCGATGCTCTCGATGCCCAGCCGATCGGCCAGGATGCGAATCCGCCCGTACTCCGCCAGGTTGAGCACGGAATCCGGCATCGGGCCGTACCGGTCGCGAATCTCGGCCAGCGTCGACTGGAGCTCCGCCTCGGTCCGCGCGGCCGCAACTTTCCGGTAGACCATCAGCCGCTGGGTCATCTCGGGCACGTAGCGCTCGTCGATCTTCAGATCGATCCGGAGGTTCACCGTCGCGCGCGTGTCGTCTTCGATCTCCTCGCCCTTGAGCTCGCGAACGGTCTCCTCGAGCAGCTTCATGTACATCTCGAAGCCCACCGCATCGATATGGCCGCTCTGCTCGCCGCCGAGCAGGTTGCCGGCGCCGCGGATCTCGAGATCGAGCGCCGCCACGCGGAAGCCGCTGCCGAGGTCGCTGAACTCCCGGATCGCGGCCAGACGTTTTCGCGCGACGGGCGAGAGCGATTCCTGAGGGGGGATCAACAGGTAGGCGTACGCGGCCCGGTCGCTTCGCCCCACGCGCCCGCGGAGCTGGTAGAGCTGCGACAGGCCGTACCGATCCGCGCGGTTGATCACCATGGTGTTCGCATTCGGGATGTCCAGCCCGTTCTCGACGATGGTCGTGGCCAGCAGCACGTCGTGCTTCCGTTCGACGAACCCGAGCATGGCGCGCTCGAGCTCGTGCTCGTGCATCTGCCCGTGCGCGATCACGATCCTCGCTTCGGGGACGAGCCGCTGCAAGAGACTGCCGATCGAGAAGATCGACTCGACCCGGTTGTGGACGAAGTACACCTGGCCGCCGCGGGCCAGTTCGTTCCGCACCGCGCGCTCGATGACCTGCGCGTCGAACTTCACGACGTTGGTCTGGATCGACAGCCGGTCCTTCGGCGGCGTCTCGATGATCGACATGTCACGGATGCCCACGAGCGACATGTTCAGCGTGCGGGGGATCGGCGTCGCCGTCAGCGTGAGGACGTCGATGCTCTTGCGCAGGTGCTTGATGCGCTCTTTGTGCGCGACGCCGAAGCGCTGCTCCTCGTCGACCACGAGCAGGCCGAGATCCTTGAACACGACGTCTTTCGAGAGCAGGCGATGCGTGCCGACGATGATGTCGATCCTGCCCGACGCGACGCCGGCGAGCACGTCCTTCGTCTCCTGCGGAGTCCGGAACCGGCTGATCAGGTCGACGTTCACCGGGAAGCCCGCGAACCGATCGCCGAGCGTCTTCACGTGCTGGAACGCGAGCACCGTCGTCGGCGCCAGGAACGCCACCTGCTTGCCGTCCATCACCGCCTTGAATGCGGCGCGCATCGCCACCTCGGTCTTGCCGTAGCCCACGTCGCCGCACAGGAGGCGATCCATCGGCGCCGGCGATTCCATGTCCTTCTTGATGTCGGCGATCGCCGATGCCTGGTCGGGGGTCAGATCGTACGGGAACGCGCTCTCGAATTCGTCCTGCCAGTGCGTGTCGGGCGCGAAGGCGTATCCGGCAATCGCCTTCCGCCGGGCGTAGAGCTTGAGCAGCTCCTCGGCCATGTCGCGCATCGCCCGCTTGACGCGCGTCTTGGCCTTCTCCCATGTCGTGCCGCCCAGCCGATCGAGCGCCGGTCGCGTGCCGCCGGTGTATTTCTGGACGAGATCGAGACGCTCGACCGGTACGAACAGCTTGTCGTCGCCGGCGTATCGCAGCTCCAGAAACTCCTGGACGCCCGACGCGGCGCCGGCGACGCCGAGCTGCTTCAGGCCGACGAACTCCCCGATGCCGTGATCGACGTGTACCACGAGATCGCCGACCTTGAGGTCGCGCAGGTCGGAGAGAAAGGTGCGCGCAAGATTCTTTCGCTTCTCGGCGACGCGGCGCTCTTCCTCGAAAATGTCGGCTTCGCTGTAGATCTGCAGGGCGGCATCGGGAAGCCGGAAGCCGCGCGAGATCGACCCGATGGCGACGAGGACCGACGCCACGTACGCGGCCTCGGCGCGCTCGACGGGGACAGCGAGAATGTCGTACTCGTGGAGAATCTCGATCGTGCGCTCCGCGCGCCCGGTGCTCTCGGCGACGACGAGCACCGTGTCGCCGCGCTCGCGCGAGTGCCTGATGTCGGCAACCCAGTCGGGCACTCGGCCACGGAACTCCATCACGGGCTGGCACGCGACGTGGCGGATCGACGCATCGTCTCCGAGAGCGAGCTCGTCGAGGCGGGCCGACGCGGCGAGGCGTGGTCCTGACGCCTCCCAGTCGGTGAAGAGCTGCGACGGCGGAGGCGCGGACTGCCGGCGCGCGAGCGCATCCTCGAAGCTGTCCTCGAGCTGCTGCCGCAGCTTCCGCGCCGACTCCTCGACCTGCTCGAGCTCCGAGACCACGATGCGCAGCCCCGACGCGGAGAGGTACTCGAGCAGCGTGACCCGGTCGTCGTCGTCGTCGAACGTCTCGCGAATCGGGATCACGACGAGCTGATCGATCCCTTCCGTCGAGCGCTGCGTCGAGGGCTCGTAGCGGCGCAGTGACTCCACCATGTCGCCGACGAACTCCACTCGGACCGGCTGCGTGTCCCCGGCCGGGAAAAGGTCGACGATGCCCCCGCGGACGGTGAACTCGCCATGCTCGTCAACAGGGTCCTGGCGATCGAAGCCGGCGTCTGCGAGCAGTGCGGCCAGCACGAGCGGCTCGATCTCCGACCCTGGCTTCAGATCGACGGAGGCCTGCCGCAGCCGCTCCGGCGTGCTCACGCGCGGCAGGAG
>JBOGIW010000046.1:0-10935 GCA_050748045.1 Vicinamibacterales bacterium | reverse complement strand
CGCAGATGCGCGCCAGGTTGAAGGTGTTGCTGCTGTTGTAGCCGCCGATCACGATCATGAAATCCAGCGTCTGGTCCGCGAGCAACGCCTGCACGGCGTCCTGTCGATCCTGCGTCGCGCTGCAGATGGTGTCGAACGCGCGGAAGCGCGCCGGGAGCTCCGCGTCCCCGTAGCGGTCGCGCATTGCCGCCCGGAACATCCCGCCGATCGCCAGCGATTCCGAGCTGAGCATCGTCGTCTGATTGGCGCACCCCACGCGCCGCAGGTCGTGATCCGGATCGAAGCCGGGCGACACGGCGGGCGCGAACCGCTCGAGGAACGCGCGCGGCTCGCCGCCGCGGCGGATGTAGTCGCAGGCGATCTGCGCCTCGTCCCGATCGAGCACGACCAGGTACTTGCCGCTGGTGGCGTGGAGCGCCTGCGACGCCGTGGCCCGGGTCTCCTCGTGCCAGTACTTGCCGTGGATGATCGACGTGAAGCCATCCTCGGTGTAGCGCCGCACGTTCTTCCACACGTTGAGCACCGAGCCGCACGTCGTGTCGACGAGCGTGCAGCCGCGCCGCTCGAGCTGCAGCAGCATCTCCATCGTCACGCCGAACGCCGGAAGGATGACGACGTCGTCGGCCGTCAGGGCGTCGATCGATTCGCCCGGGTCGCTGAGAAACCGGATGCCCTGCGCCCGGAGCTCGTCGTTGACATGGGGGTTGTGAATGATTTCGCCCGTGAGCGAGACCTGGCGGTCGGGAAAGCGCTTGCGCGTCTGGTACGCGTAGTCGACGGCGCGGTCCACGCCGTAGCAGAACCCGAACTCCCGTGCGAGGTGAACGGTCAGCCGGCCGGACGAGTACTGAAACCCTTCCTCCTTGATCCTGCCGACGAGGTCGCTGTGATAGCTCTCGGCCAGCACGTGGGCGACCTCGTGCTTGAGATCGAGGCCCTTTCTGAATATGAGGGGCGGCACGTCGTTCGATTATACGGCGTCGAGGGTCGAAGGGTCTGGCCGTGGCCCCGTGCCTGAAGGAGCCCCGGTCGATGGGAAGACACGGCCGGGAGACGAGCGCCGCCGCACGACCACGGAATGAAACGACCGACACGAACGGCGTGCAACACAACGAAACGCTCGAGCGGAACGGGACGAACGGGACGAAGCCGTCCGCACGCGGGGACTACTGCGGCGTAAGGTCGTTGAGCGGCCGGAGCACGGCGAGGGTGGGGCGATCGAGCGCGTTCTCGATTTCCCCGAGCAGTTCCTCGTCGTTCGTCGAAGCGTTCACGACGCGCAGCGCCGGCTGGATTATCGGCCGGGCAGGCGTGGGGCTCGTCGCCGTCGCGCGCGAGGGGCGGCCGAAGGTCGGCAGGTCGTGCGCCAGATGGCCCGCCAGCAGGCCAATGACGAGACCCGCCGCGGCGGCGCCTGCGATCCAGCGTGCGGCCGGACGCGAGCGAAGGGGACGCGCATCGGCGGCTGGCGTGGCAGGGAACGCAATGACCCGCGCCGGGCGACCCTCCTGTTCGAGGCGCTGCAGGATGCGCGCGCGCTGGGCCGCGAGGCGATCCGGCGGAAACGCCGCGTCGGCGAGCGCGCGCGCCGTGTCGGAGACCTCGCCGAGCAGCAGGTCGAGCCGGGAACGCCGCGCGGCGCATGCCTCACAGCGCGCGAAGTGCGTTTCTTCGGCGGGGGTGGCCGCGCGATCGAGGCACACCTCGACGAGCCGATCGTCGGAGAAGTGCGCGCGTGCGATCATCGTGCTCGCTCCAGCAGGCGCCGCAGCTTCCGCATCGCGCGAAACAGGTGTACGCGCACGGTCGCTTCGCTGAGGCCAAGCGCCTGGCTCACCTGGCCGGTCGATTGTTCCGCGAAGTGGCTCAGGATGAACACCGTCCGCTGGCGGTCCGGCAACTGATCGACCGCGGCGGTAATCTCCTGCATGCGCGCGCGGCTCACGAGCCGGTCTTCCGTCGACGGCTCCCGGTCAACGGCCTCGGTTGGCGGGGCATCGGAGGCCGAGGGCCGCTCGAGCGGCAGCACCCACCGCAGGCGTCGCGACCGCGCCTTGCGCAGGTCGAGGCACGCATTCACCAGGATGCGCGTGAACCAGACCTCGAACGGCAGATCCTCGCGATAGGACGTGATGTGCGTGAACACCTTTACGAACGCATCCTGAACCGCCTCGTCCGCATCGTGCGCATCCCTGAGGTACTGATACGCGACGCGCACCGCCCGGCGCTGCTGGTTCGCCACCAGGTCGCCGAAGCGATGCCGCGCCTCGTCGCGGTTGCCCGCCAGCATCAGCGCCTTCACCTTGGCGGCAAGCGCGGAATCGGCCGACCGGCGGTCGGTCGGTTCGGCGCGGACGGCACGGGGCGGCCGGGGGGCTCTTGTCATGAACTACGCCGGTCGGAAACGGCTGTTTACCGACGCTCTCAATATAAACCAGTCTGTAGGCAGTCGGCAGGAGATGCCGGGGGGCAGAGGCAGGAGTGCCGTCGGCCGAAGGCCAGTAGACCTCGAAACGCCAGCCTTTTGCACGCGGTGCCGAGGTCGAGGCCGGCGGTGTGCCGGCCTCGGCCCTCATGTTGACTTGCCCGAACGGCGGCCAGTACGATCGGTCCCTTATCCCCGAGCGACACGGAGTCATTCATCCATGAGCACACAGGTTGAGCGGACCCACGGCCTGGAAGCCTCGGGTATCGTGCGGTCCGGTTCGGTGTACTGGAACCTCAGCACGGCCGCGTTGTACGAGGAGTCGATCCGCCGGAATGAGGGACTCCTGGCCGCCGATGGACCGCTCGTGTGCCGGACCGGGCCGCATACGGGCCGGTCTCCGAACGACAAGTTCGTGGTGAAGGAGCCGTCGAGCGAGCCGCACATCAATTGGGGCCCGGTGAACCGGCCGCTGGAGGAAGCCAGGTTCGACAGTCTCCACCGCGACCTGATGGCCTTTCTGCAGGACCGGAACCTGTACGTCCTCGACGCCTGGGCCGGCGCGGATCCCACGTACCGCCTGCCGATCCGCGTCGTCACCGAGCTGGCGTGGCACAACCTGTTCGCGCGGAACATGTTCATACCCGAGACCGAGCCTGGACGGCTGGTCGAGCACCGGCCGGAGTTCACCGTCATCGACGCGCCCGGCTTTGCGGCAGATCCGGCCAGGCACGGCACGCGCTCCGAGGTGTTCATCCTGGTGCACCTGGGCCGGCGCCTCGTGCTCATCGGCGGGACGAGCTACGCCGGGGAGATCAAGAAGTCGATCTTCACGGTGCTCAACTACATCCTCCCGCTGCGAGGCGTGCTGTCGATGCACTGCTCGGCGAATGTCGGCAAGGCGGGCGACACGGCGCTCTTCTTCGGGCTGTCCGGCACGGGCAAGACCACGCTCTCCAGCGATCCGGATCGCCAGCTCATCGGCGACGACGAGCATGGGTGGAGCGATCGGGGCGTGTTCAACTTCGAAGGGGGCTGCTACGCGAAGGTCATCAAGCTGTCCCCCGACGCGGAACCGCAGATCTATGCGACGACGCGCCGGTTCGGCACCATCCTCGAGAACGTCGTCATCGATCCGCGGAGGCGCACGCTCGATCTCGACAGCGCGGCCCACACCGAGAACACGCGCGCGTCCTATCCGCTCGCGTTCATCGACAACTACGTGCCGTCGGGCCAGGCGGGGCACCCGGCGAACATCGTGATGCTCACGGCCGATGCCTACGGGGTGCTGCCACCGATCGCGCGGCTCACCCCCGATGGCGCCATGTATCACTTCCTCTCCGGCTACACCGCGCGGGTGGCGGGGACGGAAAAAGGCGTGACGGAGCCGAAGGCGACCTTCAGCACGTGTTTCGGGGCGCCCTTCCTGCCGCTGAATCCGGATACGTACGCGCGGATGCTGGGCGTGAAGATCGCCGAGCACGGGTCGCGTGTGTGGCTCGTGAACACGGGGTGGACGGGTGGGCCCTACGGCGTGGGCAGCCGCATGAAGATCGCCCACACCCGCGCGATGATCGCGGCGGCGCTCGGGGGGCAGCTCGACACGGTGCAGTACCGGCGGCACCCGGTGTTCAACGTTGACGTGCCCATGACCGCTCCCGGCGTGCCGGGCGACGTGCTGGATCCGCGCGGCACGTGGAAGGACCCGGCCGCCTACGACGAGCAGGCGCGCAAGCTGGCGGCGATGTTCGTCGGGAACTTCCGGGCGTTCGAGCGGGATGTGCGGCAGTCGGTGAAGAACGCCGGCCCACGAGCGTAGCGCCAGCTCCTGGCGTCGATGGATGCAGTACGAACCCGTTATCGGCCTCGAGATCCACGCCCAGCTCCAGACGCGGACGAAGATCTTCTGCGGCTGCAGCACGGCCTTCGGCGCGCCGCCGAACTCGCAGGTCTGCCCGGTCTGCCTCGGCCTGCCCGGGGCGCTGCCCGTGCTCAATCGGCGCGCCGTCGACTTCGCGGTCAAGGCGGCGCTCGCGCTCGGCTGCGACATCCAGGCCGAGTCGATCTTCGCGCGGAAGAACTATTTCTACCCGGACCTGCCGAAGGGCTATCAGATCTCGCAGTACGAGCGCCCGCTCGCGCTCGGCGGCGCGCTGGAGATCGCCGTCGACGGGCGGCGGAGGGTCGTCCACCTCACGCGCATCCACCTGGAAGAGGATGCGGGCAAGTCCCTGCACGAGGGTTTCGCGGACTCCGACCGCTACACGTACATCGATCTCAATCGCAGCGGCGTGCCGCTCATCGAGATCGTCACCGACCCCGACATGCGCTCGGCGGCGGAGGCCGCGGAGTTCTTCAGCCGGCTCCGTGACATCCTCGTGTGGCTCGGCGTGAACGACGGCAACATGGAGGAGGGGAGCCTCCGCTGCGATGCGAACGTCTCGGTGCGTCCCGCGGGGCAGGAGACGTTCGGCACCAAGGCCGAGGTGAAGAATGTCAACTCCTTCCGGTACCTGCAGAAGGCGCTCGAGTACGAGATCGATCGCCAGGTCGCGATCCTCGGCGAGGGAGGCACGGTGAGGCAGGAGACGCGGCTCTTCGACTCCGCGGCGGGGCGCACCTTCTCGATGCGCAGCAAGGAGGAGGCGCACGACTACCGCTACTTCCCCGAGCCCGACCTTCCGCCGCTCGTCGTCGACGACGCGCGCATGGCGGCCGTGCGGAGCACCATGCCGGAGCTGCCCGACGCGCGGCGACGGCGGTTCGTCGCCCGCTACGGCCTGCCCGAGTACGACGCGGGTGTGCTCACGCAGTCGGCGGCGCTGGCCGACTACTTCGAGCGGACGGCGGCCGCCTCGGGCAACGCCAAAGGGGCGAGCAACTGGATCATGGGTGAGCTCTCGCGCGTCATGAACGAGCGTGGGGTCGGCGCCGACCGGCTGCCGGTGGCGCCCGACGCGCTCGCCGGCCTGATCCGGCTGATCGACCAGGGGACGATCAGCAGCGCGATGGCGAAACAGGTGTTCGCGACGATGGTCGAGTCCGGCCGCACGGCCGACGCGATCGTCGAAGCCGAAGGCCTCGCCCAGATCGGCGACGAGTCGGCGATTGTCACCGCCATCCACGAGGTGCTCGCGCGGCACGCCGAGGCCGTCGCCCAGTACCGGGGCGGCAAGCGGCAGACCTTCGGCTTCCTCGTCGGCCAGGTGATGAAGGCGACAGGCGGAAAGGCGAACCCGGCGCTCGCGAACCGGCTGCTCAAACGCGAGCTGGATGCGTAAGGCACTTCTCGTCTACCTCGCGGCCGCGGCGGTCTACACCTGGCCGCTTGCACTGCACCCCACGACCCGGCTGGCCGCGCCGGTCGGTCCCGGCGATCCGTATCTCTATCTCTGGGTCTTCGGCTGGGTCATGGGGACGCTGGTCCGCGCCCCGCTCGACGTGCTCAACGGGCGCGTCTTCAACGCCAACATCTTCCACCCGGCGGAATCGACGCTCGCCTACTCCGATCACATGATCCTGCAGAGCGCGGCGATGACGCCGATCTACGCCCTCACCGGCGACGTCGTGCTCTGCTACAACGTGCTGCTCTTCGGCTCGCTGGCCCTGAGCGGCCTGGCGATGCACGCCTTCGTGCGCAACGTCACCGGGTCGACCGGGGGCGCGTACCTCGCCGGACTGACGTGGGCCTTCTTTCCGTACCGCTTCGCGCATCTGGTGCACATCCAGCTCCAGGCGCTCTACTTCCTGCCGCTGGCGTTCCTGTTGCTGCACCGGCTCATGGCGGGCCGCCGGACGCGCGACGCCCTCGGTCTCGGCGTGGTCCTGGCGCTGCAGGCGCTCTCGTCGGCGTACTACGGCGTGATCGGCGCGGCGGGGATCGCGGTGGCGGCGATTGCACTGGCCGTCGTCATCGGGCGGTGGCGCAGCGGGCAGATCGCGCGGCAGCTCGTCCTGGCGGCCGTGGTGGGCGCTGTGCTCGTGGCGCCGGTGGCGTGGGTCTACCTGCGGGTGCAACGCGCCGAAGGGTTCGGCCGCACGCTGTACGAAGCAAGCCGCAATGCGGCGCACATCCGCAGCTACGCGCAGGTGCCGGCGGAGAACGTCGCGTACGGCCGGACCGGTCTGCTGCCGGTGGGTCTCCTCGAGCAGGCGCTCTTTCCCGGGCTGGTCGTGCTCGGGCTCGCGGTGGTCGGCGCCGTCAGGGGGCGGCGCGGCGACGCGCGGCCTCTGGTCATGGCGATGCTCTCGGTCGCGGCGATTGGCTTCGTGCTGTCCCTTGGCCCCGACGGCTTCCGCGATCTCTATGCGTTTTTCCATCGCCGGGCCCTGGGGTTTGCCGCGATCCGCGCGCCGGCCCGCTTCGCGGTCCTCGTCACGTTCGCGCTGGCGACGCTGGCGGCGCTCGGATGGCGCGAGCTCGCGGGCAGCAGGAACGTGAAGACTCGCCGGCTCGCCTTCGGATTGATCGCCGTGGCGGCATTCGAGGTGCTGCACGTGCCGCTGCCGCTGGCCGCGGCGCCTCCGCGGCGCACCGACGCCGGTCAGTGGCTCCGCCATGAGCCGGGTCCCGGCGCGGTCGTGCATCTGCCGATCGGTCCGGACAGCGCCAGCTCGCCGGCGATGGTGCAGTCGCTCGAGCATCGCCGTCCGATTGTCAACGGCTACAGCGGACAGCGGCCCGCCTTCTACAACGCGCTCGTCGATACCCTCGCGACGTTCCCGTCCGGCGAGGCGATGCTCACGCTCAACGATCTGGGTGTGCGCTTCGTCGTGACGCCCGGGCCCGTCGCGCCGCCATCCCTGGACGTGCCGTGGCCGCTCGTCGAGCGCGCGCGATTTCCCGACGGCGCGATCTACGAGCTGCGCTGGACACCGGAGATCGAAGCGCGGCTGGCCTCCGATCCGGCGATCCTGCCGCCGCCACCGGGCCCGGTGCCGTTCGGCGCGGGAGAAACGGCCCGATACCGCGCGTTCTGGGCCGGCGCCGGAATGGACGTGGCCGCGGGCGCCATTACCGTCTCCGTGCAATCGGGAGGTCAGGACAGGTCGACGTTCACGCTGGTCGCTCGCGGAGAAACCGCGCCGTGGATGGCTCGCTTCTACGAGGTCCACGATACCTTCACCACGCGCACCGGTCCGGGGCTCCTGCCGCTCGAGCACGCGCGTGACCAGGCGAGAGGATCGGATCGCGCCACCCGCACGTTTCTCTACCAGCATCCGGATCGGGTGATTCGCATCGGGCGCGATGCGCGGCATGCGTCGGGCGAGGAAGGGGTGAGCCTGCCCCTGGCGGAGTCGGCACGCGACATCCTCTCGGCCGTGTTCTACGCGCGGACGCTCCCCTTGATCGACGGCGACCGCTACCTCATTCCCGTGAACGAAGGCGGGCGCAATCTCGTCGTCGAGCTCGCGGTGGCCGGCCGCGAGTCCATAACCGTCCAGGGCCGCCAGGTCCCGTCTATTCGTCTCGATCCGCGCGTGCGCAGGCGCTTCGAGCGCCGGCGCCCGGTTTCGGCGACCTTGTGGCTCAGCGACGACGGGCCGCGCGTGCCGCTGGCGCTGGATCTCGATGCCGCGTTTGGCCGGGTCCGCCTCGAGCTGATTAGCTATCAGCCCGGCGGCCCGGCGCACTCGGCACGATAGGGAGGCCTGACCTCCATGCTGCTATACTGCTGCCTCCGGGTGCACAGGCAGCGTTGATCGAGACACACCACCTCTCGAAGCTGTACAGCCGTGGTCTGTACGCGCTCAGGGACCTCTCGATTTCCGTGCAGAGAGGCGAGTTCGTCTTCCTGACCGGACCGAGCGGCGCCGGGAAATCCACCTTCCTTCGCCTGTTGCTCCTGCAGGACCGGCCCAGCGAGGGTGACGTCATCGTGAATGGCTTTCACCTCGACAAGCTCTCGCGCCGCGAGATCCAGGAATACCGGCGCGGTATCGGTTTCGTGTTCCAGGACTTCAAGCTGATTCAGACCCGCACCGTCCTCGAGAACATCTCGTTCGTGCCCGAGGTGATCGGCGTACCCGCCTCGCACCAGCGGCGCCGGGCCTTCCAGGTGCTGAAGTGGGTGGGCCTGCAGCACCGCATCAACGCCTACCCGCGTGACCTGTCCGGCGGCGAGCAGCAGCGCATCGCCATCGCGCGCGCGCTGGTCAACGAGCCGGCGCTCGTCCTCGCCGACGAGCCGACGGGCAACCTCGATCCCGACCTCTCGCTCGAGATCATGAACCTGTTCCGCGAGATCAACGCGGGCGGCACCACGGTTGTCGTGGCCACGCACGACCGGGAGCTGATTCGGCTCGTGGGCCGCCGCACGATTACGCTCGATCAGGGACGGGTGGTCGAAGTCGCATGAGAGCGATCGAGTACTCCCTCAGGGAGGCGATTGCCAGCCTGTGGCGCGGCCGCGGGTCGAGTGCCTTCGCGATTGTCGCCATCGCTCTGGCGATGGCAGTGCTCGGCGGCGTGCTCCTCATCACCTCCGGCGTGGAGCGCCTGGTGGCCGAGTGGTCGTCGGCCGCCGAGTTCTCCGTCTACCTTCGCGACGATGCGACCTCGGAGCAGCGCGGCGCGCTCGAGGCGATCATCGACGACTCGGGCGTGTCGGCCGGCCGGGAGTACGTCTCCAAGGCACAGGCGCTCGGGCGGTTTCGTCGCGACTTCGCCGAGCTGGCGTCGCTCACGTCGTCGTTCAAGGACAACCCGTTTCCGGCGTCGGTTGAGGTTCGGGTCCGGCCCGAAGCCCAGACCAACGGGCGTGCCGAGGCGCTGGTGGCGCGGCTGGCTGCCGCCCCGGGCGTCGCCGACGTGCGGTACGACCAGGAATGGCTCTCACGTGTCACCATGGGGCTCGAGGCGGTCAGGGGCTTCGGGTTCTCCCTGGCCCTCGTCATGGTCATCGCGGCGGCGTTGACCGTGGCGACCGTGGTCCGGCTCTCGCTGCACGCGCGGCGTGACGAGATCGAAATCATGCAACTGGTCGGGTCGCCCTATGCCTTCATTCGGGGCCCCTTCATCGTCGAGGGGCTGCTGCAGGGCGGCGCGGGCGCGGCGCTGGCGCTGGGGGTTCTCTGGCTGGGGTTCCGCACGGCCACCGCCTGGTGGGGCGGTCCGCTGACTGAAGTCGTCCCCGCGGGTACCTTCCAATTCCTGCCGGCCGCCCGGTGCGCCTGGCTCGTGGGCGGCGGCATGGTTGTCGGCTCCCTCGGCGGACTGGCGGCCGCACGGACGGCGGCCTAGGGCGCCTCGGGACGGCCGTTGACATGCGCTTGGGGCGCTGATCTACACTGGAGGAAACCCACGTTATGTCAGCGTCACGGAACCGGACGTCACGCTTCCTGACAGATTCTCGTCCTCACGGCGACTCCATTTTTCAATACCTGGCCAACTTCTACCGCGAAGAGTTCCTGAAGTGCCAGCGCTGCCTCGAACAGCAGCGCGAGTACTACTCCGAGGATGCCATCAGCGACGTCGAGCGGGCGCTGACGCGCGTGATGGCACAGCTCGACCATCTCTGCACGAAGGGCGATGCCGACAAGGTCGTGAGCGACCTGCTCCGGCAGTTCGATGTCGTGACCGGGCTCTCCGCCTGGACCGATCCGAAGCAAGTCAACTGACACATCCCGATTCGCTTCGCCGGCACCTTTCGGCGATCGTGCGTGCCGCGATCGAGGCTGCCGACGCGGGCCGCCTGGTCCAGCACTCGCTGGCCAGTCCCGAGATCGTCGCACAGCTGCACCGCGCGCTGGCGGTCGACGTGCTTGCGGTGGGCAAGGCGGCGGCGTCGATGGCGGCCTCCTTCAGCGCGACGGCGCCGGTGCCCACGCGGACGACCACGACGGTCGGCGCCGGCGACGCGGGGCATCCGCTGCCCGACGAACGCAGCGTGGCGGCGGCGACCAACGCGCTCGACCTGGCCGCCGGCGTCGGCGCGGACGAATTGCTGGTCGTGCTGCTCTCCGGCGGCGCATCGGCGCTCCTGGCGCTTCCCGCCGAGGATCTGACGCTCGGCGACAAGCAGCGCACGGTGCGCACGCTCCTCGAGGCCGCGGCCGACATTGCGGAGCTCAATACCGTGCGCAAGCACCTGTCGCGGATCAAGGGTGGACGACTTGCGGCGGCGTGCGCGGGGAGCGTGCTCACGCTGGCCGTCTCCGACGTGGTCGGCGACGACCTGTCCGTGATCGGGTCCGGCCCGACGGTGCCCGATCCGAGCACGTGGCGGATGGCGCTCGACGTGATCGAGCGGCGTGGAGGCCGCCACGCGTATCCTCCCTCGGCCGTCGCCGTCCTCGAGCACGGCCTGGCGGGGAAGCGGGCCGACACGCCGAAGCCCGGCGACGCGCGGCTCTCACGATCGCGCGCGCTGGTCATCGGCGGCCGCAGGGAGGCGATTGCCGGCGCGCGCCGCGCGGCCCGGTCGTTCGGTTATCACGTGCACGTCCTGACCGACCCGATCGTCGGCGACGCCCGCGAGGCGGCCCGCACGCACGCCGCGACCATCGAG
>JBOGIW010000045.1:0-3095 GCA_050748045.1 Vicinamibacterales bacterium | reverse complement strand
CGAGCTGGTCGCCCGACGGCAAGCACATCGTCTTCCATACCCAGCATCCGAAGACGGGCGATCGCAATGTGATGTATGTGAGCGTCGCCGGCGATCGGACGCCGAAGCCGGTGTCGGACGGCCCCGGTCAGGAGGCTCTCGCGACGTTCTCGCCGGACGGTCGGTACATCGCTTACGGATCGAACGAGTCCGGCAGGTGGGAAGTGTACGTGAAGCGGTTCCCGGTCGATGCGTCGAAGTGGAAGGTCTCCACGAATGGCGGCGTCTGGCCGCGATGGAGCGGGCGGGGCAACGAGCTGTTCTTCTTCGAGGGGACGAGCCTCATGGCGGCGCCCGTCAAGCTCGAGCCGACGTTCAGCGTCGGCACGTCGCAGAAGCTGTTTGCGGCCGAAACGGTCGGGATGGATTCGGCTGCGATCACCCAGTTCAATCCGACCTACGACGTCGCGCGCGACGGGCAGCGGTTCGTCGTCGTGCAGCGGACGAAGTAGGCCGATCGTCCGGTGGAGGCAACACCTATGATGCTCCGCGCGTTCCGCGTCTTCCTGGTGACCCTCCTGCTCCTGTTCGCCGCCGCGGTCGCAGCGGAGCCGCCGCGCGGGAGCCTCACCATCGATCGCATTGCCGACATTCGATACCCGACCGGGCCCGAGTGGTCGCCCGACGGCAAGAAGGTCGCGTTCCTCTGGGATCGAGCCGGCAAGCAGGATCTGTTCGTCGTCACGCCGGGTCAGTCGCCCGTGCCGCTCACCGACCTTCCGGTCGATAGGCACATGCTCGTCTCGAATGTCGGCCGCCTCGCCTGGGTGTCCGACGACGAGATTCTGTTCACCAGGAATCGGCAGCTCTGGAGCGTGTCGCCGTCGTCGCCGAAGCCGGCGCCAGTGGACGGGCTGGCCGACGCCGCGGATTTCGTGCTGTCCGGCGACAGAAAGCAGATCGCCTTCGTCCGGCGCGGACAGATCTGGGTGGCATCGGTGACGGCGAAGACCCAGCGCCAGATTACCGTGCTGCCGGAGCCGCCTGGCGTGTCGTCGCTCGCCTTCTCACGGGACGCGAAGTCCCTGTCCTTCTCCGTGATGCGGTCGTCGCTCGAAGCGCAGGACCTGCCTTTCAACGGCAACTGGATTCGGCAGTTCCGGAACGTGAGGAGCGGTCGCCGCCACGCGGTGGTCTCCGTGTACGGAGGGGATCCGGTGTGGATTCCGACGCTCGACGAGGTCAGCGCCGTGCAATGGACAGCCGACGGGTCGATCCTCTTCCAGGAATTTTCGGCCGACAAGAAGACGCGTGTCATCAAGATCTGGCCGATCGGCGGCGTGCCCCGCGTCTTGTGGAGCGATCACGATCCGAAATGGTGGACGGCGTCGATCCAGGCGTCGAACACGGTGGTCTCCCCCGACGGCAAGTCCGTGAGCTTCGCCAGCGACCGCACGGGCTGGACGCACCTCTACGTGATGCCGCTCGACGCCACCAGTGCGTCGCAGGCACGGCCGCTCACCTCCGGCAACTTCGGCGCGACGTTCGGGAGCTGGTCTCCCGACAGCCGGCGGATTGCGTACCACCACAGCGTGGAGGGCAATCACCAGGAGCGGTTCATCGCCGTCGTGGACGTGGCCAGCGGCAAGTCCGATCGGATCGTGACGTCACGAGGAGTCGCGCTAGAGCCGCAGTTCTCGTCCGATGGCGCGAACCTCGTCTACCAGCGGACGTCCGTCGAGCACTCGCTTGATCTGTACGTGGTGGCTGCGCGCGCCGGAGCGAAGGCCGTGCGGTTGAGCAACTCGATGCCGGCGGAGATCCTGGCCTCGGACCTCACGCCGCCGGTAACCGTCACGTTCCCGAGTCGCGTGGACGGCAAGCCCGTGCCGGCCACGCTGATGGTCTCGAAGAATCTCGATCGCGCGCGCACGCATCCCGCCATTGTCTGGATTCACGGCTCCGGGCTTGATCAGAACTACCTGGGCTGGCACCCGGACAGCTACCGCATGTACTACTCCATGCACCAGTACCTGGCGCAGCAGGGCTACGTGATCCTGACGCCCGACCCGCGCGGGGGTTCCGGATACGGCCGCGACTGGGCCACGGGCAACTACATGGATGTCGGCGGAGGGGAATACCTCGACGTGGCGTCGGGCGCGGACTACCTGAAAACGCTCGCCTACGTCGATCCCGACCGGATTGGCGTGTGGGGCCTCAGCTACGGCGGGTTTCTGACGCTCCAGGCCGTGACGATGACGCCGACGCTCTTTCGCTGCGCGATCAATGTGGCCGGCGTGACCGATTGGGATACCTACGGTGTGACGCTCGGCCCCGGGCGAAGCTATGCCCGAATGGGCACGCCGATGGAGAACCCGGACGGCTACGACCGCTCGTCACCCGGCCGGCACATGGACAAGCTGGTTCGGCCCCTCCTCATCATGCACGGGACCAACGATACGAACGTGGCGTTCCGGGAAACGCTGGCGCTCATCGACAGCCTCGTGAAGCTCGGCAAGCGCTTTGATTCGGTCATCTACCCTGGGGAGACCCACTTCTTCCGCCGGGGCCACGTCCTCCGCGACGCCTGGCGCCGGGCCGAAGAGTTCTTCGACCAGCACTTGAAGGGCGACGCTCGGACGAGCAGCGAGTAGCGGCCGCGTGGGTGCGGGGACGGCTGCCCGCCCTTGCCCGCCGCTGCGCGGACTGGCGTGCGACACACCGTTTACAAGTTGGTACACCCTTTACAGCACCCCATCCCTAGAATCGCTAGTCGGTGCGCGCCGCCTCTGCTCGTCTTGTCTCCGAGGCACCTCGGCCCGCCGTCCGCGCGCCTTGCCCGCCCGGAGGGAAGTGACCCATGCCGCGACACGCCAGTCGATTCGTCCTCGCGCTCGTGCCCCTTCTGCTCGCCCCCGTCGTCTGGACCGTCTCGGTCGCCGGTCAGTCCGGTTATACCCCCAGCACCGCGAAAGGCGACTGGACGCACTACACGGCCGATGTCCGCGGGTCGAAGTACTCGCCACTCGACCAGATCACCGCGGCCAACTTCAAGGATCTCGAGGTCGCCTGGCGGTTCAAGACCGACAGCTTCGGCACCCGGCCCGAGTACAAGC
>JBOGIW010000044.1:0-9900 GCA_050748045.1 Vicinamibacterales bacterium | reverse complement strand
AGCGCCAGCAGGATCAGCGGGCTGTCGCTCATCGACTGCGCCGCCAGGTACGCGCCGACGCGATCGAGACGCGTGCTGCCGGTGATCCCGTAGGTGAACGCCACGCCGTACAGGAAGAACGCGCTCGAGAAGCTGCCGAGCAGGAAGTACTTCAGCGCGCCCTCCACCCCCGGCAGGCTCTCCCGCCGGATGCCGGTCAGCACGTACACGGAGAGCGACAGGATCTCCAGCGCGATGAAGATGACGAGCAGGTCGTTCGCCATCGCCATCATCATCATGCCGGCGAGGCCGAAGAGCAGGATCGCGTAGTACTCCCCCGCCGGAATGCCGTCGCGCTCCAGCACCTGCGACGAGAACAGGATCGTCAGGACGCCCACCGCCGCGAGGATGAGCGACACGAAGATGCCGAAGTTGTCGGCAACGATGACGTCGAAGCTCGCGGCGTTCCGATCCCAGAGGAGCAGGAGCCCGATCGCCGCGCCGGCGAGCGAGATGATGCCCCAGACGCCGAGCGGCATCCGCTCGCCGGGCTCGCGCCACGCTTCGGCGAGCATGATGACCAGCGCGCCGGCGGTGACGCAGAGCATCGGAACGATCGCATCGAAGGAAGCACTCAGCATCTGCAACTCGGTCATTCACACTTCACAAGTCGACATTCAAACGTCGCGGGAACTCACAGACTCAGGAATTCAGAAATCAGCTCCTTTTGACTCTTGACTTACGTGT
This sequence comes from Vicinamibacterales bacterium, assembly GCA_050748045.1. Lineage (GTDB taxonomy): Bacteria > Acidobacteriota > Vicinamibacteria > Vicinamibacterales > UBA2999 > CAVYVZ01. The sequence continues at coordinate 9,174 of JBOGIW010000044.1, read as the reverse complement.
TGAATGTTGAGTTTCGACCTTTGCATGCCGAGATCCACTCGCACCGGCTGCGCGGACTGGACCCGCTCCACGATCCGCCGGACGGCCGGCTCCATCGGCCTGAGGAACATCGCCGGGAAGACGCCCATGACGACCGCCGCGGCGCAAATCGGCAGCACGCCCGCCCACTCCCGCGGGCGCAGGTCGGGCAGATCCCGGTTCGTCTCGTGGGTCAGCTCGCCGAAGAAGACGCGTTGGAACATCCAGAGCATGTAGACGGCCGACAGGATCACGCCGAGGCCCGCGACCACCACGAAGCGGGGATCCCAGCGGAAGGCGCCGAGCATGACCAGGAGCTCGCCGATGAAGCCGTTGAGCCCCGGCAGGCCGATCGACGCCAGCATGATGATCATGAACGCCCCGGTCAGGCGCGGCATCACCGTCTTCAGCCCGCCGAACTCGCTGATGAGCCGCGTGTGACGGCGGTCCGAGAGCATGCCGACGACGAGGAAGAGGCCGCCGGTGCTCACGCCGTGCGCGAGCATCTGGTACACGGCGCCCTGCACGCCCTGCACGTTCATCGCGCAGATGCCGAGCACGACGAACCCGAGGTGGCTCACCGAGGAGTAGGCCACGAGCTTCTTCAGGTCGGGCTGCACCATCGCGACGAGCGCGCCGTAGACGATGCCGACGACGGCGAGGAGCGCCAGCCACGGCGCGAAGGCGGCGGCGGCCTGCGGGAAGAGCGGGAACGCGAAGCGCACGAGCCCGTACGTCCCCATCTTCAGCAGCACGCCCGCCAGGATCACGGAGCCGGCCGTCGGCGCCTGCACGTGCGCGTCCGGCAGCCATGTGTGGAAGGGGAAGAGCGGCACCTTGATCGCGAACGCGAGCGTGAAAGCGAGGAAGAACCAGACCTCGGTCGGCCCGGCGATCTCGAGCTCATAGAGCCGCAGCAGGTCGAAGCTGTAGCCGCCGTGCGCGACGCTGTGCAGGTAGGCGAGCCCGATGATCGCGACGAGCATCAGGACGCTCCCCGCCATCGTGTAGAGCATGAACTTCACGGCGGCGTAGATGCGCTCGTCGTAGCCCCAGATCCCGATGAGGAAGTACATCGGGACGAGCATCGCGTCCCAGAAGACATAGAACAGGAACAGGTCGAGCGAGATGAAGACGCCGATCATCGCCGCCTCGAGCACCAGGAGGAAGACCGAGAACTCCTTCACCTTGCGCTCCACCGCCCCCCACGACGAGAGAAAGGCGACCGGCGTCAGGAAGGCCGTGAGCACGACGAGGAACAGGCTGATACCGTCGATGCCGACGTAGTAGTCGATGCCGAAGGCCGGGATCCACGCGCGGCGCTCGACGAGCTGAAACTCCGGCGAGCTGGCGTCGAACGCGGCCCAGATCGCGAGCGTCACGCCGAGCACGGCGATCGACAGGAGGAGCGCGAGCCACCGGATCGCGCCGTCGTTCCGGCCGTCGCGGTTCGGTATCAGCAGCAGGACGAGCGCCGCCGCGAGCGGCAGCGCCACCGACATCGAGAGCAGCACGCTATCTCCAGAGGTAGTAGCCGAGTATCAGGACGACGCCAATGAACACCGAGCCGGCGTAGGCGCGCACCGAGCCGGTCTGCGTCCGCCGCAGCAGCCACGCGCTTCCCGCGACGATCGTGCCGATCGCGTTCACGGCGCCGTCGATGATCTTCACGTCGACGCCGCGCCACAGCCCCTCCCGCGCGATCATCCCGATCGGCTGCACGAGGGCGGCGTCGTACATCTCGTCGACGTAGTACTTGTTCAGCAGCAGCCTGTGCACGGCCCGGAAGCGGCTCGACAGGCCGTCGACGATGTCGCGGCGCTTCGTCCACAGGAACCAGGCGAGCGCGATGCCGGCGACGGCCACGGTGCTCGACACGGCCATCAGCGTCAGCTCGAGCGCGGTCCCGTCGTGCAGCCCCTCGCCGGCGGGACCGGCGCCGGCCGCCAGCGGCGCGAAGGCGGGCTCGAGCCACGCCTGCAGCGCGTTGTGCCCGCCGAGCGCGTGCGGCACGCCGATGTAGCCGGCCAGCACCGAGCCGATCGCCAGCACCAGGAGCACCAGCGCCATGGCAGGCGGCGCATCGTGAAGGTGCAGTCCCGCTCCCTGCCCGTGCCACCCCGAATCGTGCGGGTGCGATCGCGCCGGCGCCACCGGTGCGCCGCGGTGCTCGCCGTGGAAGGTCAGGAACACCAGGCGGAACATGTAGGTGGCCGTCAAGAGCGACGTGATGACGCCGATGCCCCACAGGAACGGGTGGCCGTGCCGGAAGGTCTCGAAGAGAATCTCATCCTTGCTGAAGAACCCGGCCAGGCCCGGCACGCCGGCGATGGCGAGCGAGCCGGCGAGGAACGTCCAGTACGTGATCGGCAGGTGCGGCTTGAGCCCACCCATCTTCCGGATGTCCTGCTCGCCGTGGAGCGCGTGGATCACGGCGCCGGATCCGAGGAAGAGCAGCGCCTTGAAGAAGGCGTGCGTGTACAGGTGGAAGATGCCCGCGCCCCAGGCCCCGACGCCCATCGCCAGGAACATGTACCCGAGCTGCGACACGGTCGAGTACGCCAGCACGCGCTTGATGTCGTGCTGCACCAGGCCGATCGTGCCGGCCAGGAGCGCCGTCGCCGCACCGACGACCGCCACGACGAGCAGCGTCTCCGGCGCATGGCTGAAGAGCACGGCGTTTCGCCCGATCATGTACACGCCCGCCGTCACCATCGTGGCGGCATGGATGAGCGCCGACACGGGCGTCGGACCCTCCATCGCGTCGGGCAGCCAGACGTAGAGCGGGATCTGGGCCGACTTGCCGGTCGCGCCGATGAAGAGCAGCAGCGTCGCGAGCGAGAGGACGCCGAAGGTCGCCTCCGGCGGGAGCGGCGCCACGGTGGCGGCCAGCAGCTGGAAGTCGAGGGTGCCGAAGCGCGTGAAGAGCAGCAGCATCCCGAGGATGAAGGCGTAGTCGCCGATCCGGTTGACGACGAACGCTTTCTTGCCGGCGTCGGCCGCCGACGTCTTCGTGAACCAGAAGCCGATCAGCAGGTAGGAGCAGAGGCCCACGCCCTCCCAGCCGACGAACATCACCGGGAAGCTGGCGCCGAGCACCAGCACGAGCATGAACGCGGCGAAGAGGTTCAGGTACGAGAAGTAGCGCGCGTACTCGGGAGCCTTCTCCTCGTGCATGTAGGCCGTCGAGTAGACGTGGATGAGGAACCCGATGCCCGTGACGACGAGGATCATCACGGCCGCCAGCGGGTCGAGGCGGAACGTCAGGTCGATGATGAAGTCGCCGGAGGCAATCCAGGTGTAGAGCGTCTGGTCGATGACGCGCTCCTCCGCCGCCATCTCCGCGAGCCGCCACACCTCGATCGCCGACACCGCGAACGAGGCGAGCATCGCCAGCGACGCCAGGCTCCCGGAGACCCTCTTCGACAGCCGGCGCCCGATCGCCGCGTTGACGGCGAAGCCGAGGAGCGGGAACGCCGGAATCAGCGACAGCACCGGATCACCACCTGAGCGACGTGAACGCGTCGGGGTTGAGCGACTCGCGGTGGCGGTAGAGCGCCACGATGATGGCCAGGCCGACCGCCGCCTCCGCCGCGGCCACGGTCATCACGAACGCCACGATGATCTGGCCGTCAACCGTGCCGAGGTGGCGGCCGAAGGCGACGAACGTCAGGTTCACGGCGTTGAGCATGATCTCGATCGACAGCAGGATCGTGATCAGGTTCCGCCGCATGAACACGCCGGCCGTGCCGATCGCGAACAGCATCGCCGACAGGATCAGATAGTGGCCGAGCGGCGTCACGGGCGGCTCTCCCGGCGCGCCAGCAGGAGCCCGCCGACCAGGGCGACGAGAATCAGGAGCGACGTCGCCTCGAAGGCGAACGTGTACTCCGTGAACATCACGCGCCCGATCGTCCGCACGGAGCTCACCACGCTCCCCTCGACGCCGGCGCCCACGGCCTCGCGCGCCTCGACGGTCCGCGAGACGGCCCACGCGAGCTCGGCCACGAGCAAGGCCGCCAGCACGGCGCCGAGCCGCGCCGCGCCGGGCTGCCGCAGCGGGTGCTGGCGGTCGAACTCGGCGGCATCCTCGTGCGGCGCGTTCAGCAGCATGACGACGTAGAGGAAGAGCACCATGATCGCGCCGGCGTAGACGATGACCTGGATCACCGCCAGGAACGGCGCGTCGAGCAGGACGTACAGGCCCGAGATGGCCCCGAAGGAGAGCACCAGCAGGAGGACGCTGTACATCGGGTTGCTCTGGCCGATCACGAGCGCCGACGCCAGCACCGCCAGGGCGCCGAACACGTAGAACAGTATCGATTCAGGCATTCGTGCGCCGGCTCTTACACCTCGAAGTACAGGATCGCGGCCGCCGTGGCGAGGAGGTTGATCATCGCCAGGGGCAGCAGGAATTTCCATCCGAACTGCATGAGCTGGTCGTACCGGTAGCGCGGCAGCGTCCAGCGGATCCAGACGTACACGAACAGGATGAGCCCGACCTTCACGAGGAACCAGATCCAGCCGTACTCGACGGGGAGGAACGGCCCGTGCCAGCCGCCGAGGAACAGCGTCGTCGCCACGGCCGACACGGTCACCATGTTGATGTACTCGGCCAGAAAGAAGAGCGCGAACCTCGTCGAGCTGTACTCGGTGTGGTAGCCGGCGACGAGCTCCTGCTCCGCTTCAGGGAAGTCGAACGGCGCGCGGTTGGTCTCCGCGATCCCGGCGGTCATGAAGATGAGGAAGCCGACGACCTGCGGGAAGACGTACCACCTCGGCACGACGCCCCACCAGTACCCCGCCTGCCCGTCGACGATTTCCCGGATCGAGAGCGACCCGGCCATCACGATCACGGTGGCGAGCGCGGCGCCGTACGCCAGCTCGTAGCTGATCATCTGGGCCGACGACCGCAGGGCGCCGAGCAGCGAGTACTTGCTGTTCGACGCCCAGCCGGCGATGACGATGCCGTAGACGCCCATCGACGCGACGGCGAACACGACCAGCAGGCCGACGTTGACGTCGGCGACCTCGAGGCCGATCGGCTCCGGCAGCAGGCCGAAGAACGTCGTCTCGGCGCCGAATGGAATCGTCGAGAACGCGACAAACGCGGTGACGGCCGAGATCATCGGCGCGGCGGTGAAGAGCCACCGGTCGGCCGCCTTCGGCCGGAGCTCCTCCTTGAAGAGGAGCTTCAGGATGTCGGCGAAGGGCTGCAGCAGCCCCGCGGGACCGGTCCTCGTCGGGCCGCGCCGCTGCTGGATGTAGGCGCAGACCTTGCGCTCCACCCACACCATCCCGGCGGCGGCGTTGATGAGCGCCACGAAGACGACGAGGATGAGCGCGAGTCGGGCGAGAAGGACGAGGTCCACGTGGCTCTGGTCTCTGGTCTTCAGTGGGGTGAGCCGAACACCGGCGCCCTCGCGCGCCACGCGGCGGGCAGCGTGCACCGGCCTTCGCGGACGTGCGCCTCGTACTCCGCCTTGAACAGCTTCATCGTCGTCAGCACGGGCGTCGCGGCCGCGTCGCCGAACGCGCACAGCGTCTTGCCCACGATGTTGCTCGATACGCCGTAGAGCAGGTCGAGATCCTTCGGCTGTCCCTCGCCCCGCTCGAGGCGCTCCAGGAGCTTGAACAGCCAGTCCGTCCCCTCCCGGCATGGCGTGCACTTGCCGCACGACTCGTGCCGGTAGAAGTACAGGAGGTTCATCGCCAGCCACACCATGCAGACGGTGTCGTCCAGCACGATGATGCCGGCCGAGCCGAGGAGCGATCCCGCCCGCTGGATGTGATCGAAGCTTGCCGGAATGTCGAGCTGATCGGGCAGGAGCAGCGGCACCGACGAGCCGCCCGGGATGACGGCTTTGAGCGGCCGGCCGTCCAGCATGCCACCGGCGAACTGGTCTCCGTAGATCAGCTCGCGCAGCGTCGTGTGCATCGAGGCCTCGTACACGCCGGGACGCTTCACCTGCCCGCTGAGACAGTACAGCTTCGGCCCGCCGTTCTTCTCGGGACCGAGCGCGGCGTACCACGGCGCGCCGCGATCGACGATGAGCGGCACGTTGCAGAGGGTCTCCACGTTGTTGACCGCGGTGGGCGCGTTGTAGAGGCCGGCGACGGCCGGGAACGGCGGCTTGATCCGCGGCTGCGCGCGCTTGCCTTCGAGCGACTCGATGAGCGCCGTCTCCTCGCCAGCCTCGTAGGCCCCGGCGCCGCGGTGCATGTAGACGTCGCAGTCGAAGCCGCTGCCGAAGAGGTTCTTCCCGAGGAAGCCGGCCGCGTAGGCCTCGGCGATCGCCTCTTCCAGGCGCGCCTGCACGTGGTAGAACTCGCCGCGGATGTAGATGTAGGCCACCGTCGCGCCGATCGCGTAGCAGGCGATCGCGCACCCCTCGAAGAGCAGGTGGGGGTTGCGCTCCATGAGCACGTGATCCTTGAACGTGCCCGGCTCGCTCTCGTCGGCGTTGCAGCAGAGGTACTTCGGCTTGGGCGTGTCCTTCAGCACGAACTGCCACTTCATGCCCGTCGGAAACCCGGCGCCGCCGCGGCCGCGCAGCCCGGACGCCTTCACCGCCTCGATGACGTCGTTCGGCCGCATCGTCGTCACCGCCTTGCGGAGCGCCCCGTAGCCGGGCCCGCGCGCCCGGTAGACGTCGAGCGTGTACGAGCGCGGCTCGCGGACGTGCGGGATGAGAACGGGTTCGTACGTCACGAGCTCAACGGCTCCCTTTCGACTCTCCACGCTCCACCTGCAGATGACAGCCCGTGAGCGCGGCATACCCCTTCGTGCGCAGGTCGTCGACGAACTGCCCGACCCGCTCGGGCGCGAGGCACTCGTGCCAGGCGTCGTTGACCATGACGACGGGCGCACGATCGCAGGCGCCGAGGCACTCGACCTCGACGAGCGTGAAGGTGCCGGTGGCGTCGGTCTGGCCAGGACGGATCGCGAGCGTCGCGCCGAGCGCCTCGGTCACGCGCTCCGCGCCGCGCAGCGCGCAGGGCAGCGTGCGGCACACGTTCAGCACGTACGTCCCGACGGGCTTCGTGTAGAACATCGTGTAGTACGAGACGACATCCTCGACCTCCGCGGGGGTGCAGCCGATCTGCTGCGCCACGTGCCGCATGCCGGCCCGGCTCACGAAGCCCTGCTGCTCCTGGACGAGGAAGAGCGCGAAGAGAAGGGCCGATTTTCGCCGATCGGGCGGATACCGGCGCACGACCTCGTCGAGCTTCGCCTGGTTGTCCGGCGTATACGCGAACGGCGTCCCCGGCTCCGCCAGCGTGCGCTCCGACTTGTGGAACTTCGCCGGCGCGTAGTCCATCTTGGCGTGAAAGCTCACCGATCGACATCTCCCATGACGACGTCGAGGGATCCGATGACGGCGATGACGTCGGCAATCAGGCCGCCGGCGATCAGCTTGGGCAGCGCCTGGCACGCCAGGAGCGCCGGCGGGCGCATCTTGATGCGCCACGGGCGGTTCGTGCCGTCGGAGACGACGAAGACGCCGTGCTCGCCGCGCGGCCCTTCAACGGGGACGTAGGCTTCGCCCTCCGGCACCGTGAATCCCTGCGAATAGATCAGGAAGTGCTGGATCAGCGCTTCCATCTCCGTGTAGACCTTGTCCTTCGGGGGCGGAACCACGCGCGGGTCGTTGCACGCCCAGGCACCGGCCGGCGTGATGCGCTGGATCGCCTGCCGGCAGATCTTCACGCTCTCACGCATCTCCGCCACGCGCACGCGGTAGCGGGCGTAGACGTCGCCCTCGGTCGCCGTCGGCACGGTGAAGTCATAGGTCGGGTAGGTGAGATACGGGAACACCTTGCGCACGTCGTAGGTGGAGCCCGACGCGCGCGCCACGGGCCCGACGAGCCCGAACGCGACGGCGTCCGGTTCCGAGAGGTAGCCGACGTGCTCGGTGCGCGTGCGGAAGATCTCGTTCTTCGTGAGAAGGTCCTCGTACTCGTCGAGCTTGCCCGGAAAGCGGTCGAGGAACGCGTTGACGGCGTCGTGAAAGCCGCGCGGCAGGTCCTCGCGCAGCCCGCCGACGCGGATGTAGCTCGGGAACATCCGGAAGCCCGCGATGAGCTCGTTGATGTTCATCAGGAGCTCGCGCTCGCGGAAGCAGTACATCATGATCGAGACGGCGCCCATCTCCAGGGCGTGCGTGCCGAGCCAGACCAGATGGCTGGCGATGCGCTGCAGCTCGGCGATGAGCACGCGGATGTCCTGAACCCGCTCCGGCATCTCGAGGCCGAGCAGCTTCTCCACGCTCAGGGCGTAGGCCAGGCTGTTGGACTGCGCGGCCAGGTAGTCCATCCGCTCTACGAGCGGGACCACCTGCTGCCATTTCTTCTGCTCCGCCGTCTTCTCGATGCCGGTATGCAGGTAGCCGATCGTGACGTTCGCCGAGCGGATGATCTCACCATCGAGCTCCAGCACCAGCCGCAGCACGCCGTGCGTGCTGGGGTGCTGAGGCCCCATGTTGACGGTCATCGTTTCGGTTCGTAACTCGGCCATCGTCGGTCGTTGCTCGTAGTCCGTAGTCCGTGGTCCGTAGTCCGTAGTTCGTTCGTAACTCGTTGTCCGTGGGCTCCGTGCCTCAACGGACAACGGACAACGGACTACGGACTACGGAAAACGGCTTCTTCCACCAGCTCGCACAGCACGTGCAACAGTGTCCTGTGCACTTCCTGCGCACGCGCCGTGTCCTGCTCGGGAACGTTCACGTGCATATCCGCCTTCCGTCCGAGCTCTCCGCCGTCGCGCCCGGTGAGGGCAATCACGACGAGACCCGCTGCGCGCGCCGCTTCGACGGCCGCGAGCACGTTCGTGGACTGCCCGCTGGTCGAGATCGCGAGCGCGACATCCCCTTTGCGCCCGAGCGCCTCGACCTGCCGCGCGAACACGCGGTCGAAGCCGAAGTCGTTCGCCACCGCGGTCAGGATGCTCGTGTCGGTCGAGAGCGCCACGGCGGCGATCGCCGCGCGCCTGCGCTCGAGCCTTCCCACCAGCTCCGCGGCCACGTGCTGCGCGTCGGCCGCGCTGCCTCCGTTGCCGAACACCAGCACCTTGCCGCCGCCGCGGACAGCACGGGCGATGGCTGCCGCGGCCTCAATCACCGGCTGCGGATCCTGCCGGCGCACCCGCTCGTGCGC
>JBOGIW010000043.1:0-4486 GCA_050748045.1 Vicinamibacterales bacterium | reverse complement strand
GGCCGGGCGACAACCTCTTTGGCGAGAGCCTGGTGTGCGTGGATCTGAAGACGGGGCAGCGGAAGTGGCATTTCCAGTTCGTGCACCATGCGATCTGGGATCACGACATGTCGTCGGCGCCGCTCATTGCGGACGTGACGATCGACGGGAAGCCGCGCAAGGTCGTAGCGGTGCCGAGCAAGCAGGCCTACTTGTATGTCTTCGACCGCGTGACGGGGGAGCCGATCTGGCCGATCGTCGAGACGCCGGTGCCGCAGGGCGACGTGCCGGGCGAGTGGTACGCGAAGACACAGCCCATCCCGACCAAGCCGCCCGCCTATGGCCGGCCGGGTATGCGGATCCCGGAGGACGTGATCGACTTCACGCCCGAGCTGCACGCCCAGGCACTCGAAGTCCTGAAGAAGTACAAGTGGGGAGGCAACTACCCGTACAACGGCACCCTCTACAATCCACCCATCGTCGGCAATGTGAACGGCCTGCTTGGCGCGCTCAACATCGGCAACGCGAGCGGCGGCACCAACTGGCCGGGCGGCGGCTACGATCCCGAAACGCACATCGTCTACGCCCAAGCCAACATGTCGGCGTTCTCGCCGGAGTCGGTCGCACCGCCGCCCCCGGGGTTCTCGGACATTCCCTACCAGGCGGGGATTGTCGGGCAGCGGTTCCGCTTGCGTCAAGCGGCGGGTACAGGCACCTACGCGGATGCGGAGCGGCCTCGGGCGGCCGCGCCACCACCGACTCCCGCGGAGCCCCCGGCGGGCGGCGTCCAGATGGCCGGAGGCCGCGCCAGCGTTGACGGCCTGTCGCTCCTGAAGCCGCCCTATGGCGTGCTCGCGGCGATTCACCTGGGGCGCGGCGATTTGCTCTGGCAGGTGCCGCACGGCGATACGCCCGACAACGTGCGCAACCATCCGAAGCTCAAGGGGATGAACATCCCGAAGACCGGTCAAGGCACGAGCGTCGGGCTCGTCGTCACGAAGACGCTGGTCATCCTCGGCGATCCGCAGATCACCACCACGCCGGAACATCCCCGCGGGGCGATGCTGCGCGCCTATGACAAGCAGTCCGGCACGGAAGTCGGCGCGGTCTGGATGCCGGCGCAGCAGAGCGGCTCGCCGATGACCTACCTGGCCAACGGCAAGCAGCACATCGTGGTGGCGGTGAGCGGAGGCAACTACTCGGGCGAGTACATCTCGTTCCGGCTGCCGGACAGCGCGACGACCACAACGGCGAGCCAGCAGCCATAGGGACCACTCGAGAGGGCAATGTTCAGCAGAACCATTGGGGGAGTGCTCATCATCCTGTGGGCCGCCGGCGTGGCGGCCCAGCACGAACGGTCGGTCAAGGAAGGTGTGTACACGGAGACGCAGTCGAAGCGGGGCCGGATGGTCTATCTCGAGTTCTGCGCCAACTGCCACGGCGACTTCGCCGAAGGCATCGACATGTCACCGGGGCTCACGGGGCCGACCTTCAGCTCGAACTGGACGACTTTCACGGTGGGCGATCTGTACGACCGGATTCGCATGACGATGCCGTCGGACAGGCCCGGCGTGCTGACGCCGCAGCAGAACGCGGACGTGATCGCCTATATCCTCGACATCAACCAGTATCCGGCCGCGCAAACCGAGCTGCCCAGCACGGTCGCGCCGCTCAAGATGATCAGGATCGAGGCGGCTCAATGATCGCGGGGCGTGTGGCGGGGGCGGCGCTCGTCGGGGTGATGCTGGCGGCCGGTCTCACGGGCCACGGCCAGGAGCGCGCGCGGCCCGGTCCCGGGCGCGCGCCCGCCGCGCCGAAGCCTGGCGCCGCACCGAAGCTGAGTCCGGCGCACGCGTCGACGCCATCCGCTCGGGGAGCGACGGCGATGGCCGTGGCGGAGCAGAGCGCGCTGCTGAAGCAGTACTGCATCGTCTGCCACAACGACCGGATGAAGACCGGCGGCCTGACGCTCGCCGCGTTCGACCCGGCGCGCGCCGCCGACGATCCCAGCGTCGCCGAGAAGATGATCCGCAAGCTGCGCGCGGGGATGATGCCGCCTCCCGGCGTGAAGCGTCCACCGGCGGCGGCGGTCGTCGCGCTGGCCGAGGCCCTCGAGGCCCGCATGGACCGTGCGGCCGCCCTCGACCCGAATCCCGGGTGGCGTCCCTCGCAGCGGCTCAGCCGCGCCGAGTATGCGCTCGCGGTGCAGGAGCTCGTCGGCATCGACGTCGACGTTGCCGCGTTCCTGCCTCCCGACACGATCAGCGCCGGCTTCGACAACATCGCCGACTCGCAGACCATCTCGCCGACGCTGATGGAAGGCTATCTCCGTGCGGCCAGCCGGATCAGCCGGATGGCCATCGGGGATCGCCGCGCATCGCCCAGCACCGCCACCTGGAAGGTGCCGCGGACCGCTTCGCAGATGCGTCACGTGGAGGGCGCGCCGCTCGGCACGCGCGGGGGACTGTCGGTCGTCCACGTCTTTCCGGCCGATGGCGACTACGTGTTCAAGGTCATGCTGCACATGAGCCCTGCGGGCGAGCTCTTCGGCGCGCCGTACGCGGGCCACCCGTTCGGCAGCGAGCAGATCGAGATTTCGATCAACGGCGAGCGGGCGGGGTTGCTGACCATCAACCCGAGGATGAACGAGCAGGGTCCGACCGGCATGACCATGACGTCGGAGCCGATCCGGATCGAGGCGGGGCCGCAGCGGGTATCGGTCGCCTTCCTGTCGCACTTCGACGGGCCGATCGACGACCTCATGATGCCCGTCGAGCACACGCTCGCGGACACGAAGGTCGGCGAGTCGTTCGGCACGACCGCGCTGCCGCACATCCGGGACGTCGCGGTCACGGGCCCGATGAAGGTCACCGGCCTGGCGGATACGCCCAGCCGCCGCACGATCTTCACGTGCCGGCCGGCTCGCGCCGAGGACAAGGCGTCCTGCGCCTCGGAGATCATCAAGCGGCTGGCGACGCGCGCCTACCGCGGCCCGGTTGGTCCGCTGGACCTCGAGGACCTGATGGGCATGTACGAGCGCGGCGCGAAGGGCGGCGGTTTCGAGGAGGGCGTCCGCCTCGCGCTGCAGGCCATCCTCGCGAGCCCGCGCTTCCTCCTCCGCCTGGAGCAGGCGCCGGCGACGCTGAACGCGGGAGAGACCTATCGCCTCAACGATCTCGACCTCGCCTCGCGCCTGTCGTTCTTCCTGTGGGGCACGATTCCCGACGCCGGGCTCGTGCAGGCGGCGACGAGCGGCGCCTTGCGACAGCCAGCGGCGCTCGAGCGGCAGGTGCGCCGGATGCTGGCCGACCGCCGCTCGGAGGCGCTCGCGTCGCGGTTCGCGTCGCAGTGGCTCCGGCTGCAGGATGTCGAGAAGGTCAGCCCGGACTATCACGTCTACTCGCACTGGGACACGACGCTGTCGGACGCGATGGTGCGCGAGACGGAGCTGTTCTTCGAGAGCCTGCTGCGCGAGGACCGGAGCGTCCTCGACCTGCTGACCGCGGACCACACGTTCGTCAACGAGCGGTTGGCGAAGCACTACGGCATTCCGAACGTGCTCGGCCCGCAGTTCCGCCGGGTGACGCTCGCCGGCGAGAACCGCCGCGGCATTCTCGGCCAGGGGAGCGTCCTCCTGCTCACCTCCGTCGCCGACCGGACCTCGCCGGTCCTGCGCGGCAAGTGGGTCATGGAAGTGCTGCTCGGCTCGCCTCCGCCGCCCCCGCCGCCGGACGTGCCGATGCTCGAGGAGACGAAGGAGATCGAGGGCACGAAGCGGCTGACCGTGCGCGAGCGCATGGAGGAGCATCGCAAGAATCCGGCGTGCACGTCGTGCCACCGCGTCATCGATCCGCTCGGGCTCGCTCTCGAGAACTTCGACGCGACCGGTGCCTGGCGCATGAAGGACAACGGCAATCCGATCGATGCCACCGGGGATCTGTACGACGGTACGCGGATGGAAGGGCCCGTAGGACTGCGCAACGCGCTCTTGAAGCACAAGGACGTGTTCATCCTGAGCTTCACCGAAAGCCTGATGACGTATGCGCTCGGGCGGCGGGTGGCGCCGCACGACATGCCGACGGTGCGAGCCATCGTGCGCAACGCGGGGAAGGACGAGTACCGTCTCTCTTCGTTCATCCTCGGCGTCGTGAAGAGCGCCGCGTTCAGGATGAGCAGGGTTGTTCCGGTGGACACGACAGCGAGTCGATAGGGGCGATAACTTCGAGCTCGGAGGAGCAGATGTTCATTACCAGGCGGCACATCTCCCGTCGCACCGTCCTTCGCGGGATGGGAGTGACGATGGCGTTGCCATTCCTCGAGGCGATGGTGCCTGCACGGTCGGCGTGGGCCGGGACGGCGGCCCGCAAGGGCCACGTGCGCCTCGCCGCGATCGAGATGGTTCACGGCTCGGCGGGCGCAACCGTCGTCGGCCTGAAGAAGCACCTGTGGTCACCTGCCGGTGTCGGGCGCTAATTCGTTCTCGAGACGACGAGCCTCAGCCCCATCG
>JBOGIW010000042.1:0-34213 GCA_050748045.1 Vicinamibacterales bacterium | reverse complement strand
ACGAGCGCCGTCCCGGCGCGATTCTCGACGGTGATGTACATCGCCGAGACCTCCACGCCGAAGGGCGCCGTCGCTTCGTCGTCGCCCGAGATGCTCGCGCACCCGGCGAGCGCCCACGTCGCGGCCATGACACAGGGAACGAGGAGCAGGAACACGCGTTGCGAGAGGGGCCGAGGGAACATGCGGACCTCCCTTCAGACCAGTGGAGCAGGCGTATCCTACCCCCTCTCCGGCCCGCGCCGCAATCGCGGCGTGACGATCGCGTCCCGTCATGGGCGGACGAGGCACGGAGTCTCGCCGGCGCGCGGGTCGCGACAGCATCCTCTCCCGTGTGCGCGGGCCGGCAAGAACTGTCGGTTCGATCTGTTCGTCTGTAGACTAGACTCCTATCGATCTCGGTAACGCGGAGCGTGTCGTGAAACGGCTCGTCGTGACAGTCGTGGTATTCGGCACGGCGACAGTGCTTCTCCTGGCCCGGATCGCACAAGCGCGGGCGAGACGGGGCCCGGCGCCGCATCGCACGCCGCAGGCGCGCGCGCGGATCCTCGGTACGGCGGCGAATTGTTCTATGCGTACGGCGTCGAGCCGCGAACGCTGTTTCCCGCGTACGAGCTGGGCAGCAACGCGCAGGAAATGTGGCTGAACGTCTGCGAAAACCTGGTCGAGATCGACGAACGCAACGAGATCGTTCCATGGCTGGCTGAGCGCTGGCAGGTCTCGGACGACGGCAGGAGCTACACGCTCAGGCTGCGTGCCGCTGTGCGGTTCACGGATGGCACGCCGCTCGACGCCGAGGCCGTCAGGTTCGTCTTCGAGGAGACCCGACGGCAACGGTTCGTCGCCTCGAACCTTCTGGAGGGACTCGAACGGATCGAGGCGCCCGATCCGGAGACCGTCATTTTCCGATTCCGCGAGCCGCTCGCCGCCTTTCTGCCCAATCTGGCCTACCGTTCGCTCTGCATCTGGAGCCCGGCCGCGTACCGCGAGCGCGGCATCGCCGGCATGAGCACCAGGCCCGTCGGGACGGGACCGTTCGTGCTGAGCGAATGGCGGCATGGGGAGTACATCCGGTTCGTCAGGAATCCGGACTACTGGCAGGCGGGCCTTCCATACCTCGACGCGCTGCGCGTCGTCCTCGCCGCGGAGACGAGCGTCAGGACGATGATGGTGGAGACCGGGGAGGTCGATCGTGCCGTCGAGTTGAGCGATTTCGACCTCGGGTGGCTCGACGCGCATCCCGATATCACCGTTCGCAGGGTTCCGAGCACACGCCAGTACTACGTTGTGCTCAACAACCTTCGCCCGCCGCTGAACGACGTACGCGTTCGCCGGGCCTTGAACTACGCCATCGACAAGCCCGGCATCGTCATCAGCGTCTTCGCCGGCGTCGGCGCCTCGGTGCCGAAGGCGCCGATCCTGTCGGAGGGTGTCGTTGGATTCACTGACATGACCGGACAGGGCGAAGAGTCGCTGTACCCCTTCGATCGTCGACGGGCAATGGCGCTGCTCGAACAGGCGGGCTTTCGCGACCGCGATGGCGACGGCGTTCGCGAGGACGAACAGGGTCGTCCCCTCTCGCTCAACCTGTTCGGATCGCGGGGACGCACGAAGGGCGATTCCCTCATTGCAGAGCTCGTGCAGAGCATGCTGCGCGCGGTCGGCGTCGACGTGAGGCTCCGCTTCTGGGAGTGGGCGACGTACGCCTCGATGATGGCCGTCGCGCCCGAGCAGGCCCGGTACGACATGGGCCTCTTGTCCTGGGGCATCGCGACCGCCGATCCCGACGAGCCGATGATGTTGCTCTTCTACTCGCCTTCGTGGAAGCCGGTCGGCTCGAACCGGATGTTCTACAGGAACGCGACCGTCGATCGCCTCGCGCTGGCGGCGCACCACGAGAGCGACCCCGAGCGGCGGCGGGCGATCATTCGGGACTGGGCCGGGCTGGTCATCGCCGATGCCCCGATCGTGTTCCTGCCGACGCTGACCGTGAACCTGGCGTCGAGGACGTACGTGCACGGCGACAGCATCCTGCCGGTCGAGAGCTTCCCGGCGAGATTCGCATGGCTCGATCGCGAGGAGATGGCGAAGCAGAACATCCGGCGGTGACTGGGAGAGCCTCTATGTTGCGGCTGGTGACCTCGAGGGTCGCGTTCATGGGCCTCGCCGCGGTGCTCGTCGTGTCGCTGTCGTTTGCGATGTTCCACCTGGTGCCCGGCGATCCGGCGGTGCTCGTCGCCGGGGAGAACGCACCGCACGAGACTCTCGAGTCCGTCAGGCGGGCATACGGGTTCGATCAACCGCCCTGGGTCCAGTTCCTGCGGTACGCCGGCCATCTGGCGGGAGGCGATCTCGGCGTCTCGATTTATACGAGAAGGCCGGTGCTGTGGGTCATCATTCCCGCCTTCCTCAACACGATTCAGCTCGCCGGGCCGGCGATGCTCGTCGCCCTGGCGGCGAGCCTCCTCCTCGGCTGTCTCGCCGCCATGCGGCGGAACACCGCGATCGATCGGCTCATCACGGGCGCGTCCTTGATCGGTGTCTGCACGCCGATCTTCCTTCTCGCCCTGTTCGGCATGTACATCTTCTCGGTCCGTCTGCGCCTGCTGCCCATGAGCGGCATGGCAAGCTGGCAGGCGTATGTGCTTCCTGTGCTGACGCTCGGCATCTACCAGGCCGCTTTCCTGACCCGGATGACCGCCACGTCGATGGTCGACGCGCTCCACCAGGACTATGTCAGGACGGCTCGCGCGAAAGGCGCGTCCGAAGCCCGGGTCGTGTGTCTTCACGCGCTTCCGAACGCGCTTCTCCCGATTATCACCATCGCCGGCCTCAGGTTCGGATATACGCTGGGAGGCGCGGCCGTCACGGAGGTCGTGTTCGCGTGGCCCGGACTGGGACGCGTCATCGTCGACTCGATTCTCACGCGGGATCTTCCAATGACCCAGGGCGCCCTGTTGCTGTTTGCTCTGGCCGTCATCGGCGTGAACCTGGCGGTCGATCTCCTCTACTTTACCGCCGATCCGAGGCTTCGCGACGGATGACGCCAATCCTCCAGAATCGATGGCGCGTCTTCCTGCTCTGCGTGCTGACCGGTTTCGCCGCGGTCGGCCTCGCGGGCCCGTGGATCACACCGTACGATCCGTACGAGCTGCAGTTGCGCCATGCGTTCGAGCCCCCATCGGCCGCGCACATCTTCGGCACCGATCAATTCGGCCGCGACATCGCGTCCAGGACGATGCTGGCGACGACCGTCACCATGAAGATCACCATGACGGCCATCCTGGCCGCGCTCATCATGGGCGTTCCCCTGGGAATGTTCGCCGGCTACGCCGGTGGCCGCGTCGATGGCGCCGCGATGCGGATGACGGACCTCCTGCTGATCTTCCCTCCGATCCTGCTCGCGATCATGGTCGTGGCGATCGTGGGACCGAACGAGCACGGCGTGATTCTCGCCCTGGGTGTGTACGCGACGCCGCAGTTCATCCGGATTGCCAGGGGCTCGACGCTGAGCGTGAAACAGCAGCTCTTTGTGGAGGCCTCCGTGGCCCTCGGCTGCAGCCGGGCGACCATCCTCGTTCGGGACATCTGGCCCAACATCTCGGCGCCCGTGATCACGCAGGCGACACTGATGCTTCCCGTCCTCGTGCTCTCGTCATCCGCCCTCAGCTTCCTCGGATTGGGCGTGCAGCCCCCCACGCCGGAGTGGGGAGCGATGTTGAGCGAGGCGCGAAATTTCCTCCGTCACGCTCCGCATCTCGTGATCGGACCCGGCCTTGCGCTGTTCGGCTTCGTACTGGCGTCCAGCCTGCTGGGCGACAGCATTCAGGCGGTCATCGACCCGCGCGCGCGGCACTGGAGCCGGGTGCGGGCCTAGATCGCCGCCAGGCGGCTTATGGAGTTCTATCAGCTCGAGCACTTCGTGGCGGTCGTCGAAGAGCGCAGCTTCACACGCGCGGCCGAGCGGGTGTTTCGCACGCAAGGCGCCGTGAGCGTGGCGATCCGCAAGCTCGAGGAGGAGCTCGGGGTGCCCCTGATGGTGCGGGACAGCCACGAATGCGCCCTGACCGAGGCGGGCGAGGCGTTCCTCGCCTATGCGCGACAGATGATCGACCTGCGGAACGGCATGCGGCGGGCGATGCGGGATTTCGGGACGCTGGCGGCCGGATGTGTGCGCATCGCCTCGCACGAATCGGCCGCGGAGTACCTGTTACCGGCGCCGCTGGCGGCGTTCTACATGCGGTACCCGAATATCAGGCTCGAGGCGCGGCTCTGCGATGGTCACGAGATCGCCCATCTCGTCTCCGAGCGCGAGGTCGACCTCGGGTTCGGAATCCGGCAGACGAGTCTTCACGGGCTGCGCTGCGAAGTGGTCCACGGCGATCCGCTGGTGCTCGTGGCCGCGCCGGCGCATCGCTTCGAGCGCCGGCAGAGCGTGTCGGTGGCGGACCTGGGCGACGAACGCTTCTTCATCCACTCCCGTCACACCACGACCGTGCTGACCGTGCAGCGGCTGTTCGCCGAGCAGCTCGTGCCCTTCCAGCTGGCCGCGGAGCTGTGGAACTTCGAGACGATCAAGCAGTTCGTGCGGACCGGCGGCGGGTTGGCCATCCTGCCGGCCAGCGTCGTGCGGACGGACCTCCAGCTCGGTCGCCTCGTCACCATTCCCGTCAAGGAGCTCCAGTTTCCGAGGCCCATCGAGATCACCTACCGCGACAACACCGCACTGCTCCCGGCGGTTGCCGCGCTGGTGGACCTCCTGCGCCACTGGCACTGGGATCAGCCGGGTGAATCCGTGGCGGGACTGCGGGATGGCGTCGGCGAGACGGCGGCCCGGCCCAAGGAGAAGTCAGGGAGACGCTAGCCGTCCACGAAGGCTCCTGCGCACGCCGCCGCGCGCGGTCCGTGCATGAACCACGTTCATCGAGCGATTAGCTGTTTTCGTTGGACAGTCTCCAGGCCGTCGAGTCTACTTGGCTCCACTCGTCGACCGCGCACGATGTCACCTGGCCGGCGACGATCTGCTGGAGGCGTTGCGCACCGGCGTCATCACGCCGGGACTACCACATCACCGTGAACCGCTCATCGGCTTCGACATTCGACGGAGGTCTGCAGTGGCTAGCAACAGGTCTGTGCTGATGCTGATTCTTGCGTTGGGCCTTCTGGCGTGTCCCGTTGCGGCGCAGACGAGGATGGCCGCCGTCCAGGGCACGATCACCGATGAACAGGGAGGTGTCCTGCCCGGCGTCACGGTGACGGCCCGACACGTTCAGACGAACACGACACGGATGGTGACCACCAGCGATCTCGGCCGATTCGTCATCCCGAATCTCTCGCCGGGCGGCTATGAGCTCACGGCCGAGCTCCAGGGATTCACGACCGGAAAGCGGACCGGCATCGTGCTGCGCGTCGGGCAGGAAAGCACGCTCGACATGAGCCTCGGAGTGGGCGCGCTGGAGGAGAGCGTGACCGTCTCGGGCCAGGCGGCGCTGGTCGAAACGCAGCACACCGTCGGCAGCCACCTCAACACCGGGCAGATCGATGCGCTCCCGACGCTGACCCGCGACTTCGCGGACCTCGCGAAGCTCGCCCCCGGCGTCGTGACCAGGGGGGCGGCGGGGAGCGGGTTCTCGGCCGGCGGTGCCCGCCAGTTCCAGAACAACATCATCGTCGACGGATCGACCAACGTGATGCAGTTCTACGGATCGCAGGCGGACCTGTACCCGCAGGACTGGATTCAGGAATTCAACGTGATCACGGGAGGCGCCTCCGCCGAGTTCGGTCAGGCTATCGGCGGCATCGTCAACGTGGCGACCCGGAGCGGATCGAACGATTTCACCGGCCGTGTGTACGGATTCTTCCGCGACGAGGCGTTCGACGAGGCGCCATTTGCGGGACGGTTCGACGCAGCCGGCAACCCGGTGTTCCTCGACTCGCCGCCCGACTTCGATCAGCAGCGGGTCGGAGTCTTTTTCGCCGGACCCCTGGTGAAGGACAAGTTCTTCTATTTCGTCGGCGCGGAGAGCCTGGAGAAGGACGGGACCCGAATCCTGGCGATCTCGCCGTACTGGCGCGCGAATGGAGGTCCGGGATCCGGGGGACCCGCGGGGGTGTCGAACGGACCGAACGGCCAGGGCTTCGACCCGATCGTGCCCACCAAGAACATCAACCGGGCGTTCCTGGTCAAGACCGACTGGAACATCAGCGACAGGCACGCGCTGACGGTGCGGCACAACCGGACGATCAAGTCGGATGTGAATTGCACGGGTCAGGGGGGCGACGGCTGCGGCGGTGGCACGACCTCGGTTCTTGAAAAGAGCTCGAAGTTCGAGGGGCCCATCTGGAGCGTGATGGGCAACCTGACGAACGCGCTCAGCAACAACGCCTTCAACGAGGCGCGCGTCTACTTCGGCGTGAACAAGCTGTACATCCTCGGCAACTGGTCTGGCGGGCTCTACGGGCAGCGGCTGGTCGAGGCGAACCAGGACGGCCGCTATTCACAGAGCACGTATCCCGGTGTGGCGATGGGGCAGACCACGACGAGCGGGCTCGAGGGCGAGACGAACCTCTACCTCACGGAGAACGTCGTCTGGGTCAAAGGCAACCACAACATGAGGTTCGGCGGCAACGTCGCGAGAGTCGCGCTCAGCATGGACATCGACGGCTCGCACAAGGGCCGCTGGTCCTTCCCCACTGACCGGGTGTTCAACCTCAACGACCCCGGCAGCTTTCCCGACAGCTTCTCCGGTGCCATCGGACTCGGGACATGGTTCGAGCACGCCTGGAACTACAACGTGTTCTTTCAGGATTCCTGGCGGGCGCACGAGAACCTGACGCTCAATCTGGGCCTCCGGTACGAAATTGACAATACGATCCAGATCGGCAACACGCTCGTCGACGGCTACAACAACCGCGTTATCGCACGGTGGGGCGGCGGCCCCGTCGCCCAGGAGATCCCCAAGGATCTCAACAATATCTCGCCACGGGTCGGATTGGCGTGGGTGCCGACGGCATCCAGGCGCACGGTGGTTCGCGGCAGCGCCGGCATCTTCTACGACCAGAATCACTTCAACTACCAGGACGTCTACTTGAACCAGACGCTCGTCCCCGACAGGCGCGTCGATTTCAACGCGAACAGCCCGACGGGGAACCCCTTCTGCACGACGGGCGTCGTGACCCCGGCGTGTCGAGACGAGATGCGCGCGTACCTTGCGCAGTCCTATCCAGCGTTCCCGTCGCTGACCGGTCCGCTGCAGACCGAGTTCTTCAACGGGTTGAGCAGCGATTTCCGGATCCCGTGGACGGCGACCTTCACGGGCGGGTTGACGCAGCAGGTCTTCAACAACCTGTCCGTCCAGGCCGACTACACGCACTCCCGCGGTGAGGACATCATTCTGACCAGGGATCTGAACATCGCGTCGATCGATGCGGACGGTCGCGCGACACGGCGCGATCCGCGGTTCACGGCGATCAACACGCAGGAAAATCTCGGCTTCATCAGGTACCACGGTCTGCTGACGCGAATCGAGTGGCAGGGGGGCGGCACGCGGCTCGGATCGTCCTACACCCTGTCGAAGTGCACGACGAACAGCAGCGCAACCGGGGTAGGCGGAGGCGCAGCGACCAACCCGCTCGATCTGTCGATCGACGACGGGACGTGCGCCGAGGACCGGCGGCACAATTTCGTCTTCGACGGCTCGTCCATGCTTCCGGCACGGTTCCAGGTTGCGGCGATCTATCGGTACGCCACCGGACTGCCCTACAGCGTCACCAGCCGGTTCGTCGTCTTCCGCCGGCCCGAGCCGCGCAACTCGCGGCACGGCGACAACGAACACAACATGGATCTGCGCGTGAGCAAGGAGTTCTCGCTGGGGAGGGGCGTGCGGCTGTCAGCGTTCTGGGAGATGTTCAACGCCCTGAACACGAGGAACTTCATCAACTACGCGGGAAGTCTCGAGTCGGTCAACTTCGGACGGCCGCAGAGCATTCTTCCCATGCGGCGCCAGCAGCTCGGGATCCGTGTCGATTTCTGAGGTGTCCTCGACGGGAGTCGACCTCGAGCCGCATGAGGAGTGTGCGATGAAGAGCGATCTCAGCCGGCGGGCATGCCTGGGAATCCTCGGATCGACCGTGCTGCTTCCCCACCTCGCGTCGACGTTCGCGGAGGCGTCGGCTCGACAGTCGAAGGGCAGCGCGGCGGCCACGGATCTGAAGAAGTCGATGCGCGGCGCCTTCATGATCCTCTCGACTCCGTACACGGCGTCCAAGCAGGTCGACTACGAGGATCTCGCCGGGGAGGTGGACTGGCTGGAGGAGTGCGGGGTGCAGGGCATGGTCTGGCCCCAGAATGCGAGCGAGTACAGCCAACTGACCAGGGACGAGATCATGCGGGGCATGGAGGTGATCACGAAAGCCCATACAGGCAAGCGCGCTCCCCTCGTTCTTGGCGTGCAGCAAAATGACACGAAAGGGATGATCGAGCTGGCGACGTTCGCCGAGACGCTCGCACCCGATGCGGTGATCGCGATGCCGCCGAAGGTTGCCAGGTCGCAGGACGACTATCGCGAGTACTACTCCGAGCTCGCCAGGACCACGTCCCGCCCGATCTTCATTCAAACGGTCCCGGTCGTACGCGGCATCGACTTCAGCCTGGACCTCATCTACGAGCTCGCGACGAAACATCCGCACCTGGGTTACATCAAGGAGGAGCACGCGCCGGTGCTCGAACGGCTCGGCGACCTGGTGAAGCATCGGCCGTCTCCGCTCTCGCGCGTCTTCGGCGGGACCCGCGGTCGCACCTGGCCGTACGAGATGCGGATGGGCACCGACGGCACCATGAACGGCAGCGCGATGTACGGAGAGATCTACCCCAGGCTGTGGAACCTGTACCTGCAGAAGGACTGGGACGAGATCCGCGAAGTCCACAGCAAGCTCCTGTTGATGCTGACGGTGGAGAGCGAGGTTCGGGGGTCCGCCTACTACCTGCTCAAGAAGCGCGGAATCTTCAAGACGTCTGTTTCGCGCCAGCGGGCGCATGCGTGGACGCCGACCCAGATCGAGGAGATGGAGCACAACTTCAAAGGGTTGCGACCCTATCTGATTCGCCGGCGAGAGTCCTCGGTGTGACGCCGCGGACGAGGAGGAAGCCATGCCGTTTTCGCGTCGAACCTTGCTGCGGGCCGGCGGCAGCGGCCCGGAGGGAGGGCCGCCCGTGCCACGGGTACTCCTGCGAAGTC
Source organism: Vicinamibacterales bacterium (assembly GCA_050748045.1). Taxonomy (GTDB): domain Bacteria; phylum Acidobacteriota; class Vicinamibacteria; order Vicinamibacterales; family UBA2999; genus CAVYVZ01. The sequence continues at coordinate 24,980 of JBOGIW010000042.1, read as the reverse complement.
GGGGCCTCGAGCCGTACTGGCCCGAGGAACTGGATGCATCGATGTTCCAGGTCGCAGACGCCGGCGAGATCCGCATCGATCAGAACGAGAATCCCGTGGGCCCGGGCCCGAAGGCCGTCGAGGCGTTGCTCGGCGGGGTGAAGTACGCCGGGAGGTATCCGACCAACAGCCGGCCGGCCGCGAAAGACGCGACGGCCGAGCTGTGCCGCATGTTCGGCATCAAGCCCGAACACGTCGTGCTGGGCGCCGGATCGAGCGAGATCCTCCGCAACGTCGAGCGGGCCTACGTGACAGCGACCCGCCCCTACGTCGCCGCGTCTCCGTCGTACGACAAGGTGGAGCGCTTCGCCGCGCAACTGGGCGCCCCGCTGCGGCTCGTGCCCCTCGACCGCGCCGGCCAGTTCGATTTCAAGGGCATCAAAGCGGCGGCCCGGGGCGCCGGGCTCGTCTACATCTGCAGTCCGAACAATCCGACGGCGACGATCGCCACAGGAGACGAGATCGCCGATCTGGTGGCAGAGGTCGGGAAGGTCTCGCCCGACACCGGCATCCTGATCGACGAGGCCTACCACGACTACGTGACCGACCCCGCGTACCGCTCCGCGATTCCCCTGGCCGTCCGGCACCCGCACGTCATCGTGGCGCGCACGATGTCGAAGGCGCATGGGATGGCCGGACTGCGGCTCGGCTATGCGATCGCGCAGCCGAAGACGATCGAGCGTTTCAGTCCGCTGGCCATCACGTTCAACACGAACGTCATCGTCGTTGCGGCGTCGGTCGCGTCGTTGAGGGATCCCGCGTACATCGAGCGCGAGCGGACCAGGAACTCGGCCGTCCGGGAATTGACGATGGGCTTCTTCAAGAGGGCGGGATACAGCCCCTTCGAGTCCCACGGCAACTTCATGTTCGTCGACGTGCGACAACCGACGAGGGCGTTCCGCGAGGAGTGCGCCAGGCTGAAGGTCCTGGTCGGCCGCCCATTTCCGCCGCTCGACAAGACGCACGTGCGCATCTCTTTCGGCACGATGGAGGAGATGAAGCGGGCGATCGTCGTCTTCGGCAAGGTGCTGGGCGTCGCCGCTCCCACCGCGTCCGTGGTGGGCCGGTCACAGGCTGGGGCTTGAAGATCTCGGGGAGCCACGAGGAGGAAGGCATGTCGCTCTCACGTCGCGTATTCGTCAGGACCCTTGGGGCGGGAGGCGCCGGCGCGCTGCTGCTCGGACGCCCCGCCGGCGTCTGGCCCGGGATGGCGCTCCATGCGGCGGAAACCGAGCCGCTGCTGCTGCACAACAACGAGAACCCGATGGGACCAGGTCGGGCCGCTCGAGACGCCATTCACGCATGGCTTCGGCCCAACGCCGCCGAGACCGGCCGCTACATCGGCAACGTCCGCGACCTGATGAAGACGATTGCAGCGCATTACAGCGTCGCACCCGAGAACGTCATGATCGGGAACGGCTCGTCGCAGATTCTCGAAACGGCAACGTGGATCCTGACGGGCAAGACGAAGCCGCTGGTGACCGCGGCTCCGACCTACGAGGAATGCGCCAGCCATGCGAAGGTCCTGGGGACGCCGGTTCTGGCGGTGCCGTTGGATGCGGCCCTCCGCCTCGATCTCGACGGGATGGCGGCCGCGTCCAGGGGCGCCGGGCTGGTGTTCGTGAACAACCCGAACAATCCGACGGCGACCGTCCATTCTGGAAACGCGATCGCCGGATTCATCGATCGCGTTCTGGCGTCGTCGCCGGACACGACGGTTCTCATCGACGAGGCGTATCACGATTACGTGACCGACCGCTCGTATGCGACGCAGGCGCCGCTTGCGCTGAAGAACCCCCGCGTCATTGTCGCGCGCACGTTCTCCAAGGCGCACGGACTGGCGGGCATGCGGGTCGGGTACGCGATCGCCCATCCGAAGACGATCGAGGCTCTGCGGCGGTGGCACTACGGGGACACATTGAACCTGCTAGGCATTGCGGCCGCCGGCGCGTCGATCGGCGACGCCGCCCACATGGCGCGCGAGAAGGCCCGCAACACCGAAGCGCGGGATTACACGGTCAACTGGTTCAACCGAGCCGGCTTCAAGGCGACCGACTCGCAGGCCAACTTCATCTTCGTCGACATCCGGCGTCCGGCGAAGCCGTTCCGTGAAGCCTGCCGGGCCCAGGGTGTCGTGATCGCTCGCGATTTCCCGCCGTTCGAAAAGACGCACGTGCGCATCTCGATCGGCACGCTCGACGAGATGCGCCGCGCCACGGCGGTATTCGCGAAGGTCCTGGGTGTGCCGGGCACGCCGACGGCTGCAGCCGCCTGAGGACGTGGGCGGCTCTCCCGTTGCGCTCTTTTTCCGGAGGAATCCTGTGCGTAAAGCGATGCTCGTTTGCAGCTGCTTCGTTCTGATCGCGACGCTGAGCGTGATGGCTCAGGCTCCGGCTCCGCCCCAGGCGGGCGCGGCGGCCCTCGTCACCGCCATCAAGGCGGGCCGGTTGATCGACCCCGAGACGGGGAGGTCGGCAGCGAACCAGGTCATCCTGGTCGAAGGCGAGAAGATCACGGCCGTGGGAGCGAACCTGCCGATTCCGAGCGGGGCCACCGTGATCGATCTGTCCAGACTCACGGTGATGCCAGGGCTCGTGGATTCGCACAACCACATGGCGCTGACGCATTCGACCTTTCCGCCGATCAGGAACTCGTTGCTCTTCAACTACATCACGAAGCCAACGCCGTTCCGGGCCATCGAGGCGGCATCGAACGCGATTCAGATGCTCAATTCAGGCTTCACCGTCGTGCGCGACCTGGGCAACGCCGCCAACTACGTCGACACGGCGCTGCGGGAAGCCATCGAGCAGGGCTGGATCCCAGGACCGACCATCATCAACGCCGGGATCATCATCGCGCCGACAGGCGGGCAGTTCCGGCTGACGCCGGAGATGGCGCGCGACAAGAATCTCATCTATCCCGAATACCTGGAGGCGGATACACCGGATGAGATCGTCAAGGCCATCCGGCAGAACGTGCTGTTCGGTGCGAAGGTCATCAAGATTGCCGTGGACGCGCAGCCCTACATGTACACGGTCGATGAGCTGAAACTGTTCGTGTCGGAGGCCGCGAAAGCTCGGCTCCGCGTGGCCGCGCATCACGGGTCGGTCGAAGGGGCGCGGCGCGCGATCGATGCCGGCGTGTGGTCGATGGAGCACAGCGGCGGGCTCGACGACGCGAATCACAAGCTGATGGCCCAGAAGGGGATCTTCCGCGCCGGCACCGAGACGCCGGTGAACGAAGCGCGCGGCAACAAGGCGGCCTTCGAGCGCTCGGTGGCCCGCCTGAAGAACGCATACGAGAACAAGGTGCCGCTCCTCTTTTCAACCGACGGCGACACCTACATTCCCGGCAAGACGCGGGGGGAGGTAGTGCTGACCTATCTGCCGGCGTGGAAGGCGACGGGGATGCCCGTGCCGGAGATCCTGAAGGCGCTGACGATCAACGGGTACAAGGTCTGCGAACTGGAGAACGTGCGTGGGCCGATCAAGCCGGGGCTCGCGGCGGACATCATCGCGGTGGCGGGCAACCCGCTCGAGGACATCGACGCGGTGCAAAGGGTCCAGTTCGTGATGAAGGATGGCCTCGTCTTCAAGCGCGACGGGGTGATGACCCCGGAGAAGTTCTTCAACGGCGGGCCTGCCCGGCAGATGCGCCGCCAGGCGCCGCCCGCGCCTCCGAGGCCGACGTCGACCTCCTCGGCGCCCGGCGGCGCTCCGCGGGACCGCTAGGCGTCCGACCGTCATCCGGGTGGGAAGGGTCTTCCGCAGAGGCCTGTGAGTGGGCTATGGCGACCGTCTTCACACGCAGGGACTGCCTTGCCGCGCTCGGGTCTGCCGCGGCGCTGTCCGCCGCTGGGGCCACGCTCCACGCCGGCAGCGTCGCACGCACTGAAACCCAGCGCGATCCCGCGGGCGCCTGCCCCGAAGGAACCTTCGATCCCTTTGAGATCCCGCCGGGCCGCAAGCAGTTCGGCTATCTCAGCGTCACCAACTCGCCCGCTGCGCGCATCGACATGCCGGTCTGTGTCGTCAACGGCGTTGCGACCGGACCGACGTTCGCCGTGACGGGCGGGCTGTACCCGACGGAGTACGCGGGCGTCGAAGCGGCGGCCAGGCTGTACCAGGCGCTGCAGCCGTCCGATGTCGCCGGACGCGTCGTGATCGTGCCGGTCGTCAACATGCCGTGCCTGCAGTTCCGGACGCCGTGGCTCAACCTCACGCAGTCGATCAGTCCGATGGACGGCGCGAACATCAACAACGTGTTCCCGGGCAATCCGGACGGGACGGTCACGAGGGTCGTGGCTGACAAGCTCTTCACCGGGATCGTCTTGAAGTCGAACTACCACGTCGATCTGCGTGGAGGCGACCTGAACGAGTCGCACCTGGTCCACACCATCTTTCCAAGGATCGGCCGGGACGTGGACAAGGTGTCCGAGGCGATGGCGAAGATCGTCGGGTACGAGTACGTCCTTCCCGGGACTCCCGACATCTCGCATACCGGCCCGGGCACGCTGGTGTATGAGACCGTGATGCGCGGGATTCCGTCCATCATCACCGAAAGCGGGCTCGGATACGAGACGCAGCCGCGGGAGGAGCACATCGCGCTGCATGTCGACGGGGTCACAAACATCCTGAGACACCTCGGGATGCTGAAGGGAGCGCCGAAGCGGCCGGCGCGCCAGCGCTTTCTGGATACGACGTGGCACAGAGTGCGGACGCCGGTCTCCGGAATCTTCCAGGCAATCGCCGATCAGGGAGACCTGCTGGAAAAGGGTCAGCCAATCGGACGGGTCACCGACCTGGACGGCTCCGAGCTTGGCCGCCTGGCGTCTCCGATCGACGGCGTCGTGCACACGATGTTTCCGCGGCGCGTTGTCTACCGGGGCGACAACTGCTACACGCTGCTCGAGATTGGCGGTCCGACAGGCTGGTAATGCGGTGCCGGGGCGAGCAGCCGGTGTCTCCGCCGCCCGGCCTCTCCTCCTGAGGAGTGACGCGATGCGAAGCGTGATCGCGCTGACGTGCTGTGGGCTGGCTCTGTCGCTGCAAGCCGTGCCCGCGCAGGCCCAGGCGCAGGGCGTCCCTGCCGTGACGGCCATCAGGGCCGGTCGACTGGTCGATCCCGAGGCCGGCACCATCGTGGCGAATCAGATCATCCTGATCGAGGGGGAGACGATACAGGCGGTGGGCGCGGACGTCGCGATCCCCCCGGGCGCCACCACCATCGATCTGTCGAAGCTCACGGTCCTGCCTGGCCTGGTCGATTCCCACAACCACATGGCGTTGACCCACACCATGCGGACTCCCGGGTCCGGCGCGAAAGGCATTCCAGGATCCCTGTTCTTCAACTACCTCACCAAGTCCTCGCCATTCCGGGCCATCGAGGCGGCGTCGAACGCCATTCAAATGCTGAATTCCGGGTTCACCGTGATCCGGGACCTCGGCAACGCCGGTGATTACGTGGACACCGCCATGCGGGAGGCCATCGAGCAGGGATGGATGCCCGGACCGACCGTCATCAACTCGGGCATCATCATCGCGCCGACCGGCGGCCAGTTCCGGCCGACCCCCGAGATGGCGCTCGATCACGCGATCGTGTATCCGGAGTATCTCGAGGCGGACACGCCCGGCGAGATTGTCAAGGCTGTGCGGCAGAACGTCCTCTTCGGGGCGAAAGTCATCAAGATTGCCGTCGATGCCCAGCCGTACATGTACACCGTCGACGAGCTCAAGTTGTTCGTGGCGGAAGCGGCGAAGGCACGCGTCCGGGTGGCGGCGCACCACGGATCGGTGGAAGGGGCGAAGCGTGCGATCGAAGCCGGTGTATGGTCGATCGAGCACGCGGGTGGTCTCGACGACGCCAATCACAAGCTGATGGCGCAGAAGGGCATCTGGCGTGCCGGCACCGAGACGCCATTCACGAAGGAGATCGGCAGCAAGGACGCCTTTGCGCGGACGGTTGCGCGCCTGAGGAACGCCTACGACAACAAGGTGGGTCTGACGTTCTCGACGGACGGTGATTTCTGGGTCGTTGGCGCGAGCCGCGGCGAGGTCGTCCTCGACTATCTTGGGGCGTGGAAGGCCGCGGGAATTCCCGCGCGGGATATCCTCGAGGCGATGACCACGAACGGGTACAAGGTCTGCGAGGTGGAAAAGGTGCGGGGCCCGATCAAGCCGGGGTTGGCTGCAGATGTCATTGCCGTCGCAGGGAATCCTCTCGAGGACATCGATGCGGTCCGCAACGTCCAGTTCGTCATGAAAGACGGACTGGTCTTCAAGCGTGACGGCGTGATGACGCCGGAGAAGTTCTTCAACGGCGGTCCCGCCCGGCAACGGCGGTAGAATCGGGCGCGCGCACGGTGCGCGTGAAGGACCGTCGATCGTTCATAGACAAGGAGGTCCTGTGAGGTTCCGGCGCTGGCTGACACTGGTCGCGACCTGCAGTCTCATCACCATGGGGTCGGGGGCGCACGCCCTCTTCGACGAGACGCTGGACTATCCCATGCTGACCAGGATCCGTGACGAAGCGCTCGCACGATCCGAGGTGATGGATCATGCGAGCTGGCTGACCGACGTGTACGGGCCGCGCCTGACCGGATCGCGCGCCATCGAGCAGGCCGCGGACTGGGCGGCGAAGAAGCTCTCGGAGTGGGGCCTGACCAACATCCATCGTGAAACGTTCCCCTTCGGCAAGGGCTGGTCGCTCGTACGGTTCACCGCGCACCTGGTCGAGCCGCAGGTCCAACCGCTCATCGGGTACCCGAAAACATGGTCGCCGGGGACTCCCGGCCTGGTGTCGGCGGAGGTGGTGCGAACGGAGATCGGAACGGAGGCCGATCTCGCGAAGTACCGGGGGAAGCTCGCCGGCAAGATCGTCCTGACGCAGCCCGCCCGCGCGGTGGAGCTGCTCGAAGGCACGATCGTCAGCCGGTGGGACGAGACGCTGCTGAAGGAAGCCGAGCTGACACCGTTCACGCGGACCGATCCGTTTCTGCACGTCGGCCCGGCCGCGCGCGCGCGGCAGAGTGGACCGGCGCTTCAGGAGAAGATCCAGCAGTTCTTCAAGGCGGAAGGCGTCGTGGCCGCGCTGGATCGGGGTTCCGACCAGTTCATGGTGCGCGGCGACAACCAGATGTCGTGGATGACGCAGCGGACCGACGGCGGCACGGTGTTCATCGCGCACGGTGGTCCCCGCGACGATAACAGCTCGAAGATGGTGCCGTCGGTCACGCTGGCGGTGGAACACTACAACCGCATGGTCCGCATCCTCGAGAAGGGCGTTCCCGTGAAGGTCGAGCTCGACATCCGCGTCGAGCTTCGTGACGAGACGCAGCCGCTCGGCTTCAACCTCATTGCCGATTTGCCGGGCACGGACCTCGGGCAGGAGATCGTGCTGCTCGGCGCGCACCTGGACAGCTACCCGTGGGCGACCGGTGCCACGGACAATGCGGCCGGCGTGGCGGTGCTCATGGAAGCGATGCGGGTTCTTTCGGCGGTCGGTGCGAAGCCACGCCGCACGATCCGGCTTGCGCTGTGGGGCGCCGAGGAGAACGGCTTGCTGGGATCCCGCGCGTACGTGCGCCAGCATCTGGCGGATCCGGACACGATGGCCCCCAAGCCCGGCCACGAACGCCTCTCCGCGTACTACAACCTTGACAACGGGACGGGGCGGATTCGCGGAGTGTGGCTTCAGGGCAATCTCGCCGTGGAACCTGTCTTTCGGGCCTGGCTCCCGCCGCTGCGCGATCTCGGCATGACGACGATCGTGAGTCGGTCGGTGCGGGGATCCGATTACGCGTCGTTCGACGAGGTCGGGATTCCGGCGTTCCAGTTCATGCAAGACCGGCTGGAATACAACTCGCGGACCCACCACTCGAACATGGACTCCTTCGACCATCTGAGGCGCGACGATCTGGTGCAGATGGTTCCGGTCGTCGCGACCTTCGCCTACAACACGGCGGCGCGGGACGAGAAGTTGCCCAGAAAACCGTTGCCGCGTCCGCCACCCGCCCGGCCGTCGTCGCCGTCAGGCTCGCCCCGGTTCGAGCCGGTGCAGCCGGACCTGTTCGCGCTCCCGGGAGGCCAGCCGAACGCGTGGGCCGATATCGACGGCGACGGGGACCTCGACCTGTTCGTCGGGTTCCGTGGCGCCGCCAATCGTCTGTACCGCAACGACCGGGGCGTCTTCGTGGAAGTGGCCGCTGCGTTCGGCGTCGCCGACCTGACGGACACGCGCGCGGCGGCATGGGGCGACTTCGATGGGGATGGACACCTCGACCTCTACGTGGGCTTCACGCGTCGTTCGGAGACGTCGAATCGCCTCTATCGCAACAGCGGCAAGGGAAAGAGGTTCATCGACGTCGGATCGGTGATGGGCGTGGACGCGAAGGGAGAAACGCGGCAGGTCTCATGGATCGACTACGACAACGATGGGGACCTGGATCTCTTCGTCGCGTTTCGTGACGCCCCGAATGCCCTGTATCGCAATGACGGCACCCGCTTTGTGAATGTCGCCTCCGAGCTCGGGCTCGACGATGCCCGCAAGACGGTGGGGGCAGTCTGGTTCGACATGGATCAGGACGGCGATCTGGACCTGTACATCGCCAACCAGGATGGCACGCTCAACGGGTTGTTCCGGAACGACGGCAGGCGCTTCGTCGACGTGGCCGCCACGCTCGGTATGGACGGAGCCAACCATCCGCGGACGGGAAGCAACGGTCCGAGCGTGATCGACTACGACAACGACGGAGACCTGGACTTGTTTGTCGCCAACTACGGACCGAATTTCCTGTTTCGCAACAACGGCGACGGGACGTTCACAGACGTCGCGAGCCAGGTGGGCGTCGCGGGAGGGGAGAGGGCGACTCCCTCGGCGTGGGGGGACTACGACAACGACGGGAGGCCGGATCTGTACGTATCGTCCTATGTCGACAAACCGCTCAACGGCCGCGATTACCTCTACCACAACGACGGGGCTCGGTTCTCCGACGTGATGCCGGCGGAAATCCTGCAGCACCCCGCCAGTCACGGCGTCCAATGGGTCGACTTCGACCGCGACGGAGACCTGGATCTGGCGCTGGCGGACAACAACCCCAAAGGTGCGCATTATCTCTATCGCAACCTGCTTCCGGCCGGGCGCGCGGCTCAATCGCTGCAGGTCCTCGTGGTGGACGCTCAGGGCAGGCATACCGCCCCTGGCGCCGAGGTGCGCGTGTTCGTGGCCGGAACCTCGAAGCTCGTCGGCACACGCATCGTGGACACCGCAAACGGCTACTGTTCTCAGAGCGTCGCGCCGGTGCACATCGGCCTCGGCGACAGCGGGAAGGTCGACGTCGAGGTCACGTATCTCACGCGCGCCGGGCGCAAAGCCAAACGGGTCGCCAACGTGGACCCCCGCGCGCTCGCAGGCCGCGCCCTGCTCGTCAAAGGCGTCGCGGATTCGGGAACGTCGCCGGAGTGAAACGTGAGGACCTGGCAGGCATCGCCACGGCCGCGACCGGCGGTCGAACATCGCGCGATCCCGGTTGCCGATTGGCCGGAGCGAGCATCGTGACCAGCAGACGGGAGCTCACCGTGTTGACGTGGCTCGGTGTGCTCCTCGCAGCGGCCGTGGCCGGCGCACAAGTTCGGCGGCCAATGACGCTCGTGGACCTGCTGGAAGTCCCCTCGCTCACGAATCCGCAGCTCTCACCGGACGGCCGGCAACTGGTGTACGTTCTCGCGGAAGCTGACTGGATCGTCAACCGGCGTGTCAGCCACATCTGGCGGGTCCCCGTCGACGGCGGGGCTCCGGTTCAGATGACGAGCGCCGGCGGAGAGAACGAGCCTCGCTGGTCGCCCGACGGCAGGGCGATCGCGTTCGTGGCGCGTCGTGGCGACTCGCCCCAGATCCACGTGATGAGGAGTGACGGCGGTGACGCACGGCCCCTGACGAATCGGGCCACCGCGTCTCCTCACCCCAGCGCGTTCTACCCGAGACTCTCGGCGCCTGCCTGGTCGCCCGACGGCGCGTTCATCTACTTCCTCGCCTTCGATCCGAAGACACCCGCGGAGGAGGCCCGCGAGAAGGCGGGAGACGACGTCTACGCCTTCGACGAGAACTACACGCATCGCCACCTGTGGAGAGTCTCGGTCGCCGATGGCGCCGAGCATCGGGTCACCGGAGGCGGCTTTTCCATCCTCGACTACCAGTTGTCACGGGACGGCCGGAAGATCGTCCTGCACCGCGCGCCGACCCCGCTCTACGGCGACTCGGATCGGAGTGAAGTCTGGGTCATGGACGCGTCAGGGCAACACGCCACGCAGATCACGCAGAACAACGGACCGGAATCGCCGAACTGCTGTCAGGGGAGCGGCGCCCGAATCTCGCCCGACAACACGCAGGTGGTGTTCCTGGCGATGGCGAACGAGCGATTCGAGTTCTTTCACAAGGCCAGCATGTTCCTCGCGCCGGCCGCCGGCGGTCCGGCGCGGATGCTGCTGCCGGAGTTTCCGTACGATGTGCAGGACGTCGAATGGTCAGGGGCGGGCGAATCAATCTTCTTCGTCGCGAACCTCGGCGTGCACAGCGAGCTGTTCCGGCTCGATCTGGCGGCCGGCGCGCCGCGGCAGCTCACCGACGGCAACCACGCGATTGGCTGGACGCTGGCGCTGCCGGCCAACCGGCACGTGCTGACGATCAACCAGCCAACCAACGCCGGCGACGTCTGGCTGCTGCCAGCCGATGGGACGGAGGGGCTGCGGCAGGTAACGCGCGTGTTCGACTACCTCGCGCGCGACTTCGATCTGCCGCGGCAGACGACGATTCGATGGAAGGGGGCCGATGGGACGACCGTCGAGGGCCTCCTCTATCATCCCCTCGACTATAGAGCGGGAACCCGGTACCCACTGGTGGTGCAGTCGCACGGAGGCATGGCGACGTCGGACAAGTTCGGCTTCGGCCGCTGGAGCGACTACGTGCAGGTGCTCGCGGCCAGAGGCTTCGCCGTGCTCAAGACCAACTATCGCGGCAGCGGGGGGTACGGCGATGCGTTCCAGCGGGATTGGATCGGCCACTATTTCAACAACTCCCACCTCGACGTGCTCGCCGGCGTCGACCATGTCATCAAGCTGGGCGTGGCCGATCCAGATCGCCTCGTCAAGATGGGCTGGAGCGCGGGAGCATTCCTCACGAACAAGGTTCTCACCCACACGACTCGTTTCAAGGCCGCCTCGACCGGCGCGGGGACGGCGAACTGGCTTTCGATGTATGCGCTGAGCGACGTGAACTTCTTCCGCACCGCCTGGTTTGGAGGAACCCCGTGGCAGAAGGACGCGCCGATCGAGAAGTACTGGTCGCAGTCGCCGCTGAGCGCCATTGCCAACGTGAAGACGCCGACGTTGATTCTTGTCGGCGAGCGCGACGTACGGGTCCCCCCTTCTCAATCGATCGAGCTGTACCGCGCGCTCAAGTCGAACGGGGTGCCGACGCGCTTGTACATGGCCCCGCGGGAGCCGCACGGATGGGGTGAGCTGCGCCACCAGCTCTTCAAAGCGAACGTGGAGCTGGACTGGTTCGAACGCTACGCGCTGGGGCGACAGTACAGCTGGGAGCGTCCCCCGGACGGCGCGCGATCCAGGCCGATCCCTGCCGCGACCAGGTCGCGATCGATCAGATAACCGGGACGGCCACCGGGCTCGGACCGTCAATACGATGGCGCATGGCGCGCTCCGCGCTCCAGGTACGGCACGCCTCTTTCCATCCACTCCGGCCTCGGCGCGCTCTTCAGATGGTGATCGAAGAACTCGGCCATGTGGACGGTCCAGTGCTTCTGGCGCTCCCGATCGCGGAGGCCGTGCCGTTCACCGTTGTAGTTGAACAGGTAGGCTTCCCGTCCCAGCCGCCGGAGCGCCGAAAAGAACTCGATCCCCTGGTACCAGGGCACCGCATCATCCTCGTCGTTGTGAATCGTCAGGTAGGGTGTTGTCACCGTGTCCACCCAGAAGATTGGCGAATTCTCGATGTAGCGCTGCGCCCGCTCCCACGGCGGCCCGCCCATGCGGCCCGTCCCCTTCTCGTATTGAAACGCGCGTGACATGCCCTGCCCCCATCTGATGCCGCCATAGGCGCTCACCGTATTGACCACCGAGGCGCCCGCTTCCGCCGCGCGAAAGATGTTCGTCCGCGTGATCATGTACGAGATCTGGTACCCGCCCCAACTGTGCCCTTGGATCCCGATGCGCGCCGGATCGATGAAGCCCATGCTCAGCACGCGCTGAACGGCCGGAACGACGCACTTCACCGCGCTCTCACCCGGGAACCCGAGCCTGTACACGATATCGGGCATCAGGACGACATAGCCGTTGCTGACATAGCGGGTGATATTGATGCTCGTGCCTGGCGCCGGTGGAATGTACCGGTGAAGGCTGCCGGTCAGCTCGGTGTAGATGTGGACCATGAGCGGGTACGTCTTCTGCGGGTCGAAGTCGTCGGGCTTGATGAGCACGGCGCGCAGCGGCTGGCCGTCTGCGTTGCTGAAATCGATGAGCTCGGCGCGCCCCCATGTGAGCTCGGCCTGCTGGGGATTGGCGTCGGAGACCTGGCGCAGACTGGAAAAGCTGGTATCCGTCACCCACAGGTTCGGAAACTCCTCGAACCGTGAAAGCGTGACGATGACCGTATCTGCGTTCTTCGCTTTGATTGGATCGCCGAAGGCCTTGTCGAGCATCACGGCCCTGATCGGATCGCTCACGCCGCCGATCGCCGCGCGATAGAAGCCGGATGCCTTCGTGCGGTCGTGCACTGTAGACAGCAGAAGGGGCCGATCCACCGGAATCGCCTGCTCGTCGTGATCGAGCTTCTGGTATCGGAACACGAGGCTCTCACGCCGGCCCAGGCCGTTGGTGATCATCCGGGCGCTGCCATCGTCCGGCTGAACCTCCCAGATGTCGTAGCGGTCGTACAGGAGGACGGATCGATCGTCGGCCGTCCAGCCCGCCGTGCCGTACGGCCGCGGAAAATCGAACGTGTCCCACGTCTCGCGTTCGAACTTCACGCCCAGGTTCTCGGTCAGGTTGACGCTGCGACCGTCCGACACCCTCAACGCGAACCAGTCGGTCTTGCTTGTATCGAACCACAGGACGTACGTGCCCGCCGGTGAGAGGGCCCCGATCTGCCCCTCCGTCGGCAGGTCGTAGACGATACCGAACTTCGCCTGCTGGACGATCTTTCGCCGCGAGCCGTCCTCGAGGTCGACGAGATAGAGGTCCTCGTACCTGCCGTCCCAGGACAGGAGGTGGCGATAGGGGACCTCGGAGGATCCGAGCGCATAGGCCGCGCCCCCATCCACCAGGGCCACGGCCGGCATGTCGCTCGAGGCGAGTTGCACAAACCGTCGATCCCTGATGTGCACGATCGCCGGATAGCCTCGCTTCGTCTCCTCCTCGGCGCGGGCCTTTTGCATGGGCTGCAGCAGCGGGTCCTTCCAGTGCCAGATGTCCACCTTGATCGCGTCGGACCCGTGTTCCGGCTGCGCCTTCCGTCGTGGCGCCGTGTCCAGGTACAGTCGCGCGCCGTCGTTCGAGAACTTCGGCGTGCCGTGCTCGCTGACAGTCAGCCCCGGCGGCATGCCTGGCGTCGTCGCGGACACGAGCTCGGTCGCCGCTCGCGCCGGCGCCATCCAGTGATACAGCTTGAACGCTGGGGCGTCCGCGTGGACGTCGTCGCGGTCGCTGATGAAGGCCAGTTGAGCGCCGCGCTCGTCGAATGCGAGGCCCTTGTAGCGGCCCGCACCTGCGAGCAGCGTGCGTACGGAGCCATCCACGGCGTGTCTGAGGAACACGCCGTTTCGGTGCTGAGCGCGCGACGAGACCGCATGGGCGATCCAGTGGCCGTCCCCGCTCCAGGCGTAATCGATCACCTCCGAGATGACCGTCGCGGCGCCCGTGGCCAGCTCGCGGATCACGAGGTCGCCACCCGGATCCTCGTTCCGTTCGGGCGTTCGTGGGACCGGTTGCCCGGCGCGGGCTGTCTCAGCGCGTCTGGGCTCCTTCAAGTAGGCGGCGAACCGTCCGGACTCGCCCGGGAGCTTGAAGCTCTTTATGCCGTCGAACGTCGCCACTCGACCAGACGCCAGATCGAGAATGCCGAGACCGTTCTTCGGCTGCTCCTCTTTCTTCGTCGTTTCCATCCTCGCTTTGTCGACGTCAGCTTTGGCCGGCGCGATCGTGAACAGGACGAAGCGGGTATCAACCGTGATGAGGGGCTCCTTGCCGCGCGGATGCCGGTATTCAACGCCCGTCTTCAGGTTGCGCGTGACGACGTGGCTGTCACCATCCTGTGGCGCCAACGTGTAAACCACCCACACACCGTCGTCCGACAGCTTCGTGTCTTGGATGGACCGCCACCCGTCGTAGACATCGTGGGTGATCGGCCGTTGGGCCGCTTCGACCCGATCGACCGCGAGGGCAGCCATCGAGAAGCAGGCAAGAACCAGCGGCATCGTTCGGCGCAAAGCCAGGCTCGGTCGCCACATAGGAACCTCCAGACGGTGAAAATGGCGGGTTCAGATTGTAAGGGCCGGCGTGCACGATGAACCATGTTCATCGGGCGATTAGCGGTTTTCGTTGGACAGGGTCCCGGTCGTCGGGTCTACACTCCCTAGCTCGGTCGCGTCGGCGATCAGCCGGCGCTGCCGGCGGCGACTGGCTCGGAGTCCCCAAGGCGTTGCGGGCTGCATATCGCGAACGCGCCCCCCCAGGAGTGAGCGAGATGGGTGTCGTCACGGCACGCGACGTCTGCCGTATTGGAGATGTCGCCGCTGAGAAAGGAACCAAGCAGTCCGGCTACCTGACCATGGGTGAGACGGCGATGGGACCGATCCAGATCCCGCTCGTCATCATCAACGGCGCCATGCCCGGACCCACGTTGTGCATGACCGCGGGCGTGCATGCCTCCGAATACCCTGGCATCGATGCCGTTCTGCGTACGATCGTCGATGTGCAACCCGCCGAGCTCTCGGGAACGGTGATCGGCGTCCCGGTTGTCAACACGCCGATGTTCAGGGCCCGTTCGGCCTTCGTGTCCCCGATAGACGGGCTGAACCTGAATCGAACGTTCCCCGGCAGGCCGGACGGGACGATCAGTGAAGTGATGGCCCACACGCTGCTCAACGACGTGGTGGCTCTCGCCGACTTCCACATCGATTGTCATGGAGGCGACGTGCCGGAGCTGCTGTGGCCCTATGCGGGGTATGCGATGACGGGCAACGCCGCGGTTGACGAACGAGGCGAGACGATGGCGCGTTTATACAGTCCGCGCATCGTCGCGCTGTACCGCGAGGGCTCGCCCCTGCCGCCGACCAGGGGCTCGTTCACGAGCGAGGCCGCGCGTCGAGGGATTGCGTCGATCCTTGCGGAGTCTGGAAGCGCGGGCGGCCTGGACCCTGCCGACGTGCAGAACCATCTGCACGGCATCCGGAACGTGATGCGCTTCTTCAGGATGCTGCCTGGAGAGCCGGTGATCCGCGGACGGCGGATGATGGCGACTGGTCAGTTCGTCGTGGATGCCCGTCGCGGGGGGCTCCTGCGCCTCGCGATCCGGATCGGCGACGAGATCGCCAAGGGGCAGGAGATTGCCGACGTATGCGACCTCTTCGGCAACGTCGTCGAGAAGGTTGTCTCGCCGGCCGGCGGCATTGCCCGCATCATCTGGACCCACAAGGCGATCAACACCGGCGACCCGATCGTGAAGTGCTGGACCTTGAAGCCGGCGCCTCCTTTCCCTGCCACGGACGGCTTCACGCGAGCAGAGGCGTAAGGCATGAGGACACAGCCTCAGAAGCTCGCCGAGTTCTTCAACATCGGACGCGATCGGGGATGGGACGTCGAGAAGCAGGCTTGGACCGTGCACCAGTTGATCAACCCCGAGGGCAAGGTGTTCACCCTCGGCGAGATCCTGGATGGGATTCCCCTCGACCTGAAGCTGACCAAGTCCGGCAATCGCTACGGCTACCCTCCGCTCCGTGAAACGATCATCAAGACCTGCGGCTACAACGTCACCAAAGAGCACGTCCTCATCACCTCCGGCACTCAGCACGCGAACTTCCTCTCGCTGGCCGTCCGGCTGGAGCCGGGCGACGAAGCGATCGTCGAGGCTCCGTCATGGGAGCAGCCCAGGGTCGTGTGCGAGACGCTCGGCGTCAACGTCAGGATCCTGAGGCGGCGCCCCGAGCTGGAGTGGAAGTTCGATCTGAACGAGCTCGAAAGCCTGATGGGCCCGAAGGTCAAGCTGATTTACGTCTGCCACCCGAGCAATCCCACCGGAGCCACGCTGGCGGAACGCGAACTGAAGGAGATCTGCCGTATTGCAGACCGCCACGGCGCTTACGTCATCTCGGACGAGATCTATCGTGGTCTCGAGTGGGAGGGAGGTCTGTCTCCTGCGGTGGTCAATTACTACGAGCGGGGAGTGAGCACGGCCAGCGTGTCGAAGACACTGGGGATGAGCGGCACGCGTCTCGGATGGCTTGCGACACAGGACCGGCGGTTACTCGAGGACTGCATGGATCTCAAGTACTATGTCAGCCTGCACCAGCAGAGCCGGCTGGACGAGATCGTCGCGACCGCCGCGCTTCAGCCTGAGAAGTACTGGGGCCTCGTCAACGAGACGATGCGTGCGGCGAGAGTGAACTACGACATCACGATGCAATGGATCACGAGCAACGGCACCTTCAAAGGAGCGATGCCGAAAGGTGGCTTCCTGATGTTCCCCAGCTACGACCTGGACGTCGCGTCGTGGGATCTCTGCCTGCGCCTGTTGGAGCCGCCGTACAAGACCTATATCCTGCCCGGAAGCTGCTACGGCGTCGAGGGGCACGTCCGACTGGGCTTTGGGCCCGGCACGCCCCCCCACAGCATGCGGGAAGGGCTCGAGCAGGTCAGCAGCTTCGTCGCCGACTACAAGGCTGGCCGGGTGAAAATCGCAGCGACGATGCCGGCGCTCTCAACGTAGAAACACGTGTCCGTGATCGGAGCCCAGGAGCGGGCTCGGCCTGGCCCTCGTTCGGGCACGACGCTCCAAGGGAAACGCGTCGAGCCGTCGCGCGCGGTCGATCGCGGCCCCCGCCGCGGCCACACGACGGCCGCGCCGGTGGCGATGGCCCGGTGCCCGGAGGTTGCCCGCCTCACCACCGGCCCGCCCGGACGCCCGTGCGCTTTACTCGAACGGCACCAGCCGCTCGTAGACCTTGCCGTACAGATCCTTGGCGGTCACCTTGACTTGCCGTGCGCGGATCACGCCTCGGCGGAACGGCGTGCCGTCCGATCCGCGGAACACGTTCAGCATGAAGTCGCGCCGGTCGCCGCTTTCCATGCGCGGCCATGACGTGGTGAAGACCACCGCGCGTCCGGCCGGCAGGATTTCGACCTTGCCGTCGACGAGCGCCGTGCCGGCGCGATTCTCGACGGTGATGTACATCGCCGAGACCTCTACGCCGAAGGGCGCTGTCGCTTCGTCGTCGCCAGAGATGTTGGCGCACCCGGGAAGCGCTAACGCCGCAGCCATGACACAAGAGACGAGGAGCAGAAGAACGCCTTGCGAGAGGGACCGAGGGAACATGCGGACCTCCCTTCAGACCAGTGGAGCAGGCGTATCCTACCCCTCTCGGGCCCGCGCCGCAATCGCGCAGCCGGCTCTGGAGTCTCGGGCCCAAAGGGGCGAAGGCCGCCGGCGGACGTCACGGGCAAATTGACAGATGAACACGAATCTGGTTGACTACCCCTGTCACATGGCCGCCGTCCCTTCGCCGCAACCGGCTCCCCGCTTCGTCGCCTCCTCCCGTCAGGCCATCGCGATTAGTGGCGTCGCTGTGATTGAGGTTCCGCCCGATTGCGGGAGCGGATGATGTAGCCACCATCGAAGACCGAATCGCCAAGGGCCGTCATCCGCAACCGGATGACGGCCCTTTTTCTTTTTTCCTTGCTCGAACATGAGGTGGCGAAATGCGACGCGTGCAGCCGCAAGCCGCGAGAGACGCCCTTGGTGAACCGGGACCCACCCCACACGCTCCAGCAACGCAGGTGACGCTTGTCGCGCACGGACACGATGGCCTCGATGCGCTGTATCGAGTGGTGTCGATGCTGCGCGCCGAAGCGATCGAGATTGTCTCGCTGGAGACGGCGCAGACTCGCGAGGCCGGCGTGGCCCGTTTCACGATCGTGGTGGATCCCGGCCGCGCGGATCCGCGCCGCGTCGCCGCGTGCCTCCGAAAGGCGCCTGGCATCGGGGACGTCGAGGAACTGGTCCCGTCCCGCATCCTGCGGCGCGACTTCGCCGTGGTGAAGGTCCGGGATACGGAAGCGGATGCGTTCCGGCTGGACTGCCTCATGGCCTTCGATGCCGTCAGCCGCGTGTCCGAAACCGACACCTGCATCATCGTCGAGGCCCGGGGAGCACCGATGGAGGTCGATGACGTGCTGCTCGCGTTGCAGGACGCCGGCGTGATCGAGGTGATACGCCTGACGGCGGTGATGGGGACAGACGAGCGAGATCGGCCCTCGCTCGTCGCGCCTCGCGGCGCCCTGCGACGGATGCGGCCCGCTCAGCCCTGAAGGCGGGCGATCGGGCCGATTGTGGGCGGGATCCTGCGAACCTTCGACGGATCGCAGCCGCGCGGGAGCGTCACGGTCCGGGGCGGCTTGTCGCCGGCGTAGCAGCCCGGAATCACATAGAACGTCTTCGGAACGCCGGGAACGGCGAGCGGCGGCGGGTCGATCGCGCGGCGTGCCTGGAGATCGCTGCGATACGTGACGATCTCATTCGGCGGGATGTGCACGTCGAACGCCACCGTCTCGTGGCCCGCGGCCCGCAACTCGACGTGATGCGGCCCCGCCTCGAGGGCGCGTCCCGGAATCACGCGCCGGAAGTCGTCGGCCGTCCCCATGTAATAGCCGTCCACGTGCACCTCGGCGGTCCCAGGCTGGACCCGCAGATCAAGGAAGCCGTTTGGCAGAACGTCCGTGGGGCGCTCGGGGCCGGCGGGCACGTACAGATCGCCGGCATACCCGTACCCGACGGGAAACCCCTGGCGAAAACGCCGCCCTCGGTCGAAGCGCGGCGCAAACGTGCGCGGCCTGGCGCGAAACCGATCGACCTGGGGCGGTGGAATGGGCTCGGCGGGCGAGCGGTCCGGAAGCGAGGCGCTCCGCAGTCCCATCTGCGTGGACGGGATCGGATTCATCGGCGTGCGGTCGGGCAGCGACGCGCTTCGGAGCCCGGTCTGCGCCCACCCGGGGCTCGCGAGCAGGCCCATCGCCGCGATCGCACAGATGAGCCGGGCGTGCATGGTCACCATTCCGTACTATACATCGCCCCGGCGGACCCGTTCATTCCGTGCCGCCGAGCCGCGGCGTCAGCCCCATGGTGTGCATGATGAACGCGTAGATGTCCGCGGTGACGTCGAGCTGCTTGGCGGTGCTGCTGGCACCGTGCCCCGACCTGGTCTCGATCCGGATGAGCACCGGGTTCTCCCGGCTCGCCTTCGCCTGCAGCGTCGCCGCGTACTTGAAGGAATGCGCCGGCACGACCCGGTCGTCATGGTCGGCCGTCGTCACGAGCGTCGCCGGGTAGCGCGCCCCCTGCCGGATATTGTGCAGCGGCGAGTACGCGAAGAGCGCCTTGAGCTCCTCGGGGTTGTCGCTCGACCCGTAGTCGGCAATCCAGTTCCACCCGATCGTGAACTTGTGGAACCGCAGCATGTCCATGACCCCGACCTGCGGGATGGCGACGCGAAAGAGCTCCGGCCTCTGGTTCATCACGGCGCCGACGAGGAGCCCCCCGTTGGAGCCTCCCTGGATGGCGAGCCTCGCCGGCGAGGTGTACTTGCTGGCGATCAGCCACTCGGCCGCGGCGATGAAGTCGTCGAAGACATTCTGCTTCTTCAACTTCATGCCCTGCTGATGCCACGCTTCGCCGTACTCGCCGCCGCCCCGCATGTTCACGCTGGCGTAGACGAAGCCCTGCTCGAGGAGGGCCAGCCGGAGCGCGTTGAAGCTCGGGGCCGTCGTGATGTTGAAGCCCCCATAGCCGTACATCAGCGCCGGGTTCGTGCCGTCGAGCCGGACGCCTTTGCGGTGGACGATGAACATCGGGATCTTCGTGCCGTCGCGGCTCGGGAAGAACACCTGCTTGGTGTCGTAGCGTTCGCCGTCGAAGCGCGGTATCCCGGCTGCCTTGAACACCGTGCTTCGCCTGGCGGCGATGTCGTATTGATGAATGGCCGGAGGCGACGTGAACGACGTGAACGTGTAGAAGACCGACGCGTCGCCCCGCTGTCCGCCGAACCCGAAGGCGGTCCCGAGGTTCGGCAGCGCAATCTCGTTCTCCACGGCGCCCTCGAGGCTGTGGACAAGGGCGCGCGTGGCCACGTCCCTGAGGTAGGTCGTGAACAGCCGGCCTCCCGCCGCGGTCACCTGTTCCAGCGGCTCGCGCCGTTCCGCGACGACCGTGCGCCACCGGCTCTCGTCGGGGTTGGCCGGATCGATCCGGACGACGCGCCCGTTCGGCGCGTGCCGGTTCGTGTAGACGAGCAGCTCGCCGCCGGCGTTGTCCACGAGGTCGAAGGTGTCGTCGCCGATGGCGCCGACGACCGGCATGAAATCCGAGCCGGGCCGCGTGAAATCGCGCGCGAAGAGCGCGTTGCCTTTCCGGCCGGTGCCGCGGTCCGACACGGTCAGGATCGCGAATCGCTCGTCTTCGGTCGTCTCGACGCCGTGGAACCGCTGCGGGTGCTTCGGATCCTCGAACACCAGCTCGTCGTCGGACTGGGGCGTGCCGAGGCGATGGTAGTAGACCTGGTGGTTCTCGTTGGCGGACGAGAGCTCGCGACCTTGTGCCGGCGCCGGGTAGCGGCTGTAGTAGAAGCCGTCGCCGCGCCACGCCGGGCTCGACACCTTGACCCAGGCGATCGTATCGGCGAGCGGTTTCGTCGTCGCGATCTCGAGCACCTTGTACTCCTGCCAGTCGGAGCCGCTCTTCGACACGCCGTACGCCAGGTACTGTCCATTCTTCGATGCGCGGTACGTCGTGAGCCGCACGGTGCCGTCGTCGGACCAGGTGTTCGGGTCGAGCAGCACCTCGGGCGTTCCGCCCAGGTCCTTCTGCAGGTACAGGACGTTCTGGTTCTGCAGCCCGTCATTCTTCGTGAAGAACAGGTACTCGCCCTTCCGCGACGGGGTCGTGTACTTCGGGTAGTTGAAGAGATCGTCGAGCCGCTTCCTGATCGCCGCACGGAACGGAATCTGCTCCAGGTAGCGGGAGGTGACGCGGTTCTGCGCGGCGACCCACTGCGCCGTTTCGGCCGAGGTGTCGTCCTCGAGCCAGCGGTAGGGGTCCGGCACGCGCGTGCCGTGATAGGTATCGACGTGATCGACCGTCCTGGTCGGCGGGTAGTCGAGGGCCGCCGGCGCGGCGGCGATCGACTGCAGGATCAGCGCGGCGGCAAGCACCCGGCTCATGAAGGTCCACTCCTTACGCAATCCGCGATCCGCAATCCGCAATCCGCGGGATCCGCTGGGGCTGCGAACCCCCGACACCTCGCCAGATTGTTTCCAGTGTCCCTGCGGCGCGAGCGTCGTCGCCCTTCGACCCTGCATCGCGGCGATCGAGTGGTTTCCCCTCAGAGGAGTCACGTCGCCGTGTTGGGGGCGGCGATGTGACTTCGGCCGTCGCGATGACGACTGGCGCGATGACGTGGCACTTTAACACACCGAGTCGCGGAAGCCGTGGGGGATCCGACGATCGCGGTAGGGACGACTCTCGCGGCGCCCGGGGCGCCAGCGTCGAGCGCTCGGGATTCTCGTGCTATCGGGCGTGAGTCCGAGCATCAGCGGGCGAAATGACGGTGGATCGAAGATGAAACCATGCGGGCCGGCTGAGCGGCTTGCCCGGTTGCGTGCATCGGGCCGCGCCGATCGAGCGCTGCAAGGAGCATCCGCATGATTACAGCCACATTGGACCGCGTGCTGTTGTCGTTCCCGAGCCTCATCAGCCTCGCTGCGAAGGCGCGTCAGGACGATACACCGCGCTCGTGGAGTCAGTTCGCGCGTACCGGCTCCTTTGTTTCGAACCGTTACGGCAAGCTGCGCGCCCTCTACACCGCCATCGCGCGACCAGGCGCCATCACGAATCCCGAAGATCTCCTCCGCCCACAGCCGCTCAGTAGCCAGTCGGATCAACACCGGCCGGCAGGCACCGACGTCCATAGACGGGGTGCGGCGAGGACTGACTAACGGCGCGCATAACCGCTCGGAGCGCGGCGCCGTCTAAGGGGCGAGGCGACATGATTTCCACCATTTTGCAGGACCTTCGCTATGCCGCGCGGGCGCTATGGAAGAGCCCGGGCTTCACCGTGATTGCCGCGCTTACACTCGCGCTTGGCGTCGGCGGCAACACGGCAATTTTCAGCGTCGTCAACGCGGTGATGTTGCGGCCGCTGCCGTTCCCGGAACCCGATCGTCTGGTGCGGATCTGGGAGAGCAACGTCGAGCGCGGCCGGCCGACCTTTGCGGTGTCGCATCCCAACTTCCTCGACTTTCGCGCGCAGGCGGGCAGCTTCGAATCGCTGGCGGCGATGAACAATGCCGGCTTCACGTGGACCTCGAACGGCGAAGCCGACATTGTGCTCGGCTTGCAGGTGACGGCGACGTTCCTGCCGACATTGAAGATCTCGCCGGTCATCGGCCGCAACTTTCTCGACGAAGAAGATCGGCCCGGCGGCAATACGCACGTGGTGCTGATCGGCGATGGCTTCTGGCGGCGCGCCTTCGGTGGCGATCCGAACGCGGTTGGCCGCAGGATCACGTTGAACTCGCAGCCGTACACGATCATTGGTGTATTGCCGGCGTCGTTTCGCTGGGGCGAGTCCTCCGACATGCTGGCACCGCTGGCGCCCGACCCGGCGCGCAATCGCGCTGATCACCGACTGGCGATGATCGGCCGCGTCAAGAGCGGCACGACGCTCGAGCAAGCGACGACCGAGCTGGAGACGATCGCCGCGCGACTCGGGCAGCAGTATCCCGAATCGAATAAAGGCTGGGGCGTGGTGGTCAATAGCTTCTACGACTGGCTGGTCCCCGAGACGACGCGGCAGTCGCTGCTGGTGCTGCTTGGCGCCGTGGCGCTGGTGCTGTTGATCGCGTGCGTCAACGTCGTGAACCTGCTGCTGGCGCGGGCCGCCGGCCGGCAGCGCGAGCTGTCAATCCGCGCCGCCATGGGCGCGTCGCGCGGCCGCGTCGTGCGTCAGCTGCTGCTGGAGTCATCGTTGATCGCGCTGATCGCGGCGATAGGCGGCCTTGCCATCACGTTTGCCGCGACGCGCCTGCTGATCGCGCTCGGACCCGACTCGGTGCCGCGCCTCGAAGAGTTGTCGATCGACATTCGCGTCATCGTCTTCGCGACGGTCGTGGCGTTGACCACGATGGTGGTGTTTGGAGTGCTGCCGGCGATCCATTCGGCCCGCCACGATCCCCAAGAGGCGCTGCGGGCGGACGGTCGACATTCGACGTCTGGCGTTGGGCGCAAACGCGTCCATGCGGCGCTGACGATCGGCGAGGTAGCATTGTCGGTGGCCCTGCTGATCGGCGCCGGATTGTTGATTCGCAGCTTCGCACGCTTGCAGCAGGTCGATCCGGGATTGTCCACGGGCAACGTGATGACCGGGCGCGTCAACCTCTCGGCCACCGCATATCCGAACGGCGCCGCACGCCGCGCCTTCTACGATCGTTTTCTGACCGATCTGCGCGGCCGCCCGGGAGTCGAAGCGGCCGCGATCTCCAGCGGTCCGCCACTGGCGGGCGACTTCACCGCCGGCGACGTCAAGCTGCCCGCGCAAAGCAATGAAGAGGCCGGTTCGTCGGCGTGGCGGCTGGCGGGTCCGGGTTACTTCGCGGCCCTTGGCATTCCGCTGCGCGGGCGCGAGTTCAGCATGCAGGATGCGCCGGACGGTCCGCCGGTGGCGATCATCAGCGCTGCCCTCGCCGCGAAGTACTTCCCGAATGAGGATCCGATCGGCAAGCCGCTGGTGATGCGCAGCTTCCGCCAAGAACCGCACACCATCATCGGCGTCGCCGGCGACGTCAAGACATTCGGGCTCGAAGACGATGCGGGATTCGTGTTCTACGGATCGGCGACGCAGTATCCGACCTGGAACCCGATGTCTCTGGTGTGGCGCGCCACGGGCCCGCATGCCGACGCCGTGGCGGCGGGCTCGTCGGTGAATATCGTGCGCGCGTCGCTAAGGTCGATCGATCCGACGGTGCCACTATCCGCCGTCTCGTCGATGGAAACTCTGTTCGAGCAATCACTGGGGCCGCGGCGGTTCAACCTCTATCTGCTCGGCGCATTCGCCATGGTATCGCTGGCGCTCGCGGCGATCGGGTTGTTTGGAGTCATGGCATACCTGGTCTCACAACGCACGCGCGAGATTGGTGTTCGCCTGGCCCTCGGCGCCACGCGCGGCGAGGTGTTCCGCTTGATTCTCGGCCGCGGCCTGGCGCTGGCGGCCATTGGCGCCGTCGGCGGCGTCGGCGCCGCCCTCTGGCTCACGCGCGTGATGGAGACACTGTTGTTCTCGGTATCGCGCACCGACCCGATTACCTTCGTAGCAGTTCCGGTGACTGTGATTCTCGTAGCCAGCTTGGCGTGCTACCTGCCTGCTAGACGCGCAATGAAGGTCGATCCGGTGGTCGCGTTGCGAGGTGACTGATCGGTGAATGCCGACCCGGCAACCTGACGGTTGCTTATAGAGGAATCCCTCGTCCGTCCTATATAGGCTGCCTTTAGACCGTTATCCGGCTCCTTGCGCGAATTATGTACTCGTTTCGAGCGTGCCTCACGCGGCGGTTCTCAAGCCGACGGCCTGCAGGAGGGCGTCGAGGTCGGTGACGATGCGCTGGTAGAGACGA
>JBOGIW010000041.1:0-16764 GCA_050748045.1 Vicinamibacterales bacterium | reverse complement strand
CGTTCGTGATGTGCGGAATGACCTGGACCGTACGGCCGAGGTAGTCGCCGCGGCGTTCCTTCTGGATCACCGAGAGATAGATCTTGCCGGTGGTCCAGTTGCTGTTGCGCGTCGCCACCATGCTCGTGAAGCGTTCGTAGTGGCCCAGGTCGAGATCCGTCTCCGCGCCGTCGTCGGTGACGTAGACCTCGCCGTGCTGGTAGGGGCTCATGGTGCCCGGGTCGACGTTGATGTACGGATCGAACTTCTGGAGCGCGACCCTGTAGCCGTGGTCCTCGAGGAGGCGGCCGATCGACGCGGCCGCGAGCCCCTTCCCGAGCGAGGACACCACGCCGCCGGTGACGAAGATGTACTTGACGGGCCGTCCATCAGGTCTTTGCATTGTGCGCTCTCAGGTCGTGCCGGCCGTCACGAGACGGCGGACGCGCTCCAGGTCCTCGGGCGTATCCACGCCGATGGAGTCGCAGTGAGTTTCGACGGTGCGGATGCGGAAGCCATGCTCGAGCGCGCGGAGCTGCTCGAGCGATTCCGCCAGTTCGAGCGGCGTCGGCTGCAGGCGCGCGAGCGCCAGCAGGAACGAGCGCCGGTAGGCGTACAGGCCGATGTGCCGGTACGCCGCTACGCCGGTTGCCGAGTACGGGATCGGCGAGCGCGAGAAGTACAACGCCGTGCCGTCCCGATCCACGACGACCTTCACGACGTGCGGATTCGTGTAGTCGGCCTCCTCCGTGATCCGGCGCCGGAGCGTGGACATCTGCAGCGTCGTGTCGGCGTCGAGCGGCTCGATGGCCGCCTCGATCATCTCGGGCTCGACGAGCGGCTCGTCACCCTGCACGTTCACGACGATCTCGCACGTCAGCTCTCCGGCGATCTCGGCCACCCGGTCGGTGCCGCTCTGGTGCGAAGATCGCGTCATCCGCGCGACGCCGCCGAAGCTCTCCACCGCCTCCGCGATGCGGGCGTCGTCGGTCGTCACGACGACGGCGCCGACCGACGGCGCGGCGGCCGCGCGCCGGTACACGTGCTCGATCATCGGTCGGCCGGCGAGATCCGCGAGCGCCTTGCCGGGAAAGCGCGACGAGTGAAACCTGGCGGGGATGAGGGCGACGATGCGGGGAACCTGTGACGTTCGATCGAAGGGATTTCGGAACGTGACAGGGTGCACGGCGAATCATAGCACAACCACTTTCAGTTCCGGGTTCCAGGTTCCGGGTTCCGGGTTCGTGTTCCGGGTTCGTGTTCAAGGTTCGTGTTCCGGGTTCGATGTTCGCTGTTCCTCCGAACCCCGGCGCGTGAACCCCGAACACGAACCTGGAACCCCGAACACGAACCTGGAACCCCGAACACGAACCTGGAACTCGGAACCTGGAACCTGGAACGACCGTGTTGCTCGGGCGTTGTCCGACCGAAATGCTAAGATGAGCTCTGTCTGACTCATGACCTGGAAATCGACCGCCGTGGCGTCGGGTCTGATGGTGGTCGGGACCTGGCTGGCTTCGTACGCGCCGGTGGGGGGGCCGCGCCAGGCGCCCGCGGCCGCGCCGTCGGCGGCGCACACAGCCGCCGCCTCCGCCGAGATCCAGCGCGAGGCCGATCGGTTGCACGACCGCTTGCGGCAGGGGATCGCCTATAGGCTTCCGGCGCGCAATCTATTCCGCTTCCACGCCGTGCCAGGCAAAGCGCCGGGGCGTCCGCCAGTCGAGGAGATCGCGCCGGCCCCCGAGCCGGCGCCGCCCGCCCTGCGCATGATGCTCTCGGGCATTGCCGAAGACGTCGTCGGCGACGAGATCGTGCGCACGGCGATCATCAGCACGCCCGACGATGTACACCTGGTCAAGATCGGCGAGACGGTCGGCGGGACCTACCGGGTGTCGGCGATTGCCGCCGGCGCCGTCGAGCTCGTGCGCGTGGACGACGGGACGGTGGTGCAGCTCTCGCTCAAACCCTGACGATCCGCGCCGAGCGGACCGCCGGGACCTTCCGGATTTCTTCCAGCAACTGGTCGGGCAGCGGTTGCGTCTCGTCGATGTTGACGACGCCGATGGCGCGGGTGCCCTCGCGGCCGAGCGCGAAGTTCGCGATGTTGACACCGTGCCTGCCGAGGATGGTGCCGACCTCGCCGATGACGCCTGGCTGATCGTTGTTGCGGATCACCAGGAGCGTCCCCTCGAGCGGCGCTTCGACGGGCACGCCGTCGACGAGCACCACGCGCGGCGCGGATCGGTCGAAGACGGCGCCCTCGACCCACGGCTCGCCTCGATCGGTATGCAGCTTCACCGACAGCAATGTCGTGTAGGTCCGCTGGCGTGTGCTGTGCGACTCCACGATCTCGAGGCCGCGCTCGGCCGCGACGCTCCGCGCATTCACCGGCGAGACGCCCGACGAGAGGATCGGCTTGAACAGGCCCACCAGCACCGCGTTCACGACCAGTTCGTTCTTCCGGTTGGCCAGCTCGCCGTAGTACCGGACGCCGACGCGGTTGATTCGGCCGTCGTTCATCTGCGCGAGCATGGCGCCGAGACGCTCGCCGAGCGTGAGGTACGGATGCAGGCGCGCAAACTCGTCCGAGGACACCGACGGGAAATTGACGGCGTTGCGGATGATCCCGTCTCGCAGGTAGTCGCGGAGGGCGGTCGCCGTTTCGACCCCGACGAGCTCCTGCGCTTCGCGGGTCGAGGCGGCGATATGGGGGGTGGCGATCACCTGGGGCAGCGTCTGCAGGCGCGGATCGGGGGGTGGTTCGACCTCGAAGACGTCAAGCGCGGCGCCGGCCACCTGCCCGGACTCGATCGCGTCGGCCAGGGCTTGCTCGTCCACGAGATCGCCGCGTGCCGTATTGACGATACGGACACCTGTCTTCGTGCCGGCCAGCCGCTCCGCGTTCAGGAAGCTCCGCGTGGCGGGCGTCGACGGCAGGTGCAGCGAGACGTAGTCGGCGCGCGCCAGCACCTCGTCCATCGCGAGGAGCTCGACGCCCAGGTCCTCGGCCACCTGCGCCGCGATGAACGGGTCGTGTGCAATGACGCGCATGCCGAAGGCGCGCGCGCGGCGCGCGACCTCCTGCCCGATGCGGCCGAGGCCGGCGAGGCCGAGCGTCTTGTCGCGGAGCTCCTCGCCCACGAACTTCTTCTTCTCCCACTTGCCCTGCTTCATGGCGGCGTCGGCGGCAGGCACATGGCGCGCCAGCGCGAGCATGAGGCCGAGCGCCAGCTCCGCGACGCTGATGCTGTTCGCGCCCGGCGCGTTCATGACGACCACGCCTCGAGCGCTTGCCGCCGTGACGTCGACATTGTCCACGCCGCTGCCGGCGCGGGCGATCACCCGCAAACGCGGCGCCGCGGCGATCACCGTCGCCGTCACCTTCGTGGCGCTCCGCACGATCAGGGCGTCGGCGTCGGCAAGATCCGCCTGAAGACGGTCGAGTGGCCGCCCCGTCCTGGCGTCCACCTCCCATCCCTCGGCGCGGAGCAGTTCGATCGCGGAAGCCGGGACATCATCGGCAATAACGATTTTCACTCGTGGCTTTTCTTGGGACCGAGCGTGCGGACGAAGTTGATGACGTCCCAGGTTTCCTTCGGCGAGAGCTTCTTCGCGAAGCCTTTCATCTCGCTCGTGGGTGCGCCGTCACGGATGACGGCGAAGAGCTCGCCGTCGGTGCTGCCGTGCTCCCACGTGGCGTCGGTGAGGTTCGACGGTGTCTGGTCGAGCCCTTCGCCCGCGTGACCGTCGCCTCGGCCCGTCGTGCCGTGGCACTCGGAGCAGTGGCGATCGTACAGCGCCCGGCCCGCGGCGATGGAGGCGGCCGAGGGCGCCACAGGATTCTTCAGTTTCGCAGCCGCGGGATGGCGGTGCGTGTGCGGCTGGTGCTGGGCCGAGAGCGTGACCGTGAGGGCCAGCGTGGCGGCGCCGATCCAGCATGCGATGGCGAATGGGGTATGCATGACTCGAGAAAGTATAATCATCCGTCGCACTCGCGACGTTCGCACTACGATGGTGCAAACCGCTGAAATGCTCCGAATCGCGCGGGTTTTCCGGTCAATTCCGGTCCTTTTCAACAGGGTTTTCCACAGAAACTGTGAACGGCGCGCGGCGAGCGGAGGGGCGACAGCCCTAAGTGCCGTGTGTAAAGCGGCCGGTGTCGCCCGGCTCGCATGAGGCATCGATGAATCGAAAAGTCACGGTCGTAGGGGGCGCCGGCAACGTCGGCGCAACGGTGGCACGAGCCATCGCGGTGCGGGAACTGGCCGACGTCGTGCTCATCGACATCGCCGATCAGAAGGCGGCTGGCGTAGCGCTCGACATCTACGAGTCGTGCCCGATCCACACGTCGGACGCACGCGTGGTGGGTGGCAACGACTGGCCGGCTGCCGAAGGCTCGGACGTGGTGGTGATCACGTCGGGCAAGCCGCGCAAGCCGGGCATGAGCCGCGACGATCTGGTGAAGGACAACTTTGCGATCATGCAGGCGATCGCGCCGAACGTCGTCAAGTACTGCCCCGACAGCATCGTGATTCCCGTCGCGAACCCGCTCGACGCGATGGCGCAGGCGCTCTTCCGGCTGACCGGCTTTCCGCGCGAGCGGCTGATTGGCATGGCGGGCGTGCTCGACTCCGCCCGCATGCGCACCTTCATCGCGATGGAGCTGAACGTGTCGGTGGAGAACGTGCACGCGTTCGTGCTCGGCGGCCACGGCGACACGATGGTGCCGCTGCCGCGCTACTCGACGGTGGCGGGCGTGCCGATCACGGAGCTGCTGTCGAAGGACCGGATCCAGGCGATCGTGAAGCGCACGGCCGACGGCGGCGCCGAGATCACGAAGCTCGTGGGCACCAGCGCGTGGTACGCGCCGGGATCCGCCACCGCCGAGATGGTGGAGGCGATCCTCAAGGACAAGAAGAAGATCCTGCCGTGCTCCGTGTTCCTCCGGGGCGAATACGGCATCCGCGACCTCTTCGTCGGCGTGCCCGTCAAGCTCGGCGCCCGCGGCGTGGAGCAGATCGTCGAGATCACGCTGACCCCCGAGGAGCACGCCGCCCTTCAGCAGTCCGCCGGCGCCGTCAGGGAACTTGTCGACATCATCGGGATGTAAGGATCCGAAGCTGACGCGAGCCGTGAGCGCGGTCGTCCTCCGGCCGTCCTCCGGCGCGCGGCCGGCGCGAGGCGTCGCCTAGCGCGCCTTCCACAGCGCCTTGTAGTAGTCGCGATACATGCGGGCGATGTTGGACATGGGAATCGCCTTCGGGCAGACGGCTTCGCACTCGCCTTCGTTGGAGCAGTTGCCGAATCCCTCGGCATCCATCTGGTCCGCCATGCGGATCACGCGCCGATAGCGCTCTGGCTGGCCCTGGGGCAGCAGCCCGAGGTGCTGGATCTTCGCCGCCGTGAAGAGGTGCGCCGCCGCATTCTTGCAGGCCGCCACGCACGCGCCGCACTGGATGCACGCCGCCGAGTCCATCGCCGCCTCGATGACGTCCTTCGCGATTGGAATGCTGTTGCCGTCCTGCGCGCCGCCGGTGTTGAACGAGATATAGCCTCCCGCCGCGATGATGCGGTCGAGCGCGCCGCGGTCCACGACGAGATCCTTGACGATCGGAAACGCCTTCGCGCGCCACGGCTCGACGACGATCTCATCGCCGGTGCGGAAGCTCCGCATGTGGAGCTGGCATGTCGCGGCGCCGCGGATCGGCCCGTGCGCCACGCCGTTGATGACCAGGCCGCAGGAGCCGCAGATCCCCTCGCGGCAGTCGGAGTCGAACGCAATCGCGTCCTGGCCCGACGCGATGAGCGTTTCGTTGACGACGTCGAGCATCTCCAGGAACGACATGTCCGTGCTGATCCCGTCGGCCGTGTAGTCGACGAGCCGCCCCGGCTGGTCTGGGCCCGCCTGTCGCCAGATCTTGAGCTTCACCGTGATCGTCGCCATCAGTGCCTCGAGTGGGTGGCAGGCCGGAAGCCGCAGGAAGCGTTCATCGCCTACCGGTAGCTCCGCTGCGTCGGATGCACCTCGTCGAAGACGAGCGGTTCCTTGTGAAGCGCCGGCATCCTCCCGACGCCGGTGAACTCCCAGGCTGCGACGTACGAGAAGTGCTCGTCGTCGCGCAGCGCCTCGCCGTCCGGCGTCTGGCTTTCTTCCCGGCAGTGGCCGCCGCATGATTCCGTGCGGTGCAGCGCATCGATCACGAGGAGCTCGGCAAACTCGAGATAATCGGCGACGCGGCCCGCGTGCTCGAGGCTCTGGTTGAGGTTGTCCGCTGAACCGGGCACCGAGACGGAGTGCCAGAACTCCTCGCGCACCTGTGGGATCAGCTCGAGCGCCTTCGTCAGCCCTGCCTCGCTGCGCGACATGCCGGCGTAGTCCCACATGATCGCGCCCAGGCGGCGGTGGAAGGACCTGATGGTCTGGCTGCCCCTGATCGACAGGAGCCTGTTGATGCGATCCTGCTGTTCCGCCCGTGCCGCCTTGAACGCGTCGTGGTCCTCGGAGACCGGCGGCAGCGTCGTGCCGCCGAGATAGTGCGCCAGGGTAAAGGGAATGACGAAGTAGCCGTCGGCCAGCCCCTGCATCAGCGCGCTCGCGCCGAGGCGGTTCGCGCCATGGTCCGAGAAGTTGGCTTCGCCCATCACGTGAAGGCCCGGGATCGTGCTCATCAGGTTGTAGTCCACCCATAGCCCGCCCATCGTGTAATGCACCGCGGGGTAGATGCGCATCGGAACCTTGTACGGGTTCTCGTCGGTGATGCGCTCGTACATGTCGAAGAGGTTCCCGTACTTCGTCCGGATGGTGTCGACGCCGAGCCGCCTGATGGCGTCGGCGAAGTCGAGATAGACGGAGAGGCCGCTGTCGCCGACACCCCGACCCTCGTCACACACCTGCTTGGCATTGCGCGACGCGACGTCGCGCGGCACGAGGTTGCCGAAGCTCGGGTACTTCCGCTCGAGATAGTAATCGCGGTCCGACTCGGGAATCTGATCGGGCGGACGCTCGTCGCCCGGCCGTTTCGGCACCCAGACGCGGCCGTCGTTGCGCAGGCTTTCGCTCATCAGCGTCAGCTTCGACTGGTGTTCGCCGCTGACCGGGATGCACGTGGGATGGATCTGCGTGTAGCAGGGATTGGCGAAGAGCGCCCCGCGCTTGTACACGCGCCAGGCCGCGGTCACATTGGAGCTCACGGCGTTGGTCGAGAGGTAGTACAGCGTCCCGTACCCCCCCGTGCACACGAGGACCGCATGGCCGGCGTGCGTCTCCAGCTCGCCGGTCACGAGGTTGCGGACGACGATGCCGCGCGCCTGTCCATGGACCAGGACGAGATCGAGCATCTCGCGGCGGGGAAAGAGCCGCACCGTGCCCTCGTTGACCTGGCGCATCATCGACTGGAACGCGCCAAGCAGGAGCTGCTGGCCCGTCTGGCCGCGCGCGTAGAACGTGCGGGCCACCTGTGCGCCGCCGAACGACCGGTTGTCGAGGAGGCCGCCGTACTCGCGGGCGAACGGCACCCCCTGCTGCACGCACTGGTCGATGATGTTCACGCTGAGCTGCGCCAGTCGGTAGACATTGGCCTCGCGGCTCCGGTAGTCGCCTCCCTTCACCGTGTCGTAGAAGAGGCGGTACACGCTGTCGCCGTCGTTCTGGTAGTTCTTGGCCGCGTTGATGCCTCCCTGCGCGGCGATCGAATGCGCCCGGCGCGGGCTGTCCTGGATGAAGTACGCCTTGACGTTGTAGCCCTGTTCCCCGAGGGCCGCCGCCGCCGACGCGCCGGCGAGGCCGGTCCCGACGACGATCACCGTGTACTTCCGGCGGTTGGCCGGGTTCACCAGCTTGTTCTCGAACTTCGCCCGGTCCCACTTCTCCGCGATGCGCCCGGCGGGGACCTTCGAGTCGAGCTTCATCACCGCCCCCCGAGGAACGTATAGAGGGGCAGGATGAAGAAGCCGACGGCGATCAGCACCGCCACAACCCGGCCGATCCGGATGATCCGCGGCGTGTACTTCGGGTGATCGATGCCGAGCGACTGCGCCGCGCTCGGGATCCCGTGCCACAAATGGAACCCGATGAGCACCATCGCGAGCATGTAGAACGCCACGTACCCGGGCCTGCTGAACACCTCGAGCTGCAGACGGTAGAGGTCGCGAATCCCCTCCGGCGACTCGTACCACGGCCCGAACTTGAACGCGCGCAGGTGCAGGATCACGAACCCGACGATGATGATCCCCGTGAAGATCATCGTGCTCGACGCGACGCTCTTGCGACTGGGGGCGCCTGCCCACCGCTTTACGGCGTACCGCTCCGGCCTGGCGATCCTCGCGCCGGCGTACAGTCGCACGGTGCTGTAGACGTGCACAAGGAACACGACCACCAGGCCGAGCTCGATCGCATAGATGAGCGGATTGTTCACGACGGCGTGGCCGTACTCGTTGAACGCCCGTGGCGAGACCAGGAAGAGCAGGTTGCCCGACAGATGCGCGACGAGAAAGCTGAAGAGACCGAGTCCGGTCAGGGCGATGAGCAGCTTGCTGCCTATCGAGGATGAGAGCAGGCGCGACCGCATGAGGGCTCCACGAGGAGGATCACCAACTCACGATTCTAGTTTCTGGCGGAGCGCAGGCGCAACTGCGCTTGACGCTCATGGATGCCATGACTACGATGAGTCGATTGTGCGAGCGCTCACGGTCATCACCGATCCGTCGCGGGCCGAAACGCTTCCTCACCGGCTCACCCATCCACTGAACCACGCGGTCACGCATCCACGACTCTCCCGATCGTGAACATTCACGAATACCAGGCCAAAGCCGTCCTCTCGCGGTTCGGGGTCCCCGTGCCGCGCGGCGAGGTCGCCTTCTCCGCGGCCGAGGCCGGCAGCATCGCGCGGCGCCTCGCGACGCCCATCGTGGTCGTCAAGGCGCAGATTCACGCCGGCGGCCGCGGCAAGGGCGGCGGCGTGAAGATCGCGACGTCTCCCGAAGAGGCGGAGATGCTCGCCGAGCGGATGCTCGAGATGACGCTCGTGACGCACCAGACGGGCCCCGAAGGGAAGCGGGTCTCGCGCGTGCTCATCGAGGAAGGGCTGCAGATCGCGCGCGAGCTGTACCTCGGCATCCTCATCGACCGCGCGTCGCAGGCGCCTGTGGTCATCGCCAGCGCCGCCGGCGGCATGGACATCGAGGAGGTGGCGGAGAGGACGCCGGAGAAGATCGTCAGGGAGCCGATCGACCGGGGCACGGGCCTCATCCCCTTCGAGGCGCGCCGGATCGCCTTCGCCATCGGCCTCGACGGCCCGCTGGCGAACCGGATGGTGACGCTGCTCGACTCGATCTACCGCGCGTTCATCGGCACCGACGCGTCGCTCGTGGAGATCAACCCGCTCATCGTGACGACGGGCGGCGACCTGGTGGCGCTCGACGCCAAGGTCACCGTCGACGACAACGCGTTGTACCGGCATCCGGACCTGAAGGACCTGCGCGACCTCACCGAAGAAGACCCGCTCGAGGTCGAGGCCTCGAAGTTCTCGCTCAACTACATCCGTCTCGACGGCGACATCGGGTGCATGGTGAACGGCGCCGGCCTCGCGATGGCGACGATGGACATCATCAAGCTGGCCGCGGGAGAGCCGGCCAACTTCCTCGACGTGGGCGGCGGCGCCAACGCCGAGCAGATCAAGAACGCGTTCCGCATCCTCATGATGGACAAGCACGTCAGGGCGGTCCTCATCAACATCTTCGGCGGCATCCTGCGCTGCGACGTGCTGGCGGCGGGCGTCATCGCCGCGGTGAAGGAGCTCGGCGTGCCCGTGCCGATCGTCATCCGCATGGAGGGGACGAACGTCGGGGAGGGGAAGCGGATGCTCGGGGAGAGCGGCTTGAACTTCACGACGGCGGATTCGATGGACGAGGCCGCCGGCAAGGTCGTGGCGCTCGCGAAGGGGACGTAACGTGGCGGTGCTCATCGACGAGAACACGCGGCTCCTCGTGCAAGGCCTCACCGGCCGGGAGGGCACCTTCCATGCCCGGCAGGCACAGGCCTGCGGGACCAGGATCGTCGGCGGCGTAACGCCCGGCAAGGGCGGCACGAGCCACGAGGGCTGGCCGATCTTCAATACCGTCCACGACGCCGTCGCGGCGACGGGCGCCAACGTCTCGGTGATTTTCGTGCCGCCGCCGTTCGCGGCCGACGCCATCATGGAGGCCGCCGACGCGGGCATCGCGCTCGTCGTCTGCATCACCGAGGGCATCCCCGTGCTGGACGTGCTGAAGGCCCTGACCTTCCTGGCCAGCAGGCCGGCGCGTCTCATCGGGCCGAACTGCCCCGGCATCATCTCGCCCGGCAAGGGGAAGGCCGGCATCATCCCTCACCACA
This sequence comes from Vicinamibacterales bacterium, assembly GCA_050748045.1. GTDB lineage: Bacteria > Acidobacteriota > Vicinamibacteria > Vicinamibacterales > UBA2999 > CAVYVZ01. The sequence continues at coordinate 6,413 of JBOGIW010000041.1, read as the reverse complement.
TCGTGCGCGAAGGGACCATCGGCATCGTCTCGAAGAGCGGGACCTTGACGTACGAGGCGATCCATCAGCTCACGCGCCAGGGGTTCGGTCAGACGACGTGCATCGGGATCGGCGGAGACCCGCTCATCGGCACGAGCTTCGTCGACGCGCTGGCGCTCTTCCAGGCGGATTCCGCGACCGAGGCGGTGATCATGATCGGCGAGATCGGCGGCTCGGCGGAGGAAGACGCCGCCGCGTGGATCCGGACGCACTTCACGAAACCGGTCGTCGGCTTCATCGCCGGTCGGACCGCGCCACCCGGCCGGCGCATGGGCCATGCGGGCGCCATCATCTCCGGCGGCCAGGGCACGGCGGTCGAGAAGATGGCGGCCCTCTCGAGCGCCGGCGTGCGCGTCGTCAAGAGCCCGGCCGACATGGGCGCCGCGGTCGGCGAGCTTCTCTGAGCGGAGCCCGGCCGCGCGCGTCCAGGACCCGGTTCGCAGGCTTCGACGCCGGCGAGCCATCACTATTCCGAATCCGATCAATCTCCTGCTCTTCTCGGGAGCCGACAGGGCGCCGGGCTTGGACGCGGCCGCTGGGAGTTGGATGCGGGGAGGCGCTATACTCGACGGAACAGCCCCGAGAATCCGGACAGGAGTTCATCGCTCATGCCGCTCAGCGGTCTTGCCACACAGGAACAACGCGTCGCCCAGGAGCCGGGACAGCGGGTCGTCAACAATTTCACCATCCAGGTCGCCACCGTCAACGGCTCCGGTTCACAGACCGCGAATCTCGTCCTCATCCGCTCGATTTTCCAGATGGGGATCCCCGTGTCCGGCAAGAACATGTTTCCGTCGAACATCGCGGGGCTGCCGACGTGGTACACCATCCGCGCGAACAAGGACGGGTACATGGGGCGCAAGAAGGAGATCGACTTCCTCGTCGCCATGAATCCCGAGACCGCGAAGGAAGACGTGCTCACGCTCCAGCCGGGCGCGGCCGTGGTGTACGACGAACCGCTGAAGCTCAACGCGCTCCGCTCCGATCTCACGTTCTACGCGGTGCCGTTCGACAAGCTGGTCACCCCCGTGTGCCCCGACGCGAAGCTGCGCCGTCTCGTGCGCAACATGATTTACGACGGCATCCTCGCCAGGCTGCTGCATATCGACATGGCGGAGATGGAAACGGCGCTCTTCAAGCAGCTCGGCAGGAAGGCCAGGGCCGCGCAGATGAACACGGGCGCCCTGAAGGCGGGATGGGACTACGCGGCGGCGAACCTGCCGAAGCAGGACCGCTTCTACGTCGAGCGGATGAACAAGACGCAGGGGATGATCCTCATCGAAGGGAATGCGGCGGCGGCGATCGGCTGCATGATGGCCGGCTGCACGGTCGTGGCGTGGTACCCCATTACACCCTCGTCCTCGCTGTGCGAGACGCTCATCGCCTACATGAAGAAGTACCGGATGGACAAGGAGGGCAAGGCGACGTTCGCGATCGTCCAGGCGGAAGACGAGATCGCGGCGCTCGGCATGGTGATGGGGGCGGGGTGGGCAGGCGCGCGCGCGATGACCTCGACCTCCGGCCCCGGCATCTCGCTGATGGCGGAGTTCACGGGGCTGGGCTATTACGCCGAGATCCCCGCGGTGATCTTCGACGTGCAGCGCGTGGGGCCGTCCACCGGCTTGCCGACCCGCACCGCCCAGGGTGACATCCTCTCCACGGCGGTCCTCTCGCACGGCGACACCAGGCACCCGCTGCTGCTGCCGTGCTCGGTGACCGAGTGCTACTCGATGGCGATGGACGCGTTCGACCTCGCGGAGCAGCTCCAGACGCCGGTCTTCGTCATGACGGATCTCGACCTCGGCATGAACACCTGGCTGGCCGACCCCTTCCCCTACCCCACGAAGACCATCAGCCGTGGCAAGGTGCTCGACGAGGCGAAGCTGCGGCAGCTCGGGGCCCAGTGGGGGCGGTACGACGACGTGGACGGCGACGGCATCGCGTATCGGACCGTCCCGGGCGACGGCGGCCCGGCGTATTTCGCGCGCGGCTCGGGTCACAACGCCAAAGGCCAGTACAGCGAGCGCGCCGACGACTACGGCAACAACGTCGACCGGCTGTCGAGAAAGTTCGAGACCGCCCGGACGCTGGTGCCGCAGCCCGAGATCCACTGGAACCCCAGGGCGACGATCGGGTTCATTGCCTACGGCACGAGCCACTTCCCGGTCGAGGAGAGCCGCGACCAGCTCCGTGACGAGCGCCAGATCGAGACCTCCTACTACCGGCTGCGGGCGTATCCGTTCGCCGAGTCGCTCAACGCGTTTTTCGATCGTCATGAGCGTGTCTACGTGATCGAGCAGAACCGCGACGCGCAGATGGCGGCGCTGATGCGCTTCGAGATTACGCCCGAGCGGCTCGGGAAGCTCCGGAGCGTGCTGCACTACAACGGGCTGCCGATCGACGCGCGGAGCATCACCGACGATGTGCTGGTACAGGAAGGGCTGCAGCCGCGCATTCCCGCCGAGCTGAAGCATACGATGGTCGGCGCCACGCCTCCTGCCGGAGGCGAATAGCAGGGCTGAAGACCAGAGACTGACGACCAGAGGAGCCATGGCCAAACCCAATCGGATCGGGCTCGACGTGATCGACTACAAAGGCAGCAAGACGACGCTCTGCGCCGGGTGCGGGCACAATGCGATCTCCGAGCGCATCATCGACGCCTGCTACGAGATGGGCATCGACTCGGTGCAGGTCATCAAGCTGTCGGGCATCGGCTGCTCGAGCAAGAGCCCGGCGTACTTCCTGTCAAAATCCCACGGGTTCAACGCCGTGCACGGGCGCATGCCATCGGTGGCCACCGGCGCCATGCTTGCGAACAAGACGCTGATTGCGATCGGCGTCAGCGGCGACGGCGACACGGGCGCGATCGGGATGGGGCAGTTCGTCCACCTCATGCGCCGCAACCTGCCGATCATCTACATCATCGAGGACAACGGCTGTTACGGGCTCACGAAGGGCCAGTTCTCGCCGACGGCCGATCTCGGCTCCAAGCTGAAGAACGGCGTCGTCAACGACCTGCCACCGATCGACATGTGCGCGCTGGCGATCGAGCTGGGCGCCAGCTTCGTGGCGCGTTCCTTCTCGGGCGACAAGAAGCAGCTCCTCGCGCTCCTCAAGGCCGCACTGGCCCATCGCGGCACGGTGATGCTCGACGTGCTCTCGCCCTGCGTCACCTTCAACGATCACGAGGGATCCACCAAGAGCTACGCGTACGTGAAGGACCATGAGGAGCCGGTGCATGATGTGAGCTTCGTGCCGTTCTTCGAGGATCTCGCCGTAGAGCAGGTGCCGGGCACGACGCGCGAGGTCGTCCTGCACGACGGCTCGAGGATCCTGCTGAAGAGCGTGGGCCACGACTACGACCCGACGGACAAGATCTCGGCGATGAAGCAGTTGATGGAAACGGCCCGCCGCGGCGAGTACTCGACGGGCCTGCTGTATGTCGAGCCCGACAAGGACGACTTCTGCACGCTGCTGAATCTCACCGACGAGCCGCTGGCGTTCCTGCCGCTGGACGAGACGCGGCCGGGCCGGGAGGCCCTCGATGAGATCATGGAGTCGCTGCGCTGACGCCTGATTCGGCTCAGCCGCCCTCGCTCCCGTCGATGTTGGCGCCAAGCACGTCTTCGCAGATGGCGATCTCGTCGTTCGGCAGGCCATCCTCGTCGAGCGCGGGGGCGTTCCGGTTGCCGTGCACGTGCTCATCGTTCGGAGGGCCCTCGATCGCGCCCTTCGAAAGATCCGGATCGTCGGGTCGATGCGTCGGCGCCATGCCGGACCCTCCTTGACGGCCCGCCGGGTTCCAGATCCGTGCCACCGGCGGCCGCCGCAGACCGCGCGGGATACGCCTCCCGTTGGAGCTCGTCTGTGACGCAACCTATAATCGGCGGATTATGGAGCGGACGTTCGCCATCATCAAGCCCGACGCCGTCGAGCGGCGTCTCGCCGGACGGATTCTCTCGCGCATCGAGGACGCCGGGTTCGTCATTCGCGGCATGCGGATGCAGCATCTCACCAGGAAGGAAGCTGAAGGGTTCTACGCCGTGCATCGCCAGCGCCCCTTTTTCGCCAGCCTCACGGAGTTCATGTCGTCGGGCCCGGCCGTTCTCCTGGCGCTCGAAGCGCCCGGCGCGATCAGGAAGTGGCGCGATCTGATGGGGGCCACCGATCCGGCGCAGGCCGACGCCGGCACGCTGCGCAAGGAATTCGGCGCCAGCATCGAGCGGAACGCCACCCACGGCTCCGACGCGCCGGACACGGCGGCCTTCGAGCTGGGGTATTTCTTCAGGGGGATGGAAATACTGTAGGTCTTGGGTCTCGGGTCTCTCGTCTTTGGGCTTTGGTCTCTGGTCAGATCGTGTGAGACCGCGATGGGACGGACGCTCATCATTGTCGGCTTGCTGATTGCGGGCGTCGGTGTGCTCCTGACGCTGGGTTTGCCGATTGGACGGCTGCCCGGCGACTTCACGGTCCGGCGAGGCAACTTCACGTTTTACTTTCCGCTGGCAACGTCTATTGTTGTCAGCATCCTGCTGACGGTGGTGTTGATGTTCCTGACACGGAAGTGACCAGCGACCAGAGACCAGAGACCAGATGCCCTCCATAAAGGCCGACAGGTGGATCAGGACGATGGCGCTGGAGCACGCGATGATCGCGCCGTTCGAGGACCGGCAGGTCCGGCAGGGCGTCATCTCGTACGGCCTGTCGTCCTACGGCTATGACATTCGCGTGGCGGACGAGTTCAAGGTGTTCACGAACATCAATACCACGGTCGTCGATCCCAAGAATTTCGACGCACGGTCGTTCGTCGACCTCAGGACCGAGGTCTGCATCATCCCGCCGAACTCGTTCGCCCTGGCCAGAACGGTTGAGTATTTCCGCATTCCTCGCGACGTCCTCACGGTGTGCGTCGGCAAGTCCACCTACGCCCGGTGCGGTCTCATCGTCAACGTGACGCCGTTCGAGCCGGAGTGGGAGGGATACGTGACGCTCGAGATCTCGAATACGACGCCGTTGCCGGCGAAAATCTACGCAAACGAAGGGATCGCGCAAGTGCTCTTCTTTCAGAGCGACGAGGTCTGCGAGGTGTCGTACGCCGACAAGAAGGGCAAGTATCAGCGTCAGGATGGGCTGACGCTGCCGCGGCTTTGACTTTTCAATGGCTAGGTTGTACAAAAACGCATCTTTCTCGGCGTCGCCACAGGTCGGTTCGAACCCAGTCGGCATGGATAAACTGGTCGAGCGCCAGCCGGTGAGTCGGGGTCCACTGGCAACCGCGCCCGCTCTCGCTGTTCAGTTCTTCCTGATTCCGCTGTCCGTCGTCGCGGTCACCGCTGCGATTTACGTCGGGTTCCGCAGCCTTTTGGCGGACGACCGCACGGCACAGGATTACCTCATCGAAATTCGCACGGGTGGCGACAACCGCCGCTGGCCGGCCGCGTACGAGCTCTCGAGGCTGATGGCCGATCCCGCCGTGCGGGCGGCCGACCGGACGCTGGTGCCCGGGCTCGTGCAGGCGTTCGGTGAGTCGAAATCGGGCGACCCGCGCGTGCGGCGGTACCTGGCCCTGGCGCTGGGCCGCATTGACGCGCCCGCGCCGCCGGAAGCGGTGCAGTTGTTGACCGAGGCCCTGGACGATGCGGACAGCGACGCGCGGATCAGCGCCATCTGGGCGCTCGGATCGCTCGGCGAGGCCTCGGCCGTTCCGCGCCTCGAGCAGAACTATGCCTCCGACGACGCCGGCATCCGCAAGATGATCGTGTATGCGCTCGGGGCGATCCCGGAGGGGCGGTCGTCGAAGGTGCTCGAGACGGCGCTGAACGATCCCGCCGCCGACGTGCAATGGAATGCGGCCATCGCGCTCGCGCGGCACGGGCGACGCGAAGGCGTGCCGGTTCTGCGGCGCATGCTCGACCGGCCGTTCGTGGAGAGCCGCGTCGAGGGGCGCGTCGAAGCGGATGCCGATATGGACCCGGCCGGCGAGGTCATGATCAGCGGGCTTCAGGCCGCCGCGGCGCTGCGCGAGCCCTTGCTGCGCGATCCGGTCGCGGCGATCGGCCGGCACGACAAGAGCCTGAAGGTGCGTCAGGCGGCGCTGGAGGCGCTCAAGGCGTATGGTCGGTAGCGCTGAGAATTCGAGATTGGGAGTTGGGCGTTGGGCGTTGGGAGTTTGATGTTGGGAGTTGGGAGTTGGATGTTGGGAGTTAGGGCTTGGGAGTGGGGAATTGGGAGTTGGGAGTTGTTTTCGGGCGAGGAAGAGCTGAATGGCTGACGAATCGAGAGCCGGCGTACCCGACACACCGGTCCCCGCGGGCGCAGAAGTGGCGGGCGCGGGCGCCGCGAAGCCGGTGCCGAGTGCGCCGGCGGCGGCGGGG
>JBOGIW010000040.1:0-11916 GCA_050748045.1 Vicinamibacterales bacterium | reverse complement strand
GCGGAAAACACAGTGACGTCGCCCCTGATTGGCCCATTTCGAAGCTTCAATGAGGCCGCGCTCCTTCAGCGCGGAAAACGTGCTGGACCAGGTCTTTGGCTACCAGACCGCCAACGCTTCAATGTGGCCGCGCTCCTTCAGCGCGGAAAACAAGGGCGTGAACTCCCTGACAAACCGTCGGGAATTTGCTTCAATGAGGCCGCGCTCCTTCAGCGCGGAAAACGTCTTCGTGTTCTGATCCTCGACCATCGTCACCTTGCTTCAATGAGGCCGCGCTCCTTCAGCGCGGAAAACGAGAGAGTGACCGGTGCCCCGTTCTTGTGGAACCGGCTTCAATGAGGCCGCGCTCCTTCAGCGCGGAAAACGGCCCGCTCGCAAAACCCTTCTCCACCAGCACCTTGCGACCCCTGTCGCGAGCGCCCCGACGCCATCCCGCCCACGCCCGGCCCAAAGGCCGGCGCCATCGCCCGCCAACGTGCCTTTTTCTTCAACAAATCTCCTCCCCGAGCGGTTCCCGTCGATCCCGCGGCACCCCACCGCTCGCGAGGGTTACCGCGTCTCGAACCCGGGATACTCCGGCAGCTCGCCCGTCACCACACGGGCCAGCAGCCGCGCCTGGATCTCCAGAATCCTCCGGTAGCTGACCCGATACCCGAAGAGCGGATGCGTCACGAGCTGGTCCATCCGCTGTTCGTACGCCTGGATGAACCGCTTGCGCCCGCGGGGCGTCAACGCCACCGACTCCCCCACGGACAGGAAGTCGTCCGGCGCCACCATCCGCGTATTCAGGGCCGACAACACAGCCGAGTCCACGAGCAGCGGGCGAAAGCCCTCCATCAGATCAAGCGGCAGCGCCGGCCGGCCAAACCGCGGCTGATGGTAGAACCCGATGAACGGGTCGAAGCCGACGGCGTGGCACACGATCGTCAGATCGCGCACGAGCAGGCTGTAGCCGAACGAGAGCAGCGCGTTCACCGGGTCGCGAGGCGGCCGGCGGTTGCGGCGCGTGAAATCGAAGGCCGGCCGCTCGCGCTCGTCCTCGACCTTCAGCATGCCGCCGAAGTGCCCGAAATAGGAGTGCGCCGCGGTCCCCTCGATCCCAAGGAGGCTCTCCAGCTCGCCGGCGTCGAGCGCCTGGCGCGCCAGACGCCTCAGCGCCTCGATGGCGCGGGCCGGAGGCTCGACGTGATTGCGCTGGAGCAGCGTCCGCTGGTTCCGGATCTTCGTGGCGACGATGGCGCGGGCCACCCGGAGACAGAACCCCTCATCGTCGGCGCGGCGGAACTGGTCGCGCCGGAGGAAGACGTTCTTGAGACCGAGGCCGGTGGTCATGCCATAGAACCACCCGCCCATCGTGAAATACGAAATCGGCCGCTCCAGCTCGCACACCGCCTGCACGGCGCCGGAGCTCACCGACGCGGCGCCAACGATGTTGACCTGCGAGACGTCGTTCAGACGGGCTTCCTGCACGAGCGTGCCCTTCTCCTTGATCTGGAGGACGCCGCCGGACTTCCCGACGTTGAAGCCGTAGCCGGTGACGTAGAGCGGCCGCAGGTCGTCGCGGGCGGGCACGAGACGCCTGACCTCGTCGGGTTCGGCGGCCGCGGACGCGACGCTCCCATCGTCGCCGAAGAGCGGGAGCTGCGCGACGGTATCGGCCTCCGACGCAGGCCGGCCCTGCATGAGCGCGCGGGTCTCATCGGGGAGACAGATGCCGACGAGCGAGCATCGCGGGCACTTGGGGCTGTCCACGAGCGGAGGAGGAATACGGCCGGCCGTTGCGATCCGGCGCGCCTCCTCCACCGCCTTCAACGTGGCGCCGACCAGGTCGTCGTCTATCTGGACGCGGACGCGTTGCTTCGTGCGGTTGTAGTAGACGATGGCCTCGGCGCACGTGTAGCCGTGCTCGCGGAGGACGAGCGCCTGGACGCAGACCTGAACGCGATCGGTCGGCCAGGCGTCGAGGCGGCCATCCTCGTCGCGCGGCGCGCCGTGCTTGTAATCGACCGGCGAGACGCGGCCGCCCTCGCCTTCGACGAGGTCGATGACGGCGGTGAGGCCGTGGCGCTCGCTGGAGAGCGCGACGGACCTGGAGTGGATACGCTCCTCGGAGGCCTCGGCCGGCGGCAGCGGCTGCGCCTTTTCGCCGAGCGTCTCGTGCCGGAGAGAGCCTTCGACGGTGTCGGCGCTGTGCGCGAAGACGCCCTCGACCCACTCGTAGAAGAAGAGGCGCGGGCAGTAGACGAGCTCGTTGAGCATGCGGGCCGGGAGGTATTGCGGGAGCGACACGGCCTTGCGGAGCCCGGCCTTCGCGGGAATGGGCCGGAGGGGGAAGACGAGCCTCGAGGGCGCGGGTTCGGCGCTCATTCGTCCTCCCGGAGCGCGCGCTCCTCGCGCGCGCGGCGGATGCGATCGACGTGCCGCTTCGTGCCGGCGACCTCTCCCGCCTCGCTCTCGCGGTCGACGATGATGCAGGGGCTGTCGAGGGTGGAGTAGGCGCGCCCGAGGGCGGTGATGACACGGTCGCCGCGCCCCTCGACGGGCCCGAGATCGACGAAGAGGACCTGGTCCTCGCGGTGGTGGATCAGCTTCTCGAGCGCGTGCCGGCAGCGGGCGAGGTCGGTTGGAGAGAACTTGCACTCGAAGACGGAGTACTGAAGCCGGTCGCCGAAGCCGCACATCGTCTTGTGGACGCGGCGGAGGCGCAGGTCGTCGGAGATGTCGTAGCAGACGAGAAAGGTATTGCGCACGGCTGCTGCCGAGGATTATCGGCGGCAACCGTGCGCAACAGAATAGGCGGAAAGTCCTGGGTTATTCAGTTGTCAAAGAGCACCGGCAACCAGGGGCCCTTCTCATGACTCGATTCCAGTGAATACGCCACCGCCGAGATGGCGACTCCTCCCGAGGACGATAGGCCCCCTGACTGCCACTTCGAACGTCAATACGGCGCGGCCCACAAGGCCAACACGTGGTACCCCAAGCGCCTCCTGAGGCGTGACGCGTGGCGCGGGGAGTTCGCGACGTCGACACTCTGCGAGAAGGTCAGTCGATAGCGCCTCAGCGGCGGTCATCCTCTTCGCGTGGCGCGTGACCTGATATTCGGTCACGCTTTGCCACACACGCGACGGCGCAAGCAGCGGATCGGCGTCGGCGTCGGCTGGAATGGCGCGCAACGTCAAGCGACCCGACGATCCCGCCCGCAAGTCCGTGAAGCCCTCGAGTGCGGCGTCCAACGAGGTCAGATGGGCGGCCTCGCCACGAATCGGCGCGCGTCGATCGATGATGTGTGGGGCAAGGATTAGCAGTCGCATCGTGGCCGAATCGAACACGAACGCCAGGTGGGGATCCTCGGTCGGCGCGGGCGATCCCTCGGGTGCGTGTCCCGAGAAAAAGCTCGGTAGAGCCGCGCGCGGCCCGAGCACGTCCTGCACTCTCGCCATGACGGCGCGACGCATCGCCCGCGCGATCTCGATCGGCTGAGGCGCCGCCGCGAGTCCGCCCTCCACCGCGAACACGTGGATACCCCGATCCTGTTGAACAGGAGCCATCAGTCCAAGACCGAGAAAGCGACCGTCCCCCATCAGGAGTGGTCCATTGACGGCGGTACTAAAGGCGACCTCGACGTGCCACATGCGCTCCTTGGCGAAGCGTGTCCCGGACGCGAATGCTTCGACGCGCTCCCCATGAGGGTGAAATGGTTCGCGCTGGACGCGGATTCCATCTGTCCGTGCGCGGACCTCGGCATGCCGTAGCGCCTGAACGACTGCGGCCGCGGCCCGCGTCTGCTCCAGCGCGTATTCGGCCCCACCCTTGGGTTCCGTCGCGCGGAGTGGGTCGAGCCGGCGCCGCTTGGCAGACTCAGGCAGGGCGGCGGGAGTGACCGTGCGCCACAGGCGCGATCGGCTGTGACCTGTCAGGCCATAGGACCGGAGCATCACCTCGTCATCGGCCGGCAGAAGGACGACGTCGCACACTTCGCCCGTTTTCGAATCCGCGAGCTCGAGACCCGACAGCGCCCAATGTACATCGTCGGCACGAAGCACACAGCCAGCCGGGACCTCCACCAGGAGCCGGCGAATCGCATGATCCGCGTGACGATGGCCAATCGACGGCAAAGGCACAATTCGCACGCGTGAGGCGGGTCGAACGCCGTTTTCGTTGTCGCCCGGGCGCCCCAGCAAGGCGCGATGGATATCGGCGACGGCGTGCGGCAGCGCCAGGCTCAGGCGATCGACAGCGAGATCACGCACGATCTCGACGAGCTTCGATGTTTGAGGCGATGGCCACGGCGCGAAGGCGCTCGACGAGGTGGCAGCGCGAAGCTCGTACACAAACCGCCGTGGCGGACACTCGTATCCAACCGGCACGAAACGCGCGTCCGGTGGCTGAGCGAAGATTTCCCGGGCGGCCTTCCCTCGTCCTTCCACCTTGAACCTGAGGCGACTTGCCGCGTAACGTGCCTCGAGGCTCGCAAGCGATCCCGACGTGGGGCACGCGAGCTCGCGGCCACCGCCGCCGCCGGATGGTCGAAAGAGCAGCCCTGGATACTCCTTCAATCTTGCATCGAGCTCGTCACAGCCGACCACCTCCCCGGATGCCCATGCCATGTCCAGGCCGCGTCCGAACTGATAGAGGCGAGAGGCCATCGTGCAGACCGCGCGGGCGTTGCGCTCGTCTTCCTCTTGTGGACCAAGACTCCAGGCATACAGAAACCGCGGCTCTACTTCGACAAGGCGCGGCCTGATCCATTTTCCGGTGCGGATCTCACTCGTGCGGCGAGGGTCGCGGCCCACGGCATCGAGATCATTGTTCGGCACGTAGGTCATGAAGCGCTGACCCGCTCGGGTGGCTGGAAACGCGACCACGGGTGACGCAAGTCCCTCCAACCACCGGAGCATCTGTCGATCCTCGTGGGCCAGTGGGCCGGCGGCTGCGCCCGCGACCAGCGCCTGAAACAATCGCGCCGGCGACGGTGGCCATTCGGGCAGGCCGTGATATCGGGCGTCGTGGAGGCGAACGGTAATGATGAGCGCGCGGGACATGGCGGCGACTACTTTCCTCCTTTCTTGTCGGCCTTCTTGACATCAGCCTTCGCCCGCGCCTTGTCGAAGCTGACGGTGCGGGGCTTCTCGATCGTGAAAATGCCGGCCGAGCGCTCCGCGTACTCGATCACTGCTGATGCCTTCAACGAAAGCGGTGTGCGTTCGCCAGTCCGATCGACCACCATCCAGGTCGGCGGGTTGGCCGAGTCCGGCACGAGCAGACACCCTTGCCGCAGGAAGGCATCCATCGGCTCGACGGCGGCGACGAGCGCCAGGCCAAGCACGTAGCGGCGGAGGTCGTCGGCGCGCGCGCTGTTGAGCCGGCGCAGCGCAATCAGGTTCAGCGTGATCTCGCGCTCGATGGGTCCGCGACACACGACGCCGCCAGGGGCGCCGGTGGCCGGGACGTGGACGAAACCACGTTGCGCCAGTGGACTCTCGGCCTTGCCCTCGGCTTTCTTCTTTTCATCCTCCGTGAAGACCTCCAGGGCCGCGTAGTCCAGCGCAGGGTTGTACTGCGCCGAGCGCGTGAGAGGATCGACGTTCCAGGCGCGGATAACCGACTGCACGACGCGCGGCAGCTTCGCGCCGGTATCGCGCGAATCCCACACGCCGAAGACGAGCGACGTAGGCGCAAGCCTGGCAATGGCCGTCGCGTCGCCCTTGTCGAGGAACTGCCTGAACGCCTCGTGCGCTTCCTGTTGAAGGGCGGTCGATCGGATGATCGCGTCGCCAAGCCGATGGCCCGCCTCCAGGATGGAGATCTTCCCGCCGTCGTACGTAATGTCAATCTGGGGAACGAGCTTGCTATGGGGCTCGCGCTGGAAGATCGGCTCCATCCGGTTCGCCTGCGACGCGACGCTGTCGATGCAAGCGACCTCGGTGCCGTCGGAGAGCGTGTCGATGTTGTAGCCGATATCGGCATAGGTGGGCGGGAAGATCACGCCCCCCTCGCCTTCCACCGGCACGAGCCTCTGTCTCGAATGGAGCGCGACGGGCCCTCTCGGGTCCGTGGCCCAGGTGTCAAGGAGCTCGCTCGTCACCTGGAGCGGTCCGGCAGCGAGGGTCGACTCGGCGTTCATGCGTTCGTCTCCTCTTGTGCAGAAGTGACCACCTTGTTCTTGCCCGACAGATTCAGGGCGAACTGAAACACCCTGACCGGCCCGGCCACGCTGACGCCGGCGAGCGCCGGGCGTGCGAGCATCGGCGGCAGCCGGGCGCTCCAGACGCCGTACCGGACCTTCCGCGTCCTGTACTCGTCGGGGCGCGCGTGCTCCAATCCCCAGGCCGCGAGAATCTCGACAACCGGCGATGCCGCAATCGCATGGTGCTCGTCCGGGGAATAGCCCGCATCGAGGGCAGTCCATCCTCCCCGTGGGTCGAAGTTGAAGCTTCCGCCGATGGGCGTCAGCACATCGAACGGACGGGCGATCAGATCCATCTGTTGCTGCTCCCAAAGAGCGACAACGCCTCGCGTCCTGGCTTCACCTGCAGGCCGCTTCTTCGTCGACTTCTCGAACGTGCCTCGCAGCATGGCGCACGCGATCGAATAGGCCGACCGGTTTCCCGCGTACAGCTTGAAGGCGTTCCGGTTTGAGCCGTCAGCCCAGTGACCGAGCGGAATGACGAGTCCATGGCTCGATTCGAGCTCGATCGGCAGGGCCATCCGACTGCCCTCCCGATCGGGGAACGAATCCGAGTACCTGAGGTCCCCAGGCGCCACCGCGTGACGCAAGTCGTCGCCGTGGTCGTCGATCGAGGAGCCTGCCTGGCGACGGTCCGGATCGGCGTATCCGACGGGAGCGCAGCGTCGAACCCTGGCTTCGGCAAGAAACTTCAACACCACGGCGAACGGATTCTCGTTCCCGGCCGCCCTGAGGCAGAAGCGCGCCGGCGATTCGTCGGTCCAATCGAATCTCCCTTCGGCGTCGCCGAGCAGCACGTCTGCGGCCTCGAGAAAGCCGAGGCTGGCAAAGACCTGACCCGGACTGAATAGATCGACAGGGATAGAGGCTTCGGCCATCAGACAGCTCTCTTGCCGGTGGAAGCCTGCTTCTGGTCGTTGTCGCGCGAGGCCTGCTGGTCTACGGCACGGAGCAGCGCCTCCCACCAGGCGAGCCCCCACGGCCCCCATCGTCTCTGCAGCCTGGAAAAGCGCAACGCGACGTCCTGCGCGCGCCCCGCCAGGACGGAGGGCGGTCCATCTTCGCATCCACCGACTCGGATCACAGGCCGCGCAAAGCCGTGGTGTGCAGCGATGAGATGCAATACAAGATCTCCGAGGTCCTCCGGCAGCGCGCCCAGGCGCGCAGCGGCGACGGGGAGCGAGCCGAGCTCGTGGCGATAGCCGTCGAGCAACTGGTAGTTGATCGGGCCGCGAGTCTTTGCGTAGTCTCCGTCCTCCTTCGCATTGAACGCACGCTGCCAACGAGGCGCCCGCTTGCCTTCGTCGTGCAGGGAGGCGGCGAGCGCGAGCATGTCCGCGTACGTGTCAGGCAGTTGCAGCCGGCCGGCGAGCTCGCGGGCACGGCTCGCGGCCCACGTCTGGTGGTCGTCCAGCAGTTGCGGTTTTCCGGCCGACCGGCGCTCTTCCGTGGCCGAGTTCTCGACGACCAGCAAGCGCAGCGGCTCGCCGTCCTCGGTCACTTCGCTGACGAACCTGAAGGCTTCGCCCTCGATCCCTCCTGCCTCAATCTCCCCGACCGCAACGCTCCGAACGCGAAATGTCACGTTAGGCCATGACTCGCCATCGTCGGCGGTTCGGGGCGGCGTTCCCCACTGGTCATCCAGCAGTCCCTCTTCGGTCAGACCGCTCAGCCGTGCGTCGACGACGAGGATCCTGCCCGTGAGAGATGCTTCGAGCGCGTCCTTCCTTTCCTTCTTACGTCTCGAGTCCGATACGTCGAGGTCCAGATCCCTGAGCCGCCAGGTCCTATGCACGTCGCCTGCGTGCGTGAGCGCGATGGCGACGACGTCGTCGAGGCGCACGGGCCGTGTCTCGCCTTCGTGGTCGCCGCTCTGCGTCGCAGCGGACGCTGTTTTCAGCTTCCTGGCGCGCTTCGCCAGCCAGTCGATCGCGTGAAAGGTCTCCGTCTCCAGCCTCTCGCTGATGTGCGGCGGCGCGGCCTCGAAGAAGTCCTCGATCGCCTTCTCGTTCCTGCTTCCATCCCGGCGGACGGGCAGATGCGTTCGCCAGACGACGACCGTCTGCGGGGCGGCGTTGACCCAGCCTCGCAACCAGGGGTCGATCGCCGGTCGCCCCGGATGGGTCTCGAGCGACGTCATCGACCACGCATCGACGAGCGCGCGTGAGAGCGCTGGCCTCAAAGGAGGCGGAGTCGTTGCGGCCTCGATGAGTTGTGCAATGACAGGCTCAGACGCAGCCTGCGATTTGAGCGTTCGAATCGCTCCCGGGCTCGCGTCTCGCGCGCCATTCGCTTCCGGCAGTCGCTCGATGAGCTGGCGGACGGCGTCGATCCTGTCTGCCTCGGCCATGAGCTCCCGGTCGCGTGAATCGCCGGTCGGCTTCGCTCGGGCTTTTTGCGCCTCCCTCGACGGTGGCTCGGTGAGTACGATCACCTCTGCCTCGCCCTCGCCGCGCCGATTCACCCGTCCGAGTCGCTGGACCATCCGCTCCCACGCCACGAGGTCCGACACCATGTGATCCGCGTCGAGATCGACCCCGACCTCTCCGGCCGATGTTGCGACGACGAACGCGGGTCGGGTTCGCTCGACCTTGGACGCGGCGAGGAAGCCGTGTGTCTCCAGCCGTTTCGCCGCTGTCTGCCGTTCGAACACCCGCCGCGCTCCCACGAAGAGCTCCGGGTCGACGCTGATGCCGGGAGTGCTCCCCTTGCCGTCACCCTCGGCGAGTCGCCTGATGGCTGCGACCGTCGCCCCGGCGACCTTGCGCGCGTTGGCGAAGACGATCACGCGTAACGGGCGCTGGCCTTTCTCGGTGAGATTCCACGCTTCCTCGGCAAGAGCATCCTCCAGCGCTCTTTCGCGAACAGGTTGAAGAGTGAGACGCTTCACTGCGTGGAGACGACGCTTCACGACCGGGTGACGCAGGTCCGCCTCCTGTAGACGGAACGTTCTCTCTCCAACCGGAGCGCGGCCGGTCGCGGATAACGACATCAGCCGCAGCGGCGGAACAAGGCTTCGCAACCCATCGCCGGTTGGACCGAAAATCGCGTTGCCGTCCACAATCGTTTCGAGGAGCCTTTCAAACGGCGGCACCAGATGCGCCTCATCGAGCACGAGCAAGGTGTCAGCCCCGAGGAGACCTGCATGATACGGACGCATTTTGCGGCTGGTTCCGTATCCCTCGAAGAGAAGTCGGGAACCAATCATGTCGACGGTGCCGACAATGATGGCGGAGGATGCGGGGTCTTCGAGCCACTCCTTGTTGTCAACGTGTTGACCCCTGAGCGTCGAGATCGGTAACGAGCGAGTCCCGAGACCAAGCGCATGTTTGAGCTCTGGATCCTGATCGACGCACTCGCGGAGAGTCTCCGCAACCTTCGTCGCCTGGTCGACCACGGCTCGGCGATCGACACCGTACACGAGGCGTCGAGGCAGCTTTGCACCCTGCGCCCTCGCAACGAGCCAAATCGCCATAACGGCTGTCTTGCCAAGTCCTGTCGGAATGTCGAGTGACCGCTCGATCATCCCGGCCGAGAAGCGCCTCAGAAGCTCTTCTTGCCATGGAAATGGCGTGTCCTCGTCCCGGAGCTCCAGGGCCTTGCGCAGCCACGGATGGGCCGTTTCGGCGGTGATCAAACTCGGCTCGATTCGATCAAACCAGATTCATTCCCGCGATACATCACAGGTTTCTGGATGCACCTCTGAGAGTCGATGTTCGTAAGCCTTGCAGCAGTACGACGGGAGACACTATCTCACTACAAATTGACAGCCCAGGTCACGGGACTTAGGTCCTACCTACTCGCTCACCGGCGACAGGTCGCTCCATGGGCCGGTGCGAGTGATCGCCCTTTTGAGAGGCGGAACGAAACGATTCAATGAGGCCGCGGCGGCACGTGACCGCGGATGGAAGAAGCGCAACCCGCTCTGACGGGCCGACTCGTGCTTCAATGAGGTCAACGCCGGGACGGGGAGCGTGAGGTTCCTTCGGACTGTCGGTCGTCGTCGTTGGATGGATGCTGAGAGTTCGAGTTGGGCTTGATTCGTTAAAGCAGCTCCTCGAGTTGGCGGGTTTCGCTCCGAAGGTGGATGTTGGCGCCTTCGACGCGGGCCACTTGCCGCTGGAGGGCTTGGAGGTCTTGGTGCTTCATTGACGAGCTCTAGCGAAAACTTCGACAGTCGTAAAGTTCGTTTGTTTTCCTGCGCTAACGAGCAGGCTCGTGAACTTTACTTTGATTGGCGGGTAACTGCAAGTGCGAATGTTGTCGTCCCCAATCCCGCGCTCACCCACCGGCGGGCGCGGAGGCGTATCGCGAAGCGAAGGCCTGAAGGCCGCATCGCACGCGTCAGGAAGCATCTCCCGGCCTGAGCGGAGCGATATGCCGAGCGCCGGCCGGTGTCACGCGCGTCAGCGACACGCGCTACTAATCTCCGCAATCCGCTCTCCGCAGTCCGCTCTCCGCGACCCGCCATGCGCACTCGCCCTCCGCCCTACCTCCCCAACCGCTCCGCCAGCACGCTGATGATCTTCTCCCCGTGAAACCGGCCGTTCTCGATGAAGATCGTTCCCGTGTTCTTCCCCGCCACGGCGCCGCCGGCGACAAAGAGGTTCGGCACGTTGGTCTCGAAGGTCTCGGGGTCGTACTCGGGCGCCAGCGTCTCCTCGTCGCACCGCACGCCCGCGCGCCGCATCAGCTCGACGTCGGGGTGATACCCGGTCAGCAGGAACACGCGGTCCGCCGGCAGCGCCTCTTGCCCCGACGCGCCCGACACGTGCTCGATCTCGACGTGCGCCTGCGTGATCCGGACGACGCGCGATTCGAAGCGCGCGGCAATCGAGCCTGTCTTGATCCGGTTCTCGATGTCGGGCTTCACCCAGTACTTGATCGACTCGCCGAGCGCCGCCCGCCGATGCACGATCGTGACCTGCGCCCCCGCGCGAAAAAGCTCCAGCGCCGCCTCGGCCGCCGAGTTCTTGCCTCCGACGATCACCACGCGATGCCGGTAGTACGGATGCGCCTCGTCGTAGAAGTGCGACACGTGCGGCAGGTCTTCGCCGGGCACGCGGAGGTAGTTGGGGTGCTCGTAGTACCCAATCGCCAGCACCACGGCCCGCGCCTGCCGCGCCCGGATCACCCCGCCCGGCCCCTCCGTCGTCACGGTGAAGGCGCCCTCATCCCCGTCCCGCTCGATCGAGGTTACCGCCTCGTGGAACGAGATGGGCAGGCCGTACGTATCGACGACGCGCCGGTAATACTTGAGGGCCTCGACGCGCGTCGGCTTCTCGTAGGGGGTCACGAGCGGCAGGCCGCCAATCTCCAGGAGCTCCGGCGTGGTGAAGAACACCATGTGCACCGGGAACCGGAAAACGCTGTTCACCAGCACGCCTTTCTCGACGATGACGTAGTCGAGGCCGCGCTCCTTGGCGGCAATGGCCGTGGCCAGGCCCGACGGCCCGGCGCCGACGATGAAGACGTCGCGGAGGGACATACCTGCATCATAATTGTCATCCGCCACAGGAGCTGAACTGATGACGTCATCCCGTTCGCGCCACGCCCTGGCCGTCCTCGTCGCCATCGCGCTGGCCGCCGTGCCGGCCGCTGCGCAGAAGCGAGGCATCACCGAGAAAGACCTCTTCACGTTCGTGTGGGTCGCCGACCCGCAGATCGCTCCGGACGGATCGCAGGTGGCGTTCGTCCGTGTCACCGCCGACGAAAAGAAGGACCAGTAC
>JBOGIW010000039.1:0-22731 GCA_050748045.1 Vicinamibacterales bacterium | reverse complement strand
ATTCGACGCGTCACGCGTGACGCGGCAGAGCACGTAGCCCGCGAAGAGCGGGCGCTCGAGCACCTTCACGCGATCGCTCCAGCGTCGCCGGCACTTGTACAGCGGCACGAGCGGTTCGTACGACTTCTCGGCGAGCAGACGGCCGACGACCCGCTCGAACCGAGGCCGTACCTGAACCGCATACCATCGATCTGGAACGAGCAACGTCCCGACCCTCCTTCGCTGTTCATGAGCCACACACCGGACCGCCGGCGGCCGCTGCCGGAGAGCAAATCCGCTGCCGGGGCGATGGTGCGTGCGAGCGACGAAAAGCTGCTCACGCGCGGAGGATCTGTTGCAACGAGCGTCTCACCTGCAACAGGTGTGAATGCGGCACTGTTTCATTTCTCCGCGTGGTCTGCACGACAGCGCATCAGTGGCGCCGCACGTCGAGTGCACGCGAAGTGGACCGCAGAGGAAAGGAAACGCAAGAATCCGTGAAAGGCCCGTTGACACGCCGGGTCCTCCGGTTTATTACGGCTCCTGCCACGAGCCGTTGGAGCAGAAGCTCTGTTCCGCATCACGGGCGAGCAGCAGAGCGTCGTTTGCTCCCCCCGCTCCAATGGTTCCTGCAACCCGAGCTCGCTCTCGAGGACGAACCGCGGCGGCCTGAGGCTGAGGTAGCGTTCGCAGGCGTTCGTTCGCGCTCATTGGGACAGCACGGTCACGCCACCCACGCGGCAACGGGAGGCGACCAGGGACCCTTCGAACCGTCAGTACGTCATCGGAGCTCCACCATATGGCGCGGATACTCATCGTCGACGACCGTGTGGAGACTCGTCAGTCGCTGGGCGCGCTTCTGGAAGCCGAGGGCTACAGCGTGAGGGTTACGAGCGACATCACGGCCGCGGTCACCGCCGTTCGGGCCAGCCCACTCGATCTGGTGCTCGCCGATGTTCGTCTGGACGGCGACGATGATGGGTTGAAGCTGCTTCGGTTGCTCAAGGGCGAGTTTCCCCGTCTGCCCGTCATCTTGTATACGGGCTTTGCGCGCATCGGGGAAGCGGTCCTCGCCATGAAGCTCGGGGCATCGGACTACCTGGAGTTCCCGCTCGATCCCGCAGAGATCGTGCTGGCGGTCGAACATACGATGCACAACGGGCGACCTCGCGTCGCACTCGAGGTGAGGCCGCCGAGTGCGAGACCGCCGCACGACATCGTGGCCGTCAGTCCCGCGATGCGTGCCGTGCTCGAGTGGACGGAGCGGATCGCTCCCACGGACTTCCCCGTCGTCCTCATGGGTGAGACCGGCACCGGAAAGGAGCTGCTCGCGCACGCGATACACTCGATGAGCGACCGCCGGACGGCCCCGTTCGTGCCGATCAACTGCAGCGCGATTCCCGAGGGGCTGTGCGAGGCGGAACTGTTCGGCTATCGCAGAGGGGCCTTCACCGGCGCCCTCGGCGACAAGCCGGGGCTGTTCGAGGAGGCGCACGGCGGCACGCTGTTTCTCGACGAGGTCGTCGAGCTGCTGCCGAGCCTGCAGCCGCGCCTGCTCCGCTTTCTGGAGAACGGCGAGGTCCGCCGGCTCGGCGATACACGGATTCGGCACATCAACGCACGCGTCATCGCCGCCGGCAACCGCCCCTTGCGCGAGGAGGTCGCCCACGGCCGGTTTCGCTCAGACCTGTTCTTTCGCCTGAACAGGATCGCGTGCCGCATTCCGCCCCTTCGAGAGCACCTCGATGACCTGGAGCCGCTCATCCAGTTCTGGCTCCCGCGGCTCACGAAGGGATTGACCTCGGCGCGCGCGATCAGCGCGAGCGGCCTTGCGCTCCTCCGCACGCATTCGTGGCCGGGCAACATCCGCGAGCTGCGAAACGTGCTCGAGCATGCGGTCAGCCTTGGCTCGGGCGACCTCATCACCGAAGAGGACGTGGCGTCCGCGCTCGGGGCTGCCGTGCTGGAGCAGACCGACGTGCCCGGAGCGATCACCACACGCGAGGAGCGCGACCGCCTGCTGGTGGCGCTGGCCAAACACCGGTGGAAGCCGGGCCACGCAGCCGCCAGTCTCGGCATCAGCCGCGCGACGCTGTGGCGCCGGCTTCGAAAGCACGGGATCAAACGGGTCTACGAAAAGGGCTGAGGGCGTGGCGCGCGCCGCTACGTCGCCGGAACGGCCGGCTCGATCCGATTCGACACGTGCACCCACGTCCGGTCGCGTGGACCGGCGTATTCCGACTGGGGGCGGATGAGGCGGTTCGCGCGCCGCTGCTCGAACGCATGCGCGATCCACCCGCTGACGCGGCTCACGGCGAACACGGGCGTGAAGAGCGGCGCGTCGAATCCCAGGCCGTGGAGCAGCAGGGCCGTGTAGAACTCGACATTCGTGTGCAGCCGCTGACCCGGCTTGTACTCCTCGAGCAGACGGAGGGCGGTGGCTTCCACCGACCGCGCCAGCGCGTAGAGCGCCATGTCGCCTGCACGGGTATACATCCGCTCCGCGGCCGCGGCGAGCACGTCGGCGCGGGGGTCGCGGACCTTGTAGACACGATGGCCGAACCCCATCAGCCGCTCGCCAGCCTCGATCTTCCTCCGCAGCACCTCCTCCGCGCGCGAGGCCAGGGCGATCTCGATCACCATGTCGAGCGCCGGCCCGGGCGCGCCGCCGTGCAACGGGCCCTTCAACGCGCCGAGCGCACCGACGACCGCTGACACGAGATCCGATCCGGTGGACGTAATGACGCGTCCCGTGAATGTCGAGGCGTTGAGTCCGTGGTCCACCACGGTGTTGAGATAGGTTTCGAGCCCGCGAACCCGCTCGGGAACGGGCTCCTCGCCGCTCAACATGTACAGGAAGTTCGCCGCATGGCCCAGATCGGGCCGCGGGGAGAGCGGCTCTTCTCCACGGCGCAATCGCCAGAACGTGGAGACGATGGTCGGGAAGCGCGCCACGATTCCCGCCGCATCCCCGGAACACAGCGAGATCGTTCCGGCGGCGATCCGAAGGGCGTCCATCGGATCGACGCCAGTTCGCGCGCATTCACGCAGCAGGGCGAATGAGGCCGGCGGCAGCGCGCGCGCGGCGGACAGTTCCGCGCGAAACCCCTCAAGCTGCCGCGCCGACGGCAGATCGCCGTGCCAGAGCAGCCAGGTGGTCTCCTCGAAGGTCGCATGCTCGGCCAGGTCGCCGACCTGGTAGCCGGCGATGACCAGCTCGCCGCGTTCGCCATCGACGTGGCTGAGGCGCGTCGTGGCGGCAACGACGGCTTCCAGGCCGGAGTTGACCATGCGGGTACCGTAGTGTTCACGTTCGATTGTGTCAACGTTGATCGAAAGATCACGCATCGTGCCGAGGGCCAGCGTCAGGATCGCCACCACCGCGAACGTCGGGTTCTCTCGAAGGATCCGCAGGCCGTATCGCACGTCCTGGCGGAGGGCATCCAGGAACGGAATCGTGTTCATCTCGTAGATCTCCTCGCGGATGCGGGTGAGATTCCCCAACTTCGGTGTGCCAACCGCCTGGCCTCGCCTCGCCCGCGGCCATACCGCGGGCGAGGTTGTCCGTCAATTTCGTGGGCGAGGTGATCCTCCAGCTCTCTCGCGCGCTCCTCATCCCACCGTGCACGGCGGAGAAACCGAGACAGGCCCATAGGGGTCCTCAGACCGCTGGGCGGAGAATCCGGTTGACAGCGCGGACGATCTCATCCCACCGGGACGTCTGCTCGGCCAGCTGCGCACGTCCCTGGTTTGTGAGGCGGTAGTACCGGGCACGACGGTTGTTCTCGGACGTGCCCCAGAACGACGAGATCCAGGCGCGATCCTCGAGCCGGTGGAGCGCTGGATACCGTGACCCGTGCTCGACCTGCAGCACGTCCTCGGACCGGCGTTCGATGGCGTGGGCGATCGTGTGCCCGTGTGCAGGCCCGACCGCGAGCGTTTTCAAGATCAGCAGGTCGAGCGTCCCCTGGAGCAACGCTCCCTGCATCGGACCATTCCCCCGTTTCGGCATCCCGCTCCGGAAGATGGTCTACTCAAGAATGCGCGCGGGTCTACCAGAATTCATGACACGGCTCGTCAGCTCCGTGCAGGCCTGACAGGGCCATGGAGATACAGCGACATCCACGTGCAAGATCGCACGGACGGGTTCGTCAGGATCCGAACGCCACGAACGTGTGGCGCGAGGGACGGCCCACGCGGGCGATCGCCGGGGGCGGGCTCCAGTCGATGGCAATCGGCGCGCCGAATCGGCGCGGTGCGCCCGCGCTCGGCGAACGGGCTTGTCGTCCGCCTGCAGGCGGGTTAGGCTGGGCAGTCCCAGGCGACAACACACGCGTCACGCCAGCCCCGTTCACGCCGTGGAGGTGCTATGCCCCCGATTACGAGCCAGGTCTGGCCCTTGGTCATCATCGGCAAAGGGAGCACGGCGGCGTACTACGTCTGCACGGTCGATGTGTCCCTGTATCGGCACGTCCTGGCGATCGGTGACGACGACCCCTGGGCGGGCGGGCGCGGCCATCACGGCGACGCCACGGATCCGACCCGTGCCCTGAATCACCCTCTGTACCTGATCGAGCATTTCAAGAAGACCGTGCCCGGGTTCTCGGAGACGATGGTCGACCGTGTCGCCTGGGCCAAGATGAACAAGGCCGTGCTGGACGAATGCAACGTCCAGGTCCACAACGGCAAGGTCAAGAAAGTGTCGGAATCGCCCTTCCCCAGCACGCTGGCTGGCGACGATCAGGGACCCACGGGTTACAAGATCGATCTCGAGGATGGCACGGCGGTCTACGCCTACAAAGTGGTGATGGCGGCCGGCGCGGGCAGCCATCGTGTCCCGCCCGAGCTCAAAGACTGGCCGCAGAAGTATCCCAAGCAGATCATGAACCTCGACGAATTCGCCAAGCTGGGGCCCGGCGATTTGACGCCGTCCACGCGCGTGATCGTGTACGGCCCCAACGCCGCGATCGACGCGGTTCAGAAGGCCCTGCACTACCAGTGCCGGCTCGCATGGCTGGTGGACAAGCCCATCAAGAGTCTGCCGATTCTCGCAACGCAGCCCACGGTTCGCGCCGCCGTCGACAAGGATCCGTCGTGGATTTACAAGTACTCGAAGTGTGAGATCCAGAAGTACTTCGGCAATCGGATCTGGGTGAACGTGACGACCGACAAGGGCGCCACGGTGCTCGAAGGGGACTACTTCGTGTTCGGGCTGGGTCAATCGGGTGAACCGATCCGGGCGATTGACGGCGCGATCAAGGAGAAGATGCAGCCCATCCTGGACACCAATCAGTACTTGGGAGGCGGGCCGACCACGATTCTCGGCTACGAGGCCGAGGGCACCGGTCTCAAGAAGGGCTTCGAAGTGGTCGGGGCGATGACGGCCCAGATGGGCCGCGAGCGACTCAAGATCCTGAGCGGCCAGATCGAGCGCATGCGCTCCATCGAGTGGCTCTTTCAGGCGATCACGACGGCGGGCTTTCCGGTGGTGCCCTTCCTGCTCAAGAGCCCCGACTTCCTGGCGGGCCAGCCGCGCGCGGCGTTGACGCGCCAGTTGAAGACCGAGGCGGACTCCGTCGCCGGCAAGAACCGCTCGCGTGATGGCCTTCCGGCCGTGCTGGACGGCCTGGTCGGCCTCCTGCTCGCGTATCACGCGGCGAAGAATTACGCGACGCTCATCAATCAGGCGGCCAGCCACCAGCCGAAGGGGACGGTGGCCGACGGGGGCCAGCTCACCACCATCAAGTCCGCCATGGCCGCCAAGCACACGACGGTGCCGCAGTACCTGCCCGGCCAGAAATTCACGACCCCTGGCGCCCTGCCCAAGGACGATCCGAACCGCAACAAGTGGGTGGACGTGCAGGCGACGCCCGGCGACGTCAACTTCAGCACCGACAACGCCACCGTGCTCCAGATCGGTCTGTGTCAGATGTACCCGCTCATCCCGGACGACGAGCTGAACACCTGGATCGAAAAGCTGATGGTCAAGCGCCGGGCCTCCGGGAAGGGCTTCGATCCCGCCGCGGTCCTCCAGCTCCATCAGGAGCTGGGGCAGATGAACACGAAGACGTTGAGCGAGATCCGAAAGCTGTAAGAAGCGCCCGACCGGTCCCGCGCCGGCGCGGTAACTCGGCTTGACCGCTGATCTGCCATCTGGCATGATTATTATGCCATCTGACACAAGGCCGCCATGACCACAGCGCTCACTGGATCAACCAAGACCTCGTCCGCGAGGTCGTCCGTGCAGCTCGCTACGGAGCTGCTGGGCGGGCGACGGGTGCTGCATCGGCAAGTGGCGACCGAAGAGGACGCACACGAACTGGTCCTGCGTGGCATTCCGGCGGAGGCGATGGCCAGGCTCTTTGCAGCCGTCGTGAGCTTGTCCTCGAATGTCCTGCTCGCCACGATTGGTGTCAGCGAGCGCTCGTTCGCCCGACGCAAGGCCGCGCCGAGGACACGCTTGCCGGTGGACGAGAGTGAGCGTCTCTGGCGCTTTGCCGAAGTGCTCGCCCACGCCACGCGCGTGTTCGGTTCGCAGGCCGAGGCCGAGCAGTGGCTGAATCGGCCGGCAATCGGCTTGGATCACCGTAAGCCGATCGATCTGCTGCGCACGCATCCCGGGACACGCCTGGTCAGCGAGTACCTGACGCGCGTCGAGCACGGCGTCTACGCATGATGCCCCTGCCGTGGGTGGCCGCGCCGCCGCGGGCCTGGCGACTGGACCTCCAAGCCCACCGGGCGACCTGGGACCGCGGGATCGGATCCGCGGACGTGGGCGGACGGTGGAATCCCGTGGGCTACCCCGTCGTCTACTGTTCGGCCGATCCGGCGACGGCCATCCTGGAAGTGGCGGTCCACAAGGGGTTCGCGGCGCTCGACACTGTTCGTCACGTCTTGACGCGTGCGCGCATCCTCGAGGTCACCGACGTGCACGTGGTGATGCCCGAGGATGTACCCAACGCGGGATGGCTGCGGCCAGGGTCGCCGAGCGGTGGACAGCAAGCCTTCGGACGCGCGCTGCTCGAAGAGCACCTGTTCGTCGTCATCCCGAGTACGGTTACCCAGGAGAGCTGGAACCTGCTGTTCAACCCCACTCGCGCGGCCGGACGATACGAGGTGGAAACGCAGACGCGATTCGCGCTCGACACGCGCCTGAGTCCACCCGCGCGATAGTGCGCCACCTACGACGAGCCGACCGGAACCGGCAAGACGTCCTCGCACACCGATACGTACCACGGCCGCTTCGTGAAGCTCGTGCCGAACGAGCAGGTTGTCGAAGTCGTCGAATTCGAGACGACGGATCCATCGATGACAGGCGAGATGACGATCACGACCACGCTGGCCGACGCGGATCGGGGCACCGATATCGTCGCTGTGCACGACGGGCGGCCGCCGGGCGTGCCGATCGCGGACAACGAGGCCGGCTGGCGGGAAGCCCTCGCGAAGCTCGCGGCCCTCGTCGAAGGCACGTCGACGCTGGGCTGCTGATGCTGACCAGCACTTCGGCCTCGGAACGTGGCCGAGCGCGTTCGCCGTGCTCGGCCAGGCTCCTGCGATCACGAGCTTACGATCGCTGCAGCTCCGCCACGAGGTCTTCGAGACGGTCGTAGCTGATTGCCGCACCCCTCTCCATTCCGCTCCGGAGGACGATGTCACGCACCTCCGGCGATGGATAGAGCGCTGTAACGGTGAGCCGGGTCTTGCCGCCGTCCTCGGTGAAGAGGGCCGTCACGACCGAGCCAGGTTCCGGATGCGGCTCCATCGTCTCGGTGAACACCAGGCGGCTGGGAGGCGCGATCTCACGGTACTCGCCGCTGAAGGCGACCTCACCGTGCGGATGGCGGTTCACGAAGCGCCACTTGCCGCCGACGCGAAGATCGATCTCACAGACCGGCACCGAGTAGCCCTCGCCCAGGCAGCCCCACCACCGCCTCACGTGCTCGGGCTTCGTCATCGCCTCGAACACCAGGTGCCTCGGCGCGTCGAACAGGCGCGTCATGCGGATTTCCTGGTCCGACGGCATCGTGACCGTGAAGCTGTCGCTATTTACCGCGCTGCTGACGACCATGACTCTTCGCCTCCTTCGCTGTCATGTGCTGTAGGTACGTGTCCAATCGATCGAGCCGCGCTTCCCAGATGTCCCGGTAGCGCTCGGTCCAATCCGCTACTGCCTTCAATGGTCCCGCTTCGAGGTGGCAGCGCCGCCACTGCGCATCCCGTCTCCGAGCGATGAGGCCAGCCCGTTCGAGCACGCGGAGGTGCTTCGACACGGCGGGCAGGCTCATATCGAAGGGCTCGGCCAGCTCGGTGACCGAGCACTCGTCCGCACGGAGACGGGCAAGAATCGCCCGGCGGGTCGGGTCCGCCAAGGCTGCGAACGTCATGCTCAACTGATCGGCGGGCATCTTGACTAAACCAATAGGTTAATTAACCTTTGGGTTTTATACGGCGGCGCGGCTTCGCGTGTCAAGGGAAAACGGCTGCTATGTGACCTCGAGAACCCTCGGCGGATATTGTCATTGATTCTGCAAGGCGTTTCCGGAACGCCACCAGCTGAGCCATCCCGCTCGGCCGTGTCGATCTCGCCGAACCTCACTCGTCGCCTATACGAGCAACCCACGGGCGTCCGAGGCGCCGCAGCGAAAGGACACAACGATGAAGGTCATGGTGATCGTGAAGGCAACAAAGAACAGTGAAGCGGGCGTCATGCCGAGCGAGAAGCTGCTCACCGAGATGGGCCAGTACAACGAGGAGCTCGTCAAGGCGGGCATCATGCTCGCCGGCGACGGCCTTCACCCGAGCGTGAAGGGCAAGCGCATCAAGATCTCGGGGAGCAAGCGCAGCGTCGTCGACGGTCCATTCACCGAGACAAAGGAGCTCATCGCCGGCTATTGGGTGTGGCAGGTCCGGTCGATGGAGGAGGCTGTCGAGTGGGCGCGTCGCTGCCCCGATCCCATGCCGGGCGAGGACGCTGAGCTCGAGATTCGTCCCATCTTCGAAGCGGATGACTTCGGCAAAGAGTTCACGCCCGAGCTACGCGCGCGGGAGGAGCGCCTCCGCCTCGAGCTCGAGCGGCAGAAGAACAAGGCGTAGACAGACTGGGTCCGGATCGTCGCGCTCTACGACGCGCTCGTCGAGCTCACGGGCTCTCCGGTCGTCGAACTGAACCGTGCGGTCGCCATTTCGATGGCCTATGGTCCCACGGAGGGTCTGTTGCTCGTCGACGAGTTGGCGGAGGATCCGGCGCTTCGGGACTACCACCTGCTCCCCACGGTTCGCGGCGACCTCCTCCTGAAGCTGGGCCGGAGAGCCGAGGCGAAGGCCGAGCTCGAGAAGGCCGCGCGCATGGCGACCAACGCCCGCGAGCGAGATCTTCTCCTGGCGCGCGCGGTGAGCTGCGTCAGCCCCGAGTCCGGGCCGGACGTCCCTGGACCGTCGGCCAGGGCCGATTCCTCGTGATTCGGACGCGGGCCTACACGCAGTCGCCCTACAGTTCGAGTAGCGCCTTCAGCTTGGCGGCGATCACCGGCCGCTGCGTGGGATTGAGCGCACCCAGGTGCCGGGCGAGGCTGGAACGATGCAGCGTCGCCAGCTTGTGCAAGCGCAACACCGAAACGACCTTCAGGTGAGTGCTCTTGAACTCGGTCTTGGCGGGATCGAGCACGTAATCCGACGGCAGGGGCCGGTCGGGAACGACGGAGGAGAGGTAGGCGACCAGCACCTCGGGAACGGAGCCGATGGTTCCCGTCAACAGGAGCACCGGACGCAGCTTGATTCCGGGGCCATCGCTGAAGGGAAATCGCGCCAGATAGATGTCACCGGGGTGCATCTACCGGCTGACCATCCTCCATGGTGTAGAGATCCTGGCGGGTGTCTTCCAACTCCTCGGCCCATTCCTTGGCCACGGCGCGTGCCCATGCATCGCCTGCCTCATCCTCCTCGGGCAGCAGCACGATCAGGCGCACCTGGCCAGGTGGCACCTCGTGCGGCAGGTCAGCATGGAGCCGGTGCCGCTCGTCGACGTCTCCGACCAATTCGATCGCTTTCACCGCAGACGCTCGGGCCACGGGAGGATTGTGCTGGACGGTGCCATTCCAACCAACCTCCTATAGACGGTGTCGATGGGCACTATAGGTGCGGCGCGTCGTCGGGAACGTCAGAGGCCGCGTCGGGTGAAACCATCAACGAAGGTCCGTTTTCTGGTGGGCCGAGTCCTGATTTGTACGCGTCGATCGTCGTCTTGGCGTTCGTCGCCTTGAGCGCCGGCTCGAGCAGGCGAATCTCCCGCGCAACGCGCGTGACGAGTCGGTCGAGGACCTTCACGTCGTAGACGGGCGCCGTGACAATCTCCCTGTCGGCCGAAGCGCCGGACAAGCGCCGCTCACGATGCGTCGTTGCGAAGTGCGAGCAAGCTCGTCGTGCCGCTTCTTCAGCGTCTTGAGCCAGGCCAGGCCCTCGTCGATCGTGACCTGCGCCATACGCGACTTCCCTCGTCGGTTGACGACGATGGCATCGTCGTCAACCGGTTGTCAAGACGGCGCCATGGAGGTCACGCGTGGTGAAGGTATCCCCGGCGGCCCTTCATCGCACAGCGGAGAATCGGCTTCGACCAATACACATCGGCCCCGAGCGTCCACGGTGGCCAAAAGCTCGACCATGGCTGGCCCGTGAGCCGAGTGCGGCCGCATGCGCACCCGCTGCGGATACAATGGCGCGTCCTGCCAGCCCGGTGCGAAATCCCGATGACACGCGCGCGCTTCCCGGAATCGTTCCTGTTCGGCGTCGGCACGTCGGACCATCAGTGTGAGGCCTACGATCCCCGCTGGCGCGACGTTCGCGACCAGTGGCACGAGCGCCGCGGTCTCACGCTCCGGCGTCGAGCCACCGACTTCTGGCATCGGTACGCCGAAGACGTCGAGCTGGCGAAGGGTCTCGGGTGCACGGCGTTCCGGTTCTCCGTGGCCTGGGCCCGGGTCGAGCCCGCGCCAGGCGCGTTCGATCGTGAGGTCCTTCGCCATTACGCCGACCTCACGCAGCATATTGTCGATGCCGGCATGCAGCCGGTGATCACGCTGCTCCATTTCACGTGGCCCCTGCACGTGGAAGCGCGTGGAGGGCTCGTCGGGGCCGAGTTCCCGTCGATGTTCCAGCGCTACGCCGCCGAAGTCGCACGCGCGCTCGACACACGGGTCCCGTACTGGATCACGATCAACGAGCCGAACATGGTCGCGTTTGGATACGTGAAGCCGTGGTGGCAACCGTCCTACTCGATGCCCCCCGGCCTGCCCGAAGACGCGACCATGGCGGAGCAGATGTCTGCCGTCGCGGCCTTGATGCGCAACCTGTTCCTGGCTCACACGGCGGCGCGCGCGGAGATCCGCGCGCGGCATCCGCATGCGAAGGTCGGGGCCAACCCATCGGCGGTCGGGATTCCCGCCTGGCTGCAGCGGGTGCTCGATCGGAGCGCCACCGGCCTGCGCGACCTCCGGGATCTTCAACGACAGGGCGAGCGTGTCGGCCGGGGGCCTCGGCGCCCGGGGCCGCAGTGGCTCGATCCGGTTCGCAAGGGGCTCGGGATGCTCCGGGCGCTCACGTCGACCGTCTTTTCCGCGAACTGGTGGCACCTCGGGATGGCCGGGCGCCTGCCCGCGTTCCTGTGTCCGGCCTCGTGCATCCATCAGCAGGACTTCGTCGGGATCGATTATTACTGGGGGTTCAGCCTCCTCCGGCCCGATCGGCTCGGCGGGATGGTGGCGGCGCTTCTACACGGTCGATTCGACAGGGCGCCTGTGTGGCCGCGCGGCTTGTACTCCGTGCTGAAGTATCACGCCGGATTGTTCCCCGACCGCGAGCTGCTGATTGTCGAGAACGGCTGCGTGGAAGTGGCGTCGAACGTCACGCGTGCCGACTACATTCGCATCCACCTGCGGCAGGTGGAGCGCGCCTTGTCCGATCGCATGCGAGTGGCCGGCTGGCTGTACTGGAGTCTCACGTCGAACCGCGAGTGGGGCAACCCCTTCAGCCCCGCGACGGATTTCGGGCTCTATCACATCGCCCTGGACGAGGACCCGGCGCTCACACGCGTAAGGACGGCCGCCGGCGATCTCTACCAGTCGATCGTGCGGCGTCCAGACGACTGATCGAGCCGGCGCCCGCGCCCCGATTTCCGCGCGTGCGGCCGCCGGCCATGCTAGGCTGGTTGGCGCTTTTGCCGCAGTCTCGTGTGGAGGCACACCTCAGTATGCGAAACGGGACCGAGCCCGCCGGTCTTCCGCTCCTCGGTCATCTCGTCCGGTTCAAGCGCGATCCCCTCGGCCTTCTGAACGCCGCGCGGGCCAACGGCGACCTCACCCGTCTGCGCTTCGGGCCGCGGACGGCCTTCGTCGTCAATCACCCCGATCTCATCGAGGAGGTGCTCGTCATCCAGCATCGCGTCTTCGCCAAGTCCTGCGGCCGGAAGTTCTCTCGACTGTCGCGGTTTCTCGCCGGCGGGGAACAGGTCGACCGCGTGACGCACTTTCCCGCCGACAACGACTTCTGGATGCGCCAGCGTCCGACGATACAGCCGGCGTTCTTCCACCCGCAGGTCAGCGCGTATGGCGACGTCATGACCCGCGTGATCGAAGGCGTGATCGCGGACTGGCGCGTCGGTGAAGTCCGCGACGTGTACGTCGACATGGTCCGTCTCGCGTTCCGGATCGTCGCCACGACGCTCTTTGGCGAGGAGGACGAATCGGAGCAGCGCACGCTGGCGGACGCCTTCGAGACCATCATGTTCGAGATCGCGCAACGCCTCGCCAATCCGCTTCACGTGCCGCCGATCGTTCCCACCCGGCGCAATCGACGCCTGGTCAGGGCCGTCGCCGACGTGGAGCGCATCGTCGATCGGCTGGTCGAGCGGCATCGGTCCGGCCGTGGCGGCGGCGGAGCGCTCCTGGAGATCATGCTGAAGGACAACCGCACGCAGGATCCCGAGTGGCGGTACAACGTGGTCGGACTCTTCGTCGCCGGGTACGAGACGACCGCCGTCGCGCTGACCTGGACCTGGCATCTCCTGGCGACGCATCCCGACGAGGAGGCGAAGCTGCGGGCGGAACTGGCGGGCGTGCTGGGCGATCGAGCGCCATCCCCTGGCAACGTCCAGGAGTTGACCTACACCGAGGCGATCCTCAAGGAATCGCTGCGCCTCTACCCGCCGTTGTGGGCCTTCGCTCGCGAAGCCGTGGAGGACTTCACGCTCGGAGCGCAGAAGATGCCGGCCGGGACGATCGTCATCATCAGTCCGTGGGTGACGCACCGGGATGGACGATACTTCGATGATCCGAACGCGTTTCGCCCGTCGCGCTGGCTCGGCTCGGCGGCGTCGCAGCCGCCGAAGTACGCCTACATGCCGTTCAGCGCCGGACCCCGGAGCTGCATCGGCCAGCGGTTTGCCTTGCTGGAGATGCTGCTCGCTATCGCCACGGTCGCACAGCGGTTTCGCCTCGCCGACGCGGCCGGATCGCTGGCGGTGCCCAAGCCCTGGATCGGCCTGCGACCTCGATACGGCATGCCGATGGTCGTGACCGCCGCCCGCTCGTGAGGGGCGTCCTTGCCTGATGGACCCGTTCGTCGTTCCGTTGGACTCACCCGACGCCACGGCCTCGCTGGCCGGCGAGAAGGCAGCCTCCCTTTCGAGACTGCTGAGAGGCGGCGTCACGGTGCCTCCGGGATTTGTCGTGACGACGGCGGCTTACCGGGCCTGCCTGGGCGCCAATGCCCTGGACGGGCGGATTCTCGAGCTCGTCCAGACGGCGGACGCTGACAATCCCTCATCCCTCGAGCGCGCCTCCGGCGCAATCCGCCCGCTCGTCGACGCCGGCATCGTTCCGCCCGAAGTGCTGCGGCAGATACTCGACGAGTACCGGCGGCTCGTCGGCCATCGGACGTTCCTGGAGATGCGTCAGCCGGCCGGCCTGGCGGCGGGCGTCGCGATCCGCTCCTCGGGCACAGCCGAAGACCTCGCCGTCGCAAGTTTCGCGGGTCAGCAGGACACGTTCCTCAACGTCACGGAGGAGCGGGCCGTCGTGCAGGCAATCAGACGCTGCTGGTCGAGCCTGTGGACCCCGCGCGCGATTGCGTATCGCGCGCGCCGCGGCATTGATGCCACGGACATCGCCCTGGGCGTGATCGTGCAGTCGATGGTGCCAGCCGACGCCGCGGGTGTTCTGTCCACGATCAACCCGGTCAGCGGCGCGGCCGACGAGACGGTCATCAACGCCGCATGGGGCCTGGGCGAGTCGGTCGCCAGCGGTCGTGTCACGCCGGACACGATCGTCGTCAATACACGCCTCGATCGCGTGGCTCGTGTCCACATCGGGGACAAGGCCACGATGACCGTGCTGGCGGCGGACGGGGTCAGCGTCGTGGATGTCGAGGAAGACCGGCGCCGCCAGCCGGTGCTCGACACCGGCCGCGCGCTCGAGCTCGTCAGGCTGGGCCGACGCGTCCACGAGATGTGTGGCGCGCCGCAGGAGATCGAATGGGCCCTCGCCGGCACACACCTGTTCGTCCTCCAGTCGCGCCCCGTCACCGGTCTGCCGCCGGCACGGCAGCCCGCGTGCGATGAGCCGCCGGCCGCCGGCCCTCCGCACGATGACACGTGGCCGGCCTATGCCGAGTCGCCGCCGCATGCGTTCGACCTGTGGACGCAGGCCAACGTTGGCGAGGCGTGGCCGGATCCGGTGACGCCGCTCGTCTGGTCGGGCGCCCCCCTGCTGATGCGCACCGCCATGCGACATACGCTCGGCCGTGTCGGCTCGACCCGCGCGCGCGACATTCAATGGGTGCAGCGCTTTCGCGGCCGCGTGTACTACAACGAGGGCGCGCTGACCCACGTCCTGTCGCACGAGCTGGGCCTGCCCGCCACCCTCCTCGACGCAGCGCATGGCAACCGTCGCGCGGCGGCGCGCCGCGGCGACGCGGAGCGTCTGCGACCGCTGCGGGTCGTGCGCGCCCTTCCGTCGCTTGCCGGCCTGGCGCTCCGCCAGGTGTGGACCGTGCGTCAGGGCGACCGGTACCTCGACGCCGTCGGGCGGGTGGTGCCCGAGCTCATACGCCGGGATCTGCGCGCGCTCGCCGATCGTGAGCTCTGGACCGAGTTTCAGAGCTGGATGGATCGATTCGCGCGTGTGATGGCGTTTCACGTCGGCAACTCGGCCATGGTCGATTTCGCCGTCCTGGAGCTGCTGCTGTCCCGCTGGCTTGGCCGCCGAGACCTGGCGTGCGACCTCGTCGCCGGGTTGGACGGCGTCCGCCCGGCCGAGATCGGCGCCGGCTTGTGGGACCTGGCGAAGACCATCGAGTCCCTCGGCTTGCGGGAGGTCGTCGTCGAGAGCACGCCGCAGGCTGCGCTGGCCACACTCCGTCAGATGCCTCGAGCGCGGCCGTTCACCGATGCGTTCGACGCCTTCCTCGTGCGCCACGGCCATCGCTGCGCGAGCGAGGGGGAATTGCTGCATCCGCGATGGGCGGAAGCGCCCGAGCCGCTGATGGCGGCCATGGCGGGGTATCTCCGCGGTGACGACACCGCGCTCGTCGATCCCGTCGAGCGAGCGGCCGCGCAGCGCCGGCGCCGGGAGTCGGCGGTCGCCTCGGCGACGGCACATCTCACACCGATCCGCCGCGTCATCTTCCGGCAGGTCCTGCGGCGCGTGCAGAACCGCGTGCGCGCTCGAGAGAACAGCCGGGACGCCTACGTCAGAGTCGCGTCCGTTGTCCGCCGCCTCGCACTGGCGTTCGGTGAACGGTGGACCGCCCGGGGACGCCTGGATCGTGCCGACGACATCTTCTTCATTTCGATTCCGGAGATCGAAGCCGACGTGACATCGGCCGGTTCACGGCCGCTCCCGAGCGATCTGCGGGCGCTCGTGCGGCGGCGTCGCGAGAACTTCCACTACTGGTTCACGACCCGCGCTCCCGACGTGCTCGACACGACCGGGGCCGAGGTGGTCGAGGCGGACGTCCCGCTTGCGGACCCGTCGGTCGTCATCGGCATCCCGGCGAGCGCGGGGAAGGCCAGGGGTCCCGCGCGCATCATCGTGGACTCGCGCGAGGCCGGGCGCCTTCGGCCAGGCGACATCCTCGTGACGCGCGCCACCGATCCGGGGTGGACGCCGGTGTTTCCTCTCGCCAGGGCGCTCGTCCTCGAGGTTGGCGGTCAGTTGTCGCACGCCGCCATCGTGGCGCGCGAGCTCGGACTTCCGGCGGTCGTGAACGTCCCGAACGCGGTGACACGGATTCGCGACGGTCAAATCATCACCGTCGATGGGACGTCCGGGGAAATCCACCTGCATAGCTGAGCGGGGATGCGGCTACCAGCCGGGGCTCCGTCTGACGCCGATGAGGAAGCCGACGACCGAAATCACCTGGTGCACCACGAACACGACCCCGAACGACGCGACAACCAGCGCCGGACTCGGCCGCACCCACCACAGCAGCAGCGGCCAGATCGCCAGCAGCACATCGACCTGGTCCCACACGTAGAGAACCGGCACCAGCGCGCCGGTGGGCTTGCCGCCCGGCGCGATCCCGAGCTGGCGCTTGACGAAGGAGTTCGGCAGCTCGCCAATCGTCGCGCCCAGCCCGTAGGCCGTGCCGAGCGCGACGACGCTGGCCGCCGAGTAGTCGATCACGGCAAGGCTGCCGGCGTCGGACCCGATCCCGTGTTGAATGGCGACGGCCGCGACCGAGCCGAGCCAGGCGCAGGCCAGCCCGCGCCAGGTCTTGTTGTCGCCCAGGAGCCGCCGGCCACGGACGGTCACGCCGAAGTCGAGCGGCCGCTTCAGCCATCCCCAGCGGTCGCCGGCGAGCACGACAGCCGAACAGATCGCCGAGCCGACGAGCGGCAGGAACAGGTAGGCGGCCTGCGCCACGACAAGGCTGCCGCGATTCATGCCGAGCGTGGACTGACGCGCATGGGGGAGAATTGTATCGACAGTCGTGCAGTTCACCATTATCACCTTCGGCACGTGGGGCGACGTCTGCCCGTACCTCGCCGTCGGCCGGGCGCTGCGACGCCGGGGCCACGGAGTCGTGATCGCGACGCACGAGGAGTACGAGCCGGCCGTTCGCGTCGAGGGACTCGATTTTGCCAGGCTGCACGGCAGTCACCTGGAGGTGATGCAGAGCGACGCGGGACGCGCGTGGCTGAAGTCAGGCGCGAAACCGCTGCAATTCGCCCTGGCGATTCGCGAGATCGTGGAGCCGATGGCCCACGCCGTCATGCGCGCGAGCCTCGACGCCTGCCGCAACGCCGACGCCCTGATTGTCTCGGCCCTCGGGCTCATCGCCGGCTACAGCGTGGCGGAGAAGCTGCGCATCCCGTCGGTCCATGCCTGTCTGCAGCCGATTTCCCCCACCGAGGCGCATCCCTCGATCGTGTTTCCCGACTGGTCGTGGCTGCCGGGGCCGCTGCGGCGCCGCTACAACCTCGTCAGCCATCATCTGTCGCAGCAGGCGCTCTGGCAGGTGCTGCGACCGGCCATCAACCGTGCGCGCGCGAAAGAGGCCGACCTGCCCCCGCTTCCTCTCGCCGGACCATTCGGAGCGATGCGCGAGAGCAGGTCGCCGGTCATCTACGGCTACAGTGAGCACGTCCTTCCGAGACCGGCCGATTGGGCCCCCCACATTCAGATCACCGGCTTCTGGTTCCTCGACGGCGTCGAGCCCTGGTGCCCGCCGGCTGACCTCCTCGACTTCCTCTCGAGTGGACCCATGCCCGTGTACGTGGGCTTTGGCAGCATGGACGACTACGACGCGGGCCACACGGCGCGACGGGCCATAGACGCCGCCTTGCACGCCGGCTACCGCGTCGTCGCGCGAATCGGCGAGCAGTATCTGACGGGCACGCTGCCGCCGGAGGCGTACGTTGTCGCCTCGATTCCACACGACTGGATCTTTCCCCGTGTTGCGGCCGTCGTCCATCACGGCGGGCTGGGAACGACCGGCGCCGTCCTGCGTGCGGGAACACCGTCGGTGGCCGTTCCGTTCTTCGCCGATCAGCCGCTGTGGGGGAAGCGTGTCGCGCAGCTTGGCCTCGGCGCGCCGCCGATTCCGCGGGCGACGCTGGCGCCACAGGCACTGGAGCAGGCGTTACGCGGGATCACGTCGGATCCCGGCATGCGGCGGAGGGCTGCGGAATTCGCCGTCACGATCGCGGCCGAACAGGGCGCCGAGCGCGCCGCGGAGCTCGCTGTCGCGCACGCGGGTCGCCGCGGATAGACCCGAGTCCCCTGCGGTGACAGGGAGGCAGGGCGCCCTACCGCACACCGGCGCGGATCGGCGCTCCGGGCAAGTGTCGCGAGAGCAATCGTGTATCATACCGGCCTCGTGCCGCCTGCCGCCGGATCGCGCCGAGCGTGGTCGGCGTGGCGAATCTTTGACTATGGCAGGTCCACACCCACAGGCTTCCCGGCTGCCCCACGACCGGGCGTCGAGCTGGACGGGCCTCGGCCGGATGTTCGCCGACCAGGCGACTCGATACAAGCACCGCGTCTACTGCCGCTTCCTCGACGACGGCGTCGAGACCCATGTCGAGACGTACGAGCAAGCGTGGCGGCGCGCGTGCCGTTGGGCCGCGCTCCTTCGCGACCGGGGTCTGCAGCGGGGAGACCGCGTCATCATCGCCCTGCCGAACTGCGCCGATTTCGTCGGCGCGTTCTTCGGAACGCTGCTGGCCGGCGGGACGCCCGCCGCCGTCGCGCCATTCCGGCGCCAGACGGCGGACGAGGAGAACACGGCGGTGCTCGCCCACCGCCTCCGGTCGATCGGCGGCCGGCTGCTCGTGCTTCCACGCGAGCTCGTCCACGACGTCACGCGCCGCCTGTCGTCCGACGTTCCCGGGCTCGCTGTCGTGTCGGCCGACGATGCCGCGAACGTCTACCCGTCGGCCGAGGCCCCGGCGGAGGAGAGCGATCTCGCCTTGCTGCAGTTCACGTCGGGAACGTCCGAGCGCTCGCGTGCGGTGATGTTGACGCAGGCGGCGGTGCTCGAGCAGATCGAAGCGCTCACCCAAACCCTGGAGATCGTGGACCCGGACGCCGATTCAGCCGTGTCGTGGCTGCCGCTGTTCCACGACATGGGGCTCATCGGCTTTCTGCTGACGCCCGTCGCACTCGGCGGCGAGGTCACGCTGCTGAAGCCCGAGGATTTCATTCGCCGTCCGCGCTTGTGGCTCTGGGCCATCTCTCACTACGGCGCGACCATTACCGCCGGACCGAGCTCGAGCTATCAGTGGTGCGCCGATCGCATTCGCCCGAACGGAAGCGACACGCTCGATCTCAGCCGGCTTCGCATTGCGCTCGTCGGCGCCGAAACCGTGCGGGACACGAGCCTCGAGAAATTCTGCGCCCGGTTCGAGCGCTGTGGCTTTCGCAGGACGAGCCTGATCCCGACGTACGGACTGGCGGAGAACTGCCTCGCCGTCAGCATGCCGCGGCTCGGCGAGGGACCCAGATTCGATGTCGTCGACCTCGCGACCCTCGAGCGCGAGCACCGCGCCGTCCCCCCGGCGGCACCCGACGCGACCCGGCGGACCATCGCCTGTGTCGGGACGCCGCTCGAGAACACCACCGTCGCCATCCTCGATGACGATGGCCGGCGTCTGCCCGACCGCCACGTCGGCGAAATCGCGCTCCTCGGACGCTGCGTGATGGCGGGCTACTACGATCAGCCCGAGGCCACGCGTGAAACGATGCGCGACGGCTGGCTGCGCACGGGCGATCTCGGCTACCTGGCGGAGGGCGAGTTGTTCGTGACCGGACGCAAGAAGGAGGTCATGATCGTCGCGGGCCGCAATTACTACCCGGACGACCTCGAACGCGTGGCGGCTGCCGTCCCCGGCGTGCGGCAGTCGGAGGTCGTTGCGGTCTCCGTCCCCGACGAGCGCTCCGGCACCGAGGTCATCGCCGTCTATGCCGAGACGCATCTCGCGACGACGCCCGAGCGTGAGGCCTTGATGCTCGCCCTGCGGCAGGCGCTGACGCGCGCGGGCTACCCGGTCCACGAGGTCGTCCTGCTGCGGCCGTATTCGATTCCGCGCACCCGCAACGGGAAGATCCGTCGCGTCGCCTTCAAGGACCAGGTCTCCTCCCGCGAGCGCTCGAGATGAAGCCGAAGCGGACCTCCGCGGCGAAGGCCCTCGTCGACATCCTCGAGCGTGAACGGGTCGAGGTCGTGTTCGGCGTGCCTGGGGGACCCGTGCTCCCTTTGTACGACGCCCTCTCCGCGCATCCGGCGATTCGGCTCGTGCTGACGCGACATGAACAGGCGGCGGCGTACTCCGCGTTCGCCTACGCGCGTGTGTCCGGACGGCTGGGTGTCTGCGTGGCGACCCTGGGTCCGGGCGCCACGAACCTGCTCGCGGGCCTTCCCGTCGCGTACGCGTCGGCCTGTCCGGTCCTCGCGCTCACCGGTCAGGTCCAGACAACGGGGTTCGCGCGAAGCGCCCACCAGGAGTCGACCGGCTGGTTTCGCACGCCGGATCAGGAGCGGATGTTCGCCGGGACGTGCAAGCACACCGCGACCTGCATGGACGCGTCTCGCTTTCCGGACTTCGTGAGGCACAGCATCCGTATCGCGTATGCCGGTCGCCCGGGGCCCGCACATCTGATCCTGCCCGCCAATCTGTTGCACCAGCAGGTTGCCTACGTGCCGCTCGAGCCGCGCCAGTACAGGCTCGTCGATCACCAGCCGTGCGACGAGCGCGCCGTGGAGGAGATCGCCCACCGGCTCGCGGCGGCCAGGTTCCCGATCGTCCTCTGTGGCGAACGCGCCACGATGCCGGACACCGGCGCCGAGGTGACGCAGCTCTCCGAGCGGCATGCCATCCCCGTCGCCACCGATCTCGCCGCGAAATCCGTCGTCGACGAGCTGTCGCCGCTGTACCTCGGGTGCGTGGGGGTGCTTGCCCACCGCGCGGCGGAACAGTACATCAAGCATCACGCGGACGTCGTCCTGGCCGTCGGCCAGACGTTCAACGAGATCTCGACGCTCAGCTGGGATCCCGCGTTCGCGGAAGGTCGCGATCTCATCCAGATCGACATGGATCCGGAAGAGATCGGCAAGGTCTACCCGGCGGCGTCGGGCACCGCGGGCCACCTGCCGGCGATCCTGCGCCGGCTGGCCGAGCACCTCGACCGCCTGACGATGGCCGACGGACAGGAGCGGCGGCGTGTGGTGTCCGAGCTGAGAGCACGCTATCCGCTGTTCGACGCGCCCGAGATGCGCAGCGACAAGGTCCCGCTGCTGCCGCAACGTGTCGCGGCCGAGTTGCGCGGCGCCGTGCCGGAGCGTGCGCTCGTCCTGTCGGACTCGTCGAAGTGGAACCGCTGGCTCGCTCGATTCTTTCCGTCGCGGCGCGGAGACTTCGTCACGGCGCACGACTACGAGCCCATGGGGTGGGCGGTGGCAGGCGCGATTGGGGCGAGTTTCGCCGTCGGCGACCGGCCCGTCGTGTGCGTGAGCGGCGACGGGGCGTTCATGATGAACGGACTCGAGGTCGCCACGGCCGTCCAATACCGACGCAACGTCACCTGGGTCGTCATGAACGACTCGCGCTTTGGCATCATCTACGACCTGCAGAAGGGGTTGTACGGGGGCCGCACCTCCTGCAGCGAGTATCGGAATCCGGACCTCGTGCAGTTCGGCGCGTCGTGCGGCGCCCGCGCGCGCCGTATCGAGACGCCGGGCGCGCTTTCGACGCACCTTGGCGAGGCCATCGCGGCCGGAGGGCCGGCGGTGCTGGACGTCCGGTTCGACGCCGACGAGATTCCGCCGGTGCGTCCGCGGAGCCTGCTGATCACGAGGGCGATGGGACTGCCGGATCCCACGCCCGGCCCGGAGGTGACGCGGGCCATGATCAAACTGCTTCGAGACCGGTGAGGTCCCGGCGACACGGCTATGGGTAAGAGCTATACGATCCGCATGTCGCGATCGATCGCCTGTCCGTCCCGCGCGGCGTTCGACCTCGTCAAAGAGGTCGAACGTTTCCCCGAGTTCATGTCCAATGTCGTGTCAGTCCGGATCCGGACGGCGGATGCCCATCGGAAGGTCGCCGAGTGGGAGACGCGCCTCGATGACGCCCCGCTCGAGTGGGTCGAAGAAGGCATCTATGACGACGCCGGCCTGACGGTTCGCTTTCGCGCGCTCGAAGGCGTCTTCGATCGATTCGACGGGTTCTGGAAGGTGGAGCCGCACGAGGCGGGAAGTCATGTCACGCTGGAGCTCACCTACGAGATCGGCCTTCCCGAGATCGAGGAGATCGTCGGGCCCATCCTGAAGGCGCGGCTCGTCGAGAACGCCGAGGAGATGCTCTCGGCCATCGAACGGCGGCTCGGCCAGCGATGAGCGCGCCGGACGAGTCGGCGGTCATCGACCTCGCCCTGCTGGGCCATCCCGAGAGCTACGAGCATTTCGGCGACCTCGTGCTCCACGAGCGCCCGGATTACGGCCGCGACCGTCTCGAACGGTATCGCGCGACGCTGGAACGATTCTTCGAGTGGACGCCGAGCTATGCGTCCGGCACAGCTTTCGGTGTGCGCTCCCCGCGCGGTCCCTGCGTGACCGGCTCGCTCGTCGTGTGTCCGTTTCTGCCCGACACGGCCCAGAGCGTGGCCGGCCTCGCGCGCGCGGCGGCGAAGACCCGCCAGGGCTGTGAGGTCGCGCGGCGGAGGGGCGCCAGAATCGTCGCCCTCGGCGGCCTCACGTCGGTCG